>NZ_JACVAQ010000003.1:0-300000 GCF_014851905.1 Pseudomonas sp. PDM14 | reverse complement strand
GACTCGCGGCGACCGTTGCCGGTACGCGCCACGCCCATCAAGCGGGCGTTCAGCTTGTCCTGCATGTAGCCCTTGAGCACGCCGTTCTCGATCAGTGTGGTGCAGCTGGTCGGCGTGCCTTCGTCGTCGACACTCAGCGAACCGCGGCGACCGGCCAGGGTGCCGTCATCGACGATGGTGCACAGGCTGGAGGCGACCTTCTCGCCGACCTTGCCGCTGTAGTTGGAGCTGCCCTTGCGGTTGAAGTCGCCTTCCAGGCCGTGACCGACCGCCTCGTGCAGCAGTACGCCGGACCAGCCGGCGCCCATCACCACCGGGAAGGTCCCGGCGGGTGCCGGCTGCGCCTCGAGATTGACCAGCGCCTGACGCAACGCCTCGCGGGCATAGCCCATGGCGCGGTCCTCGGAGAGGCCGCCGGTTGCCAGAAAGTAGTTGTAGTCGGTCCGCCCGCCACCACCGTGACCGCCACGCTCGCGGCGACCGTTCTGCTCGACGATCACGCTGACGTTGAAGCGCACCAGTGGCCGGATGTCGGCACCCAGGCTGCCGTCGCTGGCCGCGACGAGGATACGGTCCCAGACGCCGGCCAGACTGACGGTGACCTGCTTGACCCGTGGATCGAGCGCCCGCGTGGCCACGTCGATGCGCTTGAGCAGCTCGACCTTGGCCGCCCGATCAAGCACTTCCAGCGGGTTGTCCGCTGCGTACAACGGGGTGATCGCCGGGCTGCTGAAGGCCTGCACGCGGCCTTCCTGGCCGGCACGCGAGATCGAGCGCGCGGCGCATGCCGCCTGGCTCAACGCATCGGCGGTGATCGCATTGCTGTAGGCGAAACCGGTCTTCTCGCCGGACTGCGCGCGTACGCCGACGCCCTGATCGAGGTGGAAGCTGCCTTCCTTGACGATGCCATCCTCCAGCACCCAGCTCTCGGTGATCTGGCTCTGGAAGTACAGGTCGGCGGCATCGATGCCGGGGCCGGCGAGCTCGCCGAGAATGCTCGGCAACTGCTCGATGCTCAGACCGCCGGGGGCCAGCAGGTGATCGCTGACCGATAACAACATGTCACTCATAACGTCTCCGTAGGCGCCGGCCCTGGATCGGCCGGGGCAAAAAATCGTCGGTGGCCCGCCACCGGCATGCGCTGGCGGATCGCCGCCTGCTCGCTGGCGTCACGTGATGCCAGCAGTACCGCCTCGCCCTGAGGCTGCTCGGCCAGAACCTGTCCCCAGGCGTCGACGATGGTCGAGTGGCCGTAGGTTTCCCGGCCGCCGGGATGAGTGCCGCCCTGCCCCGCCGCCAGCAGGTAGCACTGGGTCTCGATGGCGCGGGCACGTACCAGCACCTGCCAGTGCGCCGCGCCGGTCACCGCGGTGAACGCGGATGGCGCGCTGATCAGCTCCGCACCGGCGCTGCGCAAGGCGCTGTACAACTCGGGGAAGCGCAGGTCGTAGCACACCGTCAGGCCCAGGCGGCCGACCGGGGTATCGGCGACCACCACGCGCGCACCAAAGGCGTAGTCGTCCGACTCGCGGTAGCGGCCACGGGAGTCGGCCACGTCGACATCGAACAGGTGCAGTTTGTCGTAGCGCGCCACGCGCTCGCCGTGCTCGTCGACCAGCAGGGAACAGGCGTGGGCCTTGCCGGCGGGCTGGTCATCGGGCGGCAATGGCAGCGTGCCGGCCACTATCCATAACCTGAGGTCGCGCGCGGTCTGTTTCAACCACGGCAGGATCGGCCCCAGGCCGGCGACCTCGTCACGCCCGAGCTGGGCGAGGTCGCGACGCCCCATGGCGGCGAAGTTTTCCGGCAACACGGCGAGGCGCGCACCATCGGCCGCGGCCTGTTCGAGCAGGCGGCGAGCGGTGGCAAGGTTGGCCAGCACATCGTCCTGGCTGACCATCTGAATCACGGCGAGCGACATGAACACTACCGACTGGGTGATGCCTGCATGCTACCCCATGTCAGCCGGCATCACCTCAATGGGGTTTCTCGAACGGCTTGTCGAAGGTGATCTCGGGGTTCTTCATCGTGCCTTCGACCTTGTACTGCACGCTGGCGAAACGCGCGACGCGATCACCCAGCAGCTTGTCGACGACGAACAGCGCGCCGCCGATTGCCGGGGCACCAACGATCAACGCTGCCAGCGGCAGGTTGTTGGTTACCGGCAGCGTCACCAGCAGTTCGGCATCGATACGGTCCTTGACCATGTCCAGGGTGCCGTCGAGCTCCAGACCGGTGGACGGTCCTTCCATCTTGATCGGATCGCGGGTGACGAACACGCCGTTGTTAGCCACCAGCACGCCCTTCACCTGGTCGTAACTGAGGCCCTTGCCAAGCAGGTCGGAGAAGTCCAGGCGCAGGCGCCGGCCGATGGAGTTGAAGTTGAGCAGGCCGAACACCCGCAGCGCCGTTGCCGAACCCTGCACCTCGACGAACTGGCCGTCACGCAGGCTGGCATCGAGGCTGCCACTGAAGCGCTTTAGGCTGAACCAGGCCGGCGAGCCGGGCCAACGGCCATCTGCATCCACACGGAAACGCTTGCTGGTCGCGCTCGGCGCGAAGTGCCAGGCGAGCAGCACATTGCTCAGGTCCTTGCCCTCCATGCGCCCTTTGTACCAACTGGTCGTCGAACCGGGTGCGCCCTCCCAGCCACCGCTGCCCTTGAGCAACAGGCCCTTGAGGTCGATGGACAGCTCGCTGAAGGCCACGCCGTTGGCATTCGGACGCGCTTTCAGCGACCAGGCACCGAGCAGCTGATCGCCCTGCAACACGCGGTCGATGCGCACGTCCACGGCAGGCACCTGACGCGGATCGAAACTGGCCAGCGGGTCGGGCTCGTCTGGCGCCTGTTCCTCGCTCGGTGGTCTCGCCGGCGGAAAGGACAGGCGCTGCAGGTTGACCACGATCGGCGCCGCCTTGGCATCGGGCAGCAGGACATTGCCCTGCAACAGGCTGCTGTCCAGGTCCAGCGACCAGGTGCCATCGCCCCGCGCCAGTTGCAGCGACAGGTCCTTGAGGTCCTGGCCAAGGCCGACGAAGTGGCCGATGCGCAGGTCCGCGCCGCGGAACACCTGCATGGCCGGGCGCGCGGTCTGCTCGCCGGTATAGGGTTTGACCGCAGCCTGCCAGGCATTCCAGTCCAGCTCGCTGATGCTGCCGTCGACACGCAATCCCTTGCCGCCCGGCAGGCTGGCGTCGCCGCCACCGAGGCGCAACTGACCGCGGCCTTCCATGATCTGCCCGGCGGGCGAGGCGAAGGCCAGCTTGGCCAGCTCACCGTAGTTCAGCCAGTAGCGGCGCTCGGCGCCTTGCAGGGTCATGCGCCAACTGGTCGGCACGCTCTGCTCGGCGCTCTTGCCGTACGGGGCCGGCAGGTTGACGGCGAGGCCCTTGAGGTCGGAGTTGATGCGCAGCTGGCTGTCGGCACCGTCCAACACCAGGTTCAGCGCATAGGGCACTTCCCCCGCGAGCGGCAACGGCTTGGTCGCCCCAAGCCAGCCTGCGAGATCCTTCAGCGGCACGCGGCCATTGGCTTCGACGCGGCTGCGCGCCTTGCCGCCGCTGCCCTCGGCCAGTGCCTTGCCGCGTACCGCACGGCCAAACACCTGGGCGCGGATATCCGGCGCACTGAGACCGCGCGCGGTGTCGTAGCGGAAATCACCCTTGATCTGGCGCAGGTCGAGATTCAACGTACTCAGTTTCAGGTTGGCGTTGTCGCTGGCAAAGTCCACCTTCACCGCCGGCGGCTGGCCCTGCACCAGCGGAATGTTCAGGTCGAGCTTGCCCTGCAGCGCGCCGTCGCCACTCCAGCCGGCGAACACGTCGGCGGTGCCCAGCGGCGTTTCCTGCAGGATCTTCAGCGCATCGGGCACGCTGCTTTGCAGGTTGCCGGTGATCAACAGGCGGCTGGTCTGCCCCGCGTCGACGTGCGGCACCGCGACATCGACATCGCTGACCTGGCTCTCCAGCAGAAGCCCATGCGGCGCCCGCACCCGCACGCCACTGTCTTCGATCAGCACTTCGCCACGGGCGTCACGCAGGGCCGGCCAGCCCGGCTGGAACGCCAGCTCGGCATCGTGCACGCGAAAATACAGGCTGAGCGCGCGCGAAGCGGCGTCCGCGCCCTTGGCCAGCGAGCCCTGGTACTGGAAATAACCTTCGTCGACCTTGCCGCCCCGAATCGCCGTGTTCAGCCACTCGCTGAGCTTGGGGCTCATGCCCGGCGACAGGGTCGGCAGGTACTTGCCGGTGAACTTGGCATCGCCGTCGCGGATGCCGACGCGCAGGTCCATGTAGTCCTCGCGCTCCGGGTCCTTGAGCAGGCGCACGAGGAAGTCGCCGGCGATCCGCCCCTCCTCGCCCACGACCTGCAGATACGGGCTGCGCAGGGTCAGGCCCTCGGCGTCGTAGTGCCAGTTGATCTGTGCGGCGGCCTGGCGATAGCGCCAGATCTCGGGAAACAGCTGGTCGAAATGCAGGCCGAAATTCTCGCTGACCGAACGCCCTTCGCCGTCCTCGATGTCGCCGACCACGCTGCCACTGACGTTCTCCACGGCGGGAATGCCATGCCACGGGCTGATGCTTACGCGCGTCAGGTTGCCGAAGTACTGCACGCGTTTGGCGTCGGTTCGGGTCGGGTGCACGTCGAGCTGAATGTTGCTCAGGGTGCCGCGCGGGTTGAGCGCCTGCAGCGCTTCGGCACCGGTCGGCGGCAATGGCGCCAGGGCCTGGATCACCCCGCCCAGCGGGTCGAGCTGCAGGCGATCGGCAGTGATGCGCCAGCGCTCGTCCTCCTCGCCTGCGGCCAGGCGGTGCGCAACGGCCAGTTTCACGTCGCCCCAACGGGTCTCGCCCAGGCTCAGCGCCAGGGAGTCGAAGAGCAGGTCGAAGCCACTCTCGGTGCGGGTGAAATAGCTGCTGAACACCAGGTCCTGCATCTCCACCGGCTTGCGTTCGGCATAGCCGGCCACCAGTTCGGGGGCATGCAAACGGGCCACCGCGCGCTGCACCTGGCCCTGTTTCCAGTCCAGCCAGAACTCGCCGCCGGCCTGCAGCTTCTGCAGGCGCCAGTCGCGAGTCAGGCCCTTGGGCAGCCAGCGCGCCCATTCGCTCTGCGGCAGGCTGACGTACAGTTCGGCCTCGCTGTTGCGCCACTCCGCGGGCTGCAGCCGGCTGCGCAGGCGCAGCGCCAGCGGCTGGCCGTCCGGCAGCAGCAGGCGGGCATCGATGCGCTGGCGCGTGGGGCCGTTGCGCAGGGTGAGGTTGGCGTAGGTAAAACTCAGCGGCGGTTGCTCGAAGGGTTCCAGGGTGATCTGGCTGTCGAGCAGCGACAGGCGCTCGATCACCTGCATGCCCTGCAGCACCTTCTGCGGGTCCATCGGCGCGCTCGGATCGCGCGTCGGCAGGCCTTCCACGCGCCAGGCGCCGCTCTCGTCCTGGCGCACGCTCAGCTGCAGGCCGTCGACCTGCAGGTGGGCGATCCGCGGCTTGCGCGCCAGCAGGCTGGCGAGCACATCCGGCACCACACGCACCTGGTCCAGGCGTACGCTGCTGGCGCCGCTGCCAATCATCACGTCGTGCGCCAGCAGCAAGGGCGAGCCGCCGCGCCAGCGCCCTTCCAGGCTGCCGATGCTGACCGGCATGTTCAGCGCGGTGGCAGCCTTGGCCTGCACCTCGTCTCGGTACTCGGCCACTAGCGGCACCAGCTCGCGGCCCAGGCTGACATACAGCGCGGCGAGCACCAGTACCAGCGCGCAGAGCCCCAGCGCACCGCGCAGCAGGGTGACCAGCAGACGACCCAGACGGTTCATGCGGCGCAGCGCCGTGGCATGATCAGCCGCATCTCAGAGCAGCACCACGTCGTACTGCTCCTGGGAGTACATGGTCTCGACCTGGAACTTGATGGTGCGACCGATGAAGGCCTCCAGGTCGGCGACGTTGCCCGACTCCTCGTCGAGCAGACGGTCAACCACCTTCTGGTTGGCCAGCACCAGATAACCCAGTGCCTGGTAGGCTCGCGCCTCGCGCAGAATCTCGCGGAAAATCTCGTAGCAGGTGGTTTCCGGGGTCTTCAGCTTGCCGCGACCCTGGCAGCTGCTGCACGGCTCGCACAGCACCTGCTCGAGGCTCTCGCGGGTGCGCTTGCGGGTCATCTGCACCAGGCCCAGCTCGGTGATGCCGATGATGTTGGTCTTGGCATGGTCGCGTTCGAGCTGCTTCTCCAGCGTGCGCAGGACCTGACGCTGGTGCTCTTCGTCTTCCATGTCGATGAAGTCGATGATGATGATCCCGCCGATGTTGCGCAGGCGCAGCTGGCGGGCAATGGCCGTGGCGGCCTCGAGGTTGGTCTTGAAAATGGTCTCTTCGAGGGTGCGATGGCCGACGAAGGCGCCGGTGTTGACGTCGATGGTGGTCATCGCCTCGGCCGGGTCGACCACCAGGTAGCCGCCGGACTTGAGCGGCACCTTGCGCTCCAGGGCGCGCTGGATCTCGTCCTCGACGCCGTACAGGTCGAAGATCGGCCGCTCGCCCGGGTAGTGCTCTAGACGGTCGGAGACTTCGGGCATCAGTTCGTCGACGAACTGGGTGATCTTCTGGAAGGTCTCGCGCGAGTCGATGCGGATCTTCTCGATCTTCGGGTTGACCAGGTCACGCAGGGTGCGCAGCGCCAGGCTGAGGTCCTCGTAGATCACGGTCGGCGTCTTCGCCGTCTGCATCTGCCCGGCGATCTGCTCCCACAGGCGACGCAGGTAGCGGATGTCGACGAGGATCTCGTCGGCCCCCGCGCCTTCGGCGGCGGTGCGCAGGATGAAACCACCGATCTCCTCGATACCCTCGGCGGCCACGCATTCGGCGACCACGCGCTTGAGGCGATCGCGCTCGGCTTCGTCCTCGATCTTCAGGGAAATGCCGACGTGGGCGGTGCGCGGCATGTACACCAGGTAGCGCGAAGGGATCGACAGGTGCGTGGTCAGGCGCGCGCCCTTGCTGCCGATCGGGTCCTTGGTCACCTGCACCACCAGACTCTGGCCTTCGTGCACCAGCGCGCTGATGCTTTCCACGGCACTGCCTTCGCGGGTGGAGATTTCCGCCGCATGGATGAACGCCGCGCGGTCCAGGCCGATGTCGATGAAGGCCGCCTGCATGCCGGGCAGCACACGCACGACCTTGCCTTTATAGATGTTGCCGACGATACCGCGGCGCTGGGTGCGCTCGACGTGCACTTCCTGCAGGACACCGTTTTCCACCACCGCCACGCGCGACTCCATCGGCGTGATGTTGATCAGGATCTCTTCGCTCATGCATCCCACTCTGCGCGATGAAACGACCGCTCGAACGCTGCGGCCACTTCTTAACTGTTGACCGGCAACGACTGCCAGCACGGAATTGCGAATTCGTTGAGCATCTGCGCGGTCTCGCACAGGGGCAGCCCGACCACTGCCGAATAGCTGCCCTGCAGCTGGCTGACGAAAATCGCCGCCAACCCCTGAATACCATAGCTGCCCGCCTTGTCCTGCGGCTCGCCGCTGGCCCAATAGGCCTCGGCTTCGCCGGGCTGCAGCGGGCGGAAACGCACCTGACTGGTCACCACCTGGGCGCTGCTGCGCGTGGCGCTGACCAATGCGACCGCAGTCAGCACCTGGTGTTCACGTCCCGAGAGCGACGCCAGCATCGCCAACGCCTCGGCGCGGTCCTGCGGCTTGCCGAGAATCTGCCCGTCGCGCACCACGGCGGTATCGGCCCCCAGCACCACGGCATCGCCCGCCAGGGCCAGAGTGGCCAGGCCGGCACGCGCCTTTTCCAGCGCCAGGCGCTCTACATAGCCATGCGCAGGCTCGTTGGGCAATGGGCTTTCGTCGATGGCGGCACTAAGCGTGATGAAGGGCACACCGATCTGGGTGAGCAATTCACGGCGGCGGGGCGACCCCGAGGCCAGGTAAAGCGTGGCCATGCAGACAGCTCCCTGTCGAAGTGTGGCGGTCGCGGCAGGCCCGCGACCGGATCAGTGCACGCCGAAGCGCTGTTGCAGCCCACGCAGGATGGCGAACACCCAGGGCCAGAGCAAGGCGCTGACCAGCGCCGGGAAGACGAATTCCAGGGTCGGCTGACGGTTGCCGGTCAGCGCGTTGAGCCACAGCTGCACCAGCTGGGCGAGGCCGAACACCACCAGCAGCACCAGGCTCTGCTGCCACATGGGGAACATGCGCAGGCGCCGGTGCAACGACAGCACGAGGAAGATGATTAACGTCAGCACCAGCGCGCTCTGCCCCAGCAACGTGCCGTTGAGTACATCGGCGAGCAGGCCGAAGATCCATGCCGAGGCCATGCCGACGCGATGCGGCACCGCCAACGTCCAGTAGGTGAGGAACAGCGCAACCCACAGCGGACGGCCGATCTCCATGAACTTGGGCATCGGCGCCACGCTGAGCAGCAGCGCCAGCGCCAGGCTGAACCAGATCAGCCAGCCATTGCGGGGACGTGAACCCACCATCAGCGAGCCTCCTGGTTAGTGGCCGGCGCTGCAGGTTGGGCGGCAGGCGCGGCCGGGGCAGCGGCTGGTGCAGCAGGCGGAGCCGCCGGGGCATTCGTCTCGGGGTTCGCCGGGGTTTGCGCGCCGTCGGTGCCGGCTTCACTGTCGGCAGCCTGCTGCGCCTCGGCGGCGGCCGTGGCGCGCTCTTCGGCGCTGCGGCGGTCGGTTTCCACCAGCAGCATGTGGCGGCTGCGGTTCAAGGCGGCGGTCGGCACGGCGCGGACGATGGCGAACGGCTGGCCGGAATCGTGGATCACTTCGCTGACGGTCGCCACCGGGTAGCCGGCGGGAAAGCGCTGGCCCATGCCGGAGCTGACCAGCAGATCACCAACCTTGATGTCCGCGGTGTCGGCGACGTGGCGCAACTCCATGCGCTCGGGGTTGCCTGTGCCGGCGGCGATGGCGCGCAGACCGTTGCGATTGACCTGTACCGGAATGCTGTGACTGGCATCGGTGAGCAGCAGCACACGGGCGGCGTAGGGCATGACCTCGACCACCTGGCCCATCAGACCGCGGGCATCGAGCACCGGCTGGCCGAGGAACACGCCATCCTTCTCGCCCTTGTCGATGAGAATGCGGTGAGTGAAGGGGTTGGGGTCGATGCCGATCAGCTCGGTGGCGATGACCTTTTCCTCGACCAGCGCGGAGGAGTTGAGCAGCTCGCGCAGGCGCACGTTCTGCTCGGTGAGCGCAGCAAGCTTCTGCAGGCGGCGCTGCAGCAGCAGAGCCTCGGTCTTCAGCTTCTCGTTCTCGGCGGTCAGTTCGCTGCGGCTGCTCAGCTCCTGGGTGGCGCTGTCCCACAGGGTGACCGGCAGGCGCGCCAGCCAGTACACCGGCTTGACCAGCAGGCCCATCTGCGCGCGCACCGGCTGCAGCACCTCGAAACGCGCATCGACGACCATCAGCACAGCCGAGAGCACGACCAGCACCAGCAGTCGTACGCCCAGCGACGGTCCCTTGGCAAATAGCGGCTTGATGGCAGGTCCCCTAGGACATGGTCGGAGTCAACGGCGGAAATCCCGGTGGGGAGCGACTGTGCCGCCCCCACAAAACCGAAAGCCGGAAGAAGGCTTCCGGCTTTGCTGTACCACGTCTGGCTTACTCGGTGGAAAGCAGGTCCATGGTGTGACGGTCCATCATCTCCAGCGCACGGCCGCCGCCACGCGCCACGCAGGTCAGCGGGTCTTCGGCGACGATCACCGGCAGACCGGTTTCCTGCGACAGCAGTTTGTCCAGGTCACGCAGCAGCGCGCCACCACCGGTCAGCACCAGGCCGCGCTCGGCGATGTCCGAG
The DNA here is from genome assembly GCF_014851905.1 of Pseudomonas sp. PDM14. Taxonomy (NCBI): domain Bacteria; kingdom Pseudomonadati; phylum Pseudomonadota; class Gammaproteobacteria; order Pseudomonadales; family Pseudomonadaceae; genus Pseudomonas; species Pseudomonas sp. PDM14. The sequence continues at coordinate 290,176 of NZ_JACVAQ010000003.1, read as the reverse complement.
GCCAGCTCCGGCGGCGACTGTTCGAGGGCGCTCTTGACCGCCTGGACGATGGTCGCCAGGGATTCCTGCAGCGCTTCGAGGACTTCATTGGAGTTGAGGGTGAAGCTGCGCGGAACGCCTTCGGCCAGGTTGCGGCCTCGGACGTCGACTTCACGCACTTCGCCACCGGCGTAGGCGGTGCCGATTTCCTGCTTGATGCGCTCGGCAGTGGACTCGCCGATCAGCGAACCGTAGTTGCGGCGCACGTAGGTGATGATGGCTTCGTCGAAGCGATCGCCACCGACGCGGACGGATTCGGCATAGACCACGCCGTTCAGCGAGATCAGGGCGATCTCGGTGGTACCGCCACCGATGTCGACAACCATCGAACCGCGGGCCTCTTCGACCGGCAGGCCGGCACCGATGGCAGCGGCCATCGGCTCTTCGATCAGGAACACTTCACGGGCACCGGCACCGAGGGCCGATTCACGGATGGCGCGGCGCTCGACCTGGGTCGATTTGCACGGCACGCAGATCAGTACGCGCGGCGACGGCTGCAGGAAGCTGTTTTCATGAACCTTGTTGATGAAGTACTGCAGCATCTTTTCGCAGACGCTGAAGTCAGCGATCACGCCGTCTTTCATCGGACGGATGGCGGCGATGTTGCCCGGCGTACGGCCGAGCATGCGCTTGGCTTCGGTGCCGACGGCGACCACGCTCTTCTGGTTGTTGCCGCTGGTGCGAATGGCCACCACGGACGGCTCGTTGAGAACGATGCCGCGCTCGCGCACATAAATAAGGGTGTTGGCCGTGCCCAGGTCGATCGACAGATCGCTGGAGAACATGCCACGCAGTTTCTTGAACATGGGATAAGAACCCTAGGCAGAGCGTGGAGAAAACGCTGGGTAAAAAAGTGCGGCAAACTCTAACAACGACCAGCCTTTTGGGCAAGGCGCGTGTTGTGCTAAATTGCCTGCTTTTCCGGGCCTTACGGCCCACAATTCGCGGCGTTCGACCGCTGTGTGCGACATCCGTTCCCACCTGCCTCCCCTAGGTCACCCGCCCCTCTCCCTGGAGAATCCCGATGGCGCTTGAACGCTCCGACGTGGAAAAGATCGCCCATCTCGCCCGCCTGGGCCTGAACGAGGCCGATGTTCCACGAACCACCGAGACCCTCAACAATATTCTCGGTCTGATCGACGCCATGCAGGCAGTCGACACCGATGGCATCGAGCCGCTGGCCCACCCGCTGGAAGCCACTCAGCGTCTGCGCGCCGACGCGGTCACCGAGACCAACCAGCGCGACGCCTACCAGGCCATCGCGCCCGCCGTACAGGACGGCCTGTACCTCGTGCCGAAAGTCATCGAATAGAAGGAAAGGGTTTCCCATGCATCAATTGACCCTCGCCGAGATCGCCCGCGGCCTCGACGCCAAACAGTTTTCCGCCGAAGAGCTGACCCGCACCCTGCTGGCACGCATCGCCGAACTCGATCCGCAACTGAACAGTTTCATCAGCGTCACCGAAGAGCTGGCCCTGAGCCAGGCCCGGGCCGCCGACGCCCGTCGCGCCAACGGTGAGACCGGCGCCCTGCTCGGCGCGCCGATCGCCCACAAGGACCTGTTCTGCACCCAGGGCGTGCTGACCAGCTGCGGCTCGAAGATCCTCAGCGGCTTCGAGGCCCCGTACGACGCCACCGCCGTCGACAAGCTCGCTGCTGCCGGTGCCGTGACCCTGGGCAAGCTGAACATGGACGAATTCGCCATGGGCTCGGCCAACGAATCCAGCCACTACGGCGCGGTGAAGAACCCCTGGGACCTGTCCCGCGTACCGGGCGGCTCCTCCGGCGGCAGCGCCGCGGCCGTTGCCGCGCGCCTGATCCCGGCGGCCACCGGCACCGACACCGGCGGCTCGATCCGCCAACCGGCAGCTTTCACCAACCTCACCGGGATCAAGCCGACCTACGGCCGTGTTTCGCGCTGGGGCATGATCGCCTACGCCTCCAGCCTCGATCAGGGTGGCCCGCTGGCGCGCACCGCCGAGGACTGCGCGCTGATGCTGCAAGCCATGGCCGGCTTCGACGCCAAGGACAGTACCTGCGTCGACCAGCCAGTGGACGACTACCTCACCGCCCTGCAGCAGCCGCTGACCGGCCTGCGCATCGGCCTGCCGAAGGAATACTTCGGTGCCGGCCTCGACAGCCGCATCGCTGACGCAGTGCTGGCCGTGGTCGAGGAGCTGAAAAAGCTCGGCGCCACGGTCAAGGAGATCAGCCTGCCGAACATGCAGCACGCGATTCCCGCCTATTACGTGATCGCCCCGGCAGAAGCCAGCTCCAACCTGTCGCGTTTCGACGGCGTGCGCTTCGGCTATCGCTGCGAGAACCCAGTCAACCTCGAAGACCTGTACAAGCGCTCGCGCGGTGAAGGCTTCGGCGCAGAAGTGAAGCGGCGCATCATGGTCGGCACCTACGCACTGTCCGCCGGCTACTACGACGCTTACTACCTGAAAGCGCAGAAGATCCGCCGCCTGATCAAGAATGACTTCGTCGCCGCCTTCAACGACGTCGACGTGATCCTCGGCCCGACCACGCCGAACCTGGCCTGGAAGCTTGGCGAGAAGAATGCAGACCCGGTGTCGGCCTACCTGGAAGACATCTACACCATCACCGCCAACCTGGCCGGCATCCCCGGCCTGTCCATGCCCGCCGGCTTCGTCGACGGTCTGCCGGTTGGCGTGCAACTGCTTGCGCCCTACTTCCAGGAAGGTCGCCTGCTGAATGTCGCCCATCAGTACCAACAAGTTTCTGACTGGCACAAACAAGCACCGACTGGCTTCTGAGGACGACACACATGCAATGGGAAACCGTGATCGGGCTGGAAATCCACGCCCAGCTCAGCACCCAATCGAAAATCTTCTCGGCCAGCGCCACCACCTTCGGCGCCGAGCCCAACACCCAGGCCAGCCTGGTTGACCTCGGCATGCCCGGCACCCTGCCGGTACTCAACGCCGAAGCCGTGCGCATGGCCTGCAAGTTCGGCCTGGCGATCGACGCGCACATCGCGCCGAACAACATCTTCGCGCGCAAGAACTACTTCTACCCGGACCTGCCCAAGGGCTACCAGACTAGCCAGATGGACCACCCCATCGTCGGCAAGGGCTTCCTCGACATCACCCTGGAAGATGGTACGACCAAGCGCATCGGCATCACCCGTGCGCACCTGGAAGAGGACGCCGGCAAGAGCCTGCACGAAGACTTCCACGGCATGAGCGGCATCGACCTCAACCGCGCCGGCACCCCGCTGCTGGAAATCGTGTCCGAGCCGGACATTCGTTCGGCCAAGGAAGCGGTGGCCTACGTCAAGGCGATCCACGCCCTGGTGCGCTACCTCGGCATCTGCGACGGCAACATGGCCGAAGGCTCGCTGCGCTGCGACTGCAACGTCTCGGTACGGCCGAAAGGCCAGGCCGAGTTCGGCACCCGCGCCGAGATCAAGAACGTCAACTCGTTCCGCTTCATCGAAAAGGCCATCAACCACGAAGTGCAACGGCAGATCGAGCTGATCGAAGACGGCGGCAAGGTGGTGCAGGAAACCCGCCTGTACGACCCGAACAAGGACCAGACGCGCTCCATGCGCAGCAAGGAAGAAGCCAACGACTACCGTTACTTCCCCTGCCCGGACCTGCTGCCAGTGGTGATCGAGCAGAGCTTCCTCGACGACGTGCGCGCCAGCCTGCCGGAACTGCCGGTGCAGAAGCGCGAGCGCTTCGAGGCGCAGTTCGGCCTGTCCGCCTACGACGCCACCGTGCTGGCCGCCAGCCGCGAACTGGCCGACTACTTCGAAGCGGTCAACGGCGTGTGTGGCGATGCCAAGCTGGCCGCCAACTGGGTGATGGGCGAGCTGTCCAGCCTGCTCAACAAGGACAACCTGGACATCGACCAGTCGCCGGTATCCGCCGAACAACTGGGCGGCATGATCCTGCGCATCAAGGACAACACCATCAGCGGCAAGATCGCCAAGATGGTCTTCGAGGCCCTGGCCGCCGGCGAAGGCACCAGCGCCGACGAGGTGATCGAGAAGAAGGGCCTCAAGCAGGTCACCGACTCCGGCGCCATCGAGTCGATGCTCGACGACGTGCTGGCGGCCAACGCCGAGCAGGTCGAACAGTACCGCGCCAGCGACGAAGCCAAGCGCGGCAAGATGTTCGGCTTCTTCGTCGGCCAGGCGATGAAGGCCTCGAAAGGCAAGGCCAACCCGGGCCAGGTCAACGAGCTGCTGAAGAAGAAGCTCGAAGGCTGAGGCGGCGCTAGCCAACGCCTGCGTTGGCCCGGCAAACGACCGGCCATGGATGGCCGGGCCGGGCTTCCTTACAAGCCAGGATGGCTTGCGATAACGACGCCGGGCTTGCCCGGCGTCGTGCTATTCGCCGGGCGGCTGACCTCAGCGTTTTCAGCAGCGCTGGGGGATGTGCTACGCAACATCCACCCTATTGCGGGGTTGTCGCATACGCGTCAGCAAATCCACCCACTCACCGTTTCCATCACGCGTCGATAGCTGTACAAAGCCACATCGCCCCACCACTGCCCTGGAGCCGCGCATGCGCCGCCTATCGATTCTGCTGACGATGATCGGCCTGCTCAGCGGCTGCAGCCTGGTGCCCACGGGCCAGGGTGGCAGCACGGCTGCCGGCTACAGCGCCGAGGGCAAGGCCTCGTACTATGGCAAGCGGCATCACGGCAACAAGACCGCCAGCGGCGAGCGCTTCGACCAGAACGCCATGACCGCCGCGCACCGCACCCTGCCCTTCGGCACCCAGGTGCGGGTGACCAACCTCGACAACGACCGCTCCGTGGTGGTCCGCATCAATGATCGCGGACCCTACGGGCGCGGACGCATCATCGACGTCTCACAACGCGCCGCCGAGCAACTGGACATGCTGCGCAGCGGCGTGGTGCCGGTGCGCGTGCAAAGCCTCGACTGACCACGGAGAGCCACCATGAGCGACACGAAAACCGGCGAGCAGGTACGCCGCCAGGTGATGGGCGACAGCTTCGTCGACCGCGCCCTGAACAACGCCACCGACTTCAGCCAGCCGCTGCAGGATTTCGTCAACCAGCACGCCTGGGGCGGCGTGTGGAACCGCGAGGGCCTGCCGCTGAAGACCCGCAGCCTGATCACCCTCTCCGCCCTCACCGCGCTGAAATGCCCGCAGGAACTCAATGGCCACGTGCGTGGCGCGCTGAACAACGGCTGCACGGTGGAAGAGATCAGAGAAACCCTGCTGCACTGCGCGGTGTATGCCGGCGTGCCAGCCGCTATCGACGCCTTCCGCGCGGCGCAGGAAGTGATCGACGCCTGGCAGGCCGACCACGCCTGATCGCCAGGCGGACAGCACCCTACGCGCCATAAGCGCCGTGGTGAACTCGCGAGGCGGCTTATCGGGGTGCGCGCGCCCCTCATGCGTTATGGATAGCTGAAACGCTTCACCAGCGTCAGCTCGCCTGGCGTGCGCATCGGCACGATGAACGACTCCTGCTTCTCGTTGACCGTGCCCTCTTCGCTGATCACCGTGAGCTGCGCGGTGGTCAGCGCCTGGGCCGCGTCGCCGTCGCGGTAGCCGCCGCCGTAGTAGTTCACGTAGACCAGGTACTGGCCCTTGAGCGGGGTCGGCGAGGCGATCATTTCCGGGCCGTAGCCGGTGGTCACGTCGACATCCAGCGCCGCGCCGTTGGCCAGGCCACGCTCGCCGTACCAGACATGCCCGGCATCGGGCGTGACCAGATGCAGGTCGAGGTCGGTGTTGTCGCTGTCCCACGACAGCACCACGCGCAGCCTGGCCGGCGTCTCGCCGCTGCCACCGTTGTAGAACTGCACACGACGCTTGCCGCTGCCGTCTGGGCTGCGCACTTCCACGCTGTTGCTGCCGGCGGGAAACACGAACGGGCGGTCGAAGCGGCCGTCTTCCTGCACCTTGAGCGGCATGCTGATGCCGTTGACGATCAGCCGCGCCGGGCCGGCGTCGGCCTTCGGCTGCGCCTGGATCGAGCCGCTGATGCGCGCGGTCTGCGCTTGGTCGGCAGCGACGTTGACCGACGACGCCGGGTAGTTGACCTGCTGCATGAAGCGCGCGCCTTCACCGGAGCCCTGGCGCCAGCCGGCGACCGGGGTATCGATGCGCACCTGGTCGGCGGCCTGCGTACTGGCCAGCGGCAATAGGCTGGCCAGCAGGGTTGCGGTGACGGAGAGACGAGCGCGCATGGGACTATTCCAGAAGTAGGTGGCGGGCGAGGCTTTCGACATAGTCTTCATCCTGGCCGTTGGGGTGGGCCTCGAAGGCCAGGTGCAGGTATTCGTGGGTCAGGTCGAGACGGTCCTGCAGCGAATGCAGGCCGCGCACGAAGATGCGCCGCCGCTCGCGGTCGACATAGGGGCGCCCGGACACCAGCTGGCAGACGGCGAACTGGCGCGTCTCGCTGTAGCCCGGCTCACCATCCAGGCGCGGCCGCCACTGGCGCTGCTGTGCCAGCAGCCAGGCCTCGGCAGCAGCGAGTGGCTGGCAGGCGGCGACCGGCTTGTCCCAGCGACTGAGGCTGGCGCGTGGGTAGGCGCGCAGCAGAATGGCGTCGTAGCGCATGCCGCTGGCGGCCTGTTCGACCGCCTGCTGCCAGGCCAGGCGATCACGCCCGGGCTGGTCGGAGTGGTAGGTGACCGGGCTGCCGGCCAGCACCAGGTCGTCGGTCCAGGCCGCGATCTGCCGCGCCGCCGCCGAAGCCGGGCGCGGCGCCACGCGCTGACTGGCGCTGCTGTCGCCAATCGCCAGGCATTCGCCGCGGCGCTGCGCGCTCTGCAGCAGGTAGGTGCGGATCGCGATGGCCAGGGCCTTGGCCGCTTCTGCCGGCTGCGCATTGGCTTCACGGTCGAGCACTCGGGCGACGTAGTCCTCACGCGAAAGGCGCGCGATCAGTTGCAGATGATCCGCGCTGCGGGCGAGGAACAGTTCTCCGGTGCTCTCGATGGGCAGACGGTTGCCGTTGGCGAACTCGACCTCGTAGTGACCACGCAGTGCACCGGCCGGCACCGCCTGCGCCGAGCCCGTCTGACGCACCTCGCGCAGCGGGTAACGGCTGAACAGCTCGACTTCGACGCAGGTACCGGCATCGCCCGGCCAGGGAGTCGGCAGTGCACCGTCGAGCACCTCGCCGTAGCGCACGAGAATGCTCTGGCTGGTTCCCGGACCACCGACCCACAGCGGCGAGCCGTCAGTCAGCCAGCCAGCGAAACCACCCTGACGCGCCTGGTTGTCGTGCTCGGCCAGCCAGCTCCAGGTCTTCACCCGCAGACGCCCGCCCAGGGCACTCAGCGCCTTGCCTTCCGGCGCCTTGAGCAGCACGTCGAGCAGCACCGTGCGCGCCTGCTCCTGAGCCGGCAGCTGCGCCAGCACATCGAGCAGCTCGGCAACCGCGATGCGTTTTTCCGGCTTCAGCTGCCCGAGGTCCTGCAACCAGAGCGGCGCGGCGTGCGCCTGCCAGTAGCGCGCCCACTCGGCCGCATCCAGCTGCAAGCGCGCAGGCTCGAAGTACAGGCCACAGGACTGCGCCAACGCGCGGTCGCGCTCGATGCTTTCACCCGGTGCGCAGCAGTACACCTCGTCGCGGTCCTGGCCCTTGCACACATAGGGTGGCTCCGCGCGCTGCTGGTCGACCAGGTAGGCGTAGACGAAGAGTTTCCACAGGCTGCCCAGCGGTGCCTGCAGCTCACCCGGCAACGCCGTGCGCGCCAGCACCTGTTGCGGGCTGAGGCTGATCAGTTGATCGCCCTGACTGCCGCGCAGCGCCAGTTGCAACGGCGGCTCCCCCGCTTCACCGAGCAGGGGCAGCAGCACCAGCAGCAACCAGCCCAGGCGCACGGGATTACTCGACCCGCAGCTCGGCCAGTGCCGGCTTGGCTTCCAGCGCCTGATCCTGCGGCGCGTACATGCGCTGGTAGCGTGCCGGCGGCAGGCTGAACTCGCCTTTCTGCGAGAAGCGCACCAGGTGACGGAACACCAGCGTGCCCTGCAGGCTGTCGACCGGCAGCGCATACAGCAGCTGGCCCGGTTCATGGCGCGCCTTCTCCAGCGGCGCGGCCTCTTCCGAGCCCAGACCGCTGACCTGAATGCCCCAGGTGGTGCGCTCGACATCCGCGCCCGGCGGCAGCGGCACTTCCAGCAGCCCATAACGCAGCGGACGCTCGCCGTCGGCCTCCAGAGTCACTTCGTCGAGGTACAGGTTGTCGCTGGAAATCGGCGCGTCGCCCACCTCCTCGACACTGAACTCGAAGGCCTTCTCACCCGGCACCAGGCGCAGCAGGCGACGGCTGACGCTCACCGACAGGTTGCTCGCGGCCGCCTGGGCGCTGCGGAAACTCAGCGCCACATCCAGCGGCTGGGCCAGGTCCTGTGGCAGTTCCAGGGCAGTTGGCAGGCCTTCGCCCTGCCATTGCCAGTAGCGCTCGCCACTGCTGCCCTGCTTCTGCTGCCAGCCGGCGCCAGGGTTCGGTGCCTCACCGACAGGCGCTTGCTCGACTGCATGTTTGAGCCAGGTCAGCGCCAGGGCGCGCTCCAGGGTCGACTGCTCCGGCGCCAGGCGTTGCAGCAGGGCCACGGTGCGGGCCTGGTCGCGCGGGGCGAGCATCAGCTTGACGGTTTCAGCGAACGGATGACGGCTGGCGTCGAGCACCTGGCCGGCCTGGCCCAGTTGTTCACCGAAGGCCTCGACCAGCGCCACCTGGCTCTGCCGCGCCAGGTCGGCAGTGAGCAGGCGGGCGATGGCCAGGCCCAGGGTGGAGTCCGGCTCGGCCATGACCAGGCTGGTCGTGCCATCGTCGCCCGCCGTCTCCTCCTCGCCCTTGCCGGCATTGCCCAGGTCGGCCATCAGGCCCTCCACCAGGCTGCTCACCGGCAGCTGCATCTCGCGGGCGAACGACAGGATCAGCGCACGCTGCAGCAGCGGCGTGGTCGCCGCCTGCTTGGCGTAGATATCCAGCACGCGTTGCCAGTGATCGGCTGGCAGGCTGATGTTCAGCGCGCGGCTGGCATGCCAGTCGGCGTAGTAGGCGTAGGCGGTAAGGAAGGCATCTTCCTGGGCGCCATCGCCCCACCAGGTGAAGGTCGCGTCGGGGCCGGCCATCTGCACCAGGCGCAGGCGACTGTTCTGCATGATCAGGCGTAGGCGGTCACCGATGCGCGCCTCGCCCTTGGCCAGCGTCGGGTACGCCAGGCTCAGCGGCAGCAGGCGGCTGGCGGTCTGCTCGACGCAGCCGTAGGGGTAATCCAGCAGCGCGTCGAGGTTGTTGTTGAACAGGCCCTGGGCGCTGTCGTCGAGGCGCAGGCGGACGTCGCTGGCGTCGTCCGGCAGGCTCAGCTGATTGGCACCGGCGTTCGCCGTCAGCCGCGTGGTCTGCAGGTCCTGCCAGCCGGCGGCAGTGGTGCGCAGGGTAACGCCGAGCGCATCGACGACCTTGCCGTCCTGCTGCAGTTCGGCGGCCCACTCGCCACCGGCCAGGGCATCCTGGGCCAACGGCACGTAGTTGATGCCCTTGGCCAGTTGCAGCTCGGTGCGTTTTTCCTGCCCGGCGTAGCGGGTCAGCAGTTCGGCCTTGCTGCCGTCCTCGCCCTGGTTGAAGACGAAGATACCCAGCGCCGGCTTGTCGCCGGTACGGAAGCCGGTCGGGCCGCTCCATTTCAGGTACAGCGGTTTTTCCGAGCGGATGAACTGCTTCTTCTGGCCAACCTGGCCGTCGTCGTTCACCGCACGTGCAGTGATGCGCCAGCGGGTCAGCGAGTCGGGCATGCGGAAGGTGAAACGCGCCTTGCCGTCGGCATCGGTGACCAGGTCCGGCTGCCAGGCGGCGGTGTCGACCTCTTCGCGGCGCGGCCGCTCGAGCACCTTGACCCCACGCTCGCTGCGGTTGGCGCGACCGGGGGCGGTCGGCGTGCCCGGCAGGGCCACGTCGTAGCTGATGAACGCCAGGCTGGCGCTGGTGCGTACGTTGTTGCGGCGCGGGTGGTAGAAGAACTGGTCGATGCCCGGGGCGATCTCCGGCTGCAGCGCGTAGATCATCTCGTCCACCACGCTGACCGTCAGGCGCGTGGCGCTCGGCTTGCCGGCGAAGCGCGTGTCGATGTCGACGGTCACGGTCTCGCCCGGCTGGTACTGCTCCTTGTCGGCGACGATGTTGATCTCGACCTGCGGCTGGGCAACCTTGATCCCGGCGTTCTGGAAGCTGTAGTCGCCGCCCTTGGTGTAGAGCACGGAGAAGGTCAGGTTGGGCGCGAACGCCGCCTGCACCGGAATGCGTGCGCGGTACTGAGTGTCGTTGAGCTTCTCCAGTTTCAGCCAGTCGCCGCCCTGGGACAGCAGCGCGGTGGCCTCGACCTGATCGCGCTCCAGGGTCAGCAGCGCATCGCTGACCGGCTCGGGGAAGGTGATCAGCGCCAGGGCTTCGTCACCTTGGGCGTACTCGGCCTTGTCCAGCACCACTTCCACGGTGCCGGCCACCGAGGTGATGCCATCGCCGCTGACCGAGTGGCCGGTGGCGCCGAGGATCAGGCCGTGCTGGTCCTTGAGGGTGATGCTGTAGGTGCCGGGACGCTCGAAGGCGATGGCGAAGTCCTGGGCGTCGGCGGCGAGCGTGCCGTCGCCCTTGCTCTGGTCTTCCAGGCGCACCCACTCGTAGCGGGCCGGCTTGTGTTCGGTCGGTTGCTCGGCGCGCAGGCTGAACGCCACCTGATCACCGACCGCGCTGAAGCGTTGCGGCGCACTCAGGCGATAACGCGCGGCGCCACGCTCGATGAGGATTTCCTTGCTGGTCTTGACTCGGTAGGCCGCGCCGTCGCTGGCGAACACGGTGAGCAGGTAGCGGCTCGGCTTGTCCGCGGCCGGCAGTTCAATGGCGGCGCGACCCTGGTCGTCGGTCTGCAGCTCGGTGCTGCTCAGCTCCACGGGGAACTGGCCGAGGTACTGCAGCTCGTTGTCGATCATCGACAGCTGCTGCGCGCGCAGGCTCAGTTGCAGACGCGCTTCCTGCACCGGCTTGCCATCCGGGTAGAGCAGCACCAGATTGCCGGTGATCGCCTCGCCGGTACGGAAATCGGCCTTGCTCAGGTCCAGCGACACCTCGAAGTGCGGCTTGATGTACTCGGCGACGCGGAAGGCGCTGCTGTAGGCCTGGTCGCGGTAGGTGAAGCGCAGTTCGTAGCCACCGGCTACGGCGTTGACCGGCAGCTGGAAGCGGCCGTTGGTGCCAGCCTTGCCATCCAGGGCCAGGTCGAGGGTCTGCAACACGGTACCGCTGGCGTCCAGCACGCTGAGGCTGACCGGTGCGCTGTTCGGCGCCACCGACTCACGGGCGTTCTTGAACTCGCGGCCGACGATCTTCACGTTGACCCAGTCGCCCGGGCGATACAGCGGGCGGTCGGTGAAGGCGTAGAGTTTGGTGTCGTAGATCTCGCTGTCGTAGTAGAAATTTTCCGAGACGAACACGCCGCCCTCGGCATCCTCGCCGAGTACATAGGAACGCTCCGGGCTGCTGTGCTTCAGGCGCAGCAGGCCCTGCTGGTCGGTGCTGCCGCTACTCATCACGCCGATGCCGTCGCTCCACAGCACCTTGGCCGCGGCCACGGCGCTGCCTTCATGCTTGCGTGCGGTCCACACCAGCAGCTCGTCGCCGGCGATCTTGCTCACCGCCACGGTGTTGGAAACGAAGACCATGGTGGTCGCGCGGAACTTGCCGACCAGCGCCTCGACCAGGTACAGGCCCGGCTTGAGCTTGCCCAGCGGGATGTACACGTTGCCCGGCATGACGTTGGTGAACTGGCTGGACGAGCCGGCCAGCTCGACGCCCTTCGGTGGTTCGATCGGCTTGGCATCCCACAGCGGGTAGCGGAACTGGCTGATCAACGGCAGGCCCTTGATCGGCGCGAACTGCGGCTGTGCGTCGAACTGGGTCGGCTCGGCAATCGCGCGGCCCATCTTCAGCTCCGGCACTTCCTCGGTGACCTGCTGGCGCGACTCGAAGGAGAACGCGCGCTGCATCACCCGCCGCGACTTGCGGTACCAGTTGTCCCACAGGTAGCTGAGGGTGTTGGACAGGCCTTCGCCCTTGAACTGCCCCTCGGCGACCACGCGGTGCAGGTTCTTCTGCCGTTTGAGAAACTCCAGCGGCTGCTCGATGCGGTAGACGCGCACGTCGACACCGCCATAGGGCTCCATGCGGTAGCGGCGGTAGTCGCGGCCCGGCGCCTCGAGACGCACCTGGGCCACCTCGTCGGTGGCGAAGCTGCTGTCGGCGAGCAGGAAGAACGACTCGCCGGCCAGCGGCGTGTAGCCACTCGGCTCGACGCTGTCATCGGCCTGGGCACCGAACGGCAGCAACAACGCCGCGCACAGGGCCAGTAACGGGGTACGGCGCAGAACACGCATCGCGTTGGCCTTCATCGAGAGAGAAAGTGCAGCCGATAGATGCCGATAAAGTTGGGGTTGGATTCGTCGGGTATCCATCGGGTGTCCTTCCATGTCATGAGTTGTTGCACGCTGACCGAACGCATGCCGTTGTCGGTCGGCGTGACGGTGCCGGTGTGGTAAGCGATGTGGCGGCCCATCCAGATCATCAGATGCTGCTCATCGCCCTGGTCGAAGAAAATCAGGTCGCCCGGGCGTGCCTGGTTGAGGTCGCGCCCGGTGAAATGACTGTTGTACTGGATCAGTTTGATCGCATTGACGTAAGGACCGACCTGGCCGCCGCCCTGCTGCCATTGCTGCGCCAGTTGTCGCTGCGGCGCGCTGAGTTCCAGCTCCGGCGGCAGGTAGCGGTTGCTCAGGCCATTGCTGCGCAGCCACTTGGCGTCGTGAACCTTGAGCGCCTCGTTGGCGGCGAAGCGCACCAGGCCGGCACAGTCCTGCTGGTGCCAGCGCGGGCTCGGGCCCTGGCGCAGCTGCTCCTGGGCGATGCGCACGAACCAGGCACGGAACACCTGCGACTGCTCGGCATCGAGCGCCGGCGCGGGCTCCGCGACGGGCTCCGCGCGTAGCGTCAGGCTGCTCAGCACCAACAGCAGCGCGGCGCCCAGGGGCAGCCATCTCACAGCGCGCGCCATTCCAGCGGCAGCCACTGCCAGGCATCACTCGCTTCGGCGTCGGCCGGCAGGGTCAGGGCATATTTCTTCTGCCCGGCCAGGGTTCGCAGCTTCGGCAGCAGGTGGGCCTGGGCGGCGTTGCGGAACACCGGCTCCATGTCGGCCGGCAGGCTGTCGAGGGTCTCGCGCTCGAACAACGCAGAGAGCGTGTCCGGCGCCAAGTAGGCCGGCACCAGGGCATCCTTGGGCAGTACGTCGGCGAGCGGCGGGAAGCGTTTGTCGAGGGTGCTCAGCGCCTTGTCGACCAGGCGATCGTCCAGCGAGAACAGCAGGGTCGAGCCGTGCCGCGCCAGGCTGATGCGGAAGAACCCGCTGGCGGCCAGGGCGTCCGGCTGCTCGGCCTGGCTGGCCGGGTACTGGCCGAAGTTGGAGCTGACCTCGCGCTGCCAGGTGCGCTGCTCGCCATGGGTTTCGCCGGTGACCGGGAAGGAGCCGCCGACCGCGTTGGCCTCCCAGGCGCCGATCACCGAACCGAACAGCGTGCCGATGCTTTCGTCGACCTCCTTGCTTGGCGGCGCATCGAGCTGGCCGACCAGCAACGGCGAGTGCAGGCGCGATTCGGCGTACCAGCACAGGCCGGCCGCGCCGGTCAGATGGCTGGTGAGCTCCTTGGCCATGTCGTCTTCGGCGCCGACCTTGACCAAAATCTGTTCCGAGGCGCCGGCGGCGACCGGCAGGGCCACGCAGGCGCTGGCGCCCATCGGCATGGCACGCCACACCGGGGAGAAGTCGAACGCCGGTTGGTCTTCGGCCTCGTTGAGGGCGAGGAAGCTGTGCCAACCGGCGTCGTCCATCTCGAAACGCAGGCCGGCGAAAGCCGGGATGAAGCGCTGGTAGCCGAAGGCCAGGTAGCTGGAGCTGAGCGAGATGCGCTGGCTGCTGGCCTCGCGCGTATCCAGGCCGAAACGCTCGTGGAACGGATCGTCGCCTGCAAGCAGCGCCTCGATGCTTTCGGTGGCATCGCGGGCCTGCTGCGCACCCTCGTAGTCACCGTCGAACAGCATGCCCTGGTTGGACAGCACCAGCAGCTTGTCGCCGTAGCTGGCGAACAGCAGCGCGCGCTCGGCGTTGTAGCGCAGGCGATAGAGCGCCACGGCGTCACCGTCGACGTCCAGTTCGCCGACCTGGCGCATCTGGGTGTCGTCGCTGGCGATGCGCGCCAGGGGCTCGAGCACCTTGGCCAGGCCACCGCGCTCCATGAGCAGGACGAAGTTCTTCAGCTTGCCATCGGCGCCGCGCCACAGCGCGACCTCGGCGGGCTGGTCGAGCAGTTCCTCGATCAGGTTGTCCTGCAGGGTCAGCTCGTGCTCGAAGATGATCCGCCGCAGGCTGCCGAGCAGGCCCAGGCGGTCGGCGTGGCTCTCGTAGTAGAAGACGAAGTCCTCGGTCAGCGTGTCGCGCAGCAGCGGTACGCTCAGCAGGTCTTTCGGCAGGCGGCTCAGCGAGGCGCTTTCGATCAGCGCGTCGGGACGCTGCAGATCCAGCTGGTAGCTGCTCTGCTCGGCCAGGTCGCGAACCGCCTTCGGCTCGAAGAAACCGCTGAAGAACAGCCCGGCAGCCGAGGCCGCGCCGACGCCCAGCACGCCAAGGGCGATCAGCGCGCCGCGCGTGCGCGGGGACATCCGGCGCTCTGCGGCAGTGCTGTCGGTGGCAGTGCCGGCGGTAGTGTTCTCGCTCATGTCTGGACCCCAATTCATCCGTGCGACGGGAAACAGGCAGCGCCGGGAGCAACGCCCCGGCGGCCACTCAATAGTTGAAGGATTTGATCAGTTGCAGATCGCCGATACCGCGCAGCGGCACGACAAAGGTCTCGCGTTTCTCGTTCGGCGTGTTCTCGTTGAACACCAGGCTGATCTGCGCGGTGATCACCTCGTTCTGGTTGCTGCCGGCCTGGAAGTTGTAACCCTGGCTGCTCAGGTTGCCCCAGTAGTTGACGTAGACCAGATAGGTGCCGTGCAGCGGCGCGGTCATGGTGAACATCTCGGGGCCGGGGCCGTCGACGCTGTCGACATCCAGACCGCCGCCGTTGCTCATCACCGGGCTGGCCCAGAAGGCGTGCTGACCGTCGGGGGTGATCACGTGCAGGTCGAGTTCGGCTTTCGGGTCGTCCCAACCGAGGGCGACGCGTACGCGGGCCGGAGTTTTCAGGGTATTGGCTTCGTAGAACTGCACGCGCTTGAGCGACTGGCCGTCGGCGCTGACCAGCTCGACGCTGTTGGAGCCGGCGCCGAAGTTGTAGGGGCGGGCGAAGCGGCCTTCCGCGTCGGTGTACAGCGGCAGCGGGTTGCCGTTGACCACCAGGCGCTGCGGCTGGCGCACGCCTTCCAGGCCCTGCAGCTTGCCTTCGATCATGCTGCGATTGCGCTGCGCACCGCGGTCGATGGGCGGCGTGGGATAGGCCACGCGCGGGTTTTCCGTGCGGTCGAGCAGGCCGGAGTAACGCCAGCCGGCGGTCGGGCCATCGAGAGAAGCGGAGGGTTCTGCCGTGGCAGCCGACGCCAGCAGCGTCAGGCACAACAGCGACAACAGGCTGCGCATGATTAATCCTTTAAACGGGCGCAAAAGAAGGCAAGGCTAACGGCTCGCAAACGCCCTGACAATCGATCGATCCAAACAGCCGACGGAGTTACGCAGTCAGTCACAACTCCCGCGCCTCGAAGCTGACCGACCAGGCAAAACGCACAATATCTGCCGGCGCCAGCCCGGCCTCTAGCTCGCCTCGGCGCCCGCGCTGGCGAGGCGTTCGCAAGCCGCGGTCATCGCCTGCCATGTCGCCGGATCGGCCGGAATCAGGTGTTCGATGCGCAGCGAAGCCACGGTGATATCCAGCGGCATGCCGAAGGTGGTGAAGGTCGACAGAAAGCGCAGCTCACCCAGGGAGGAGTTCACTCGCGTCAGCAGCAACGGCGGTAGCGCCTCGTCTCGCGCAGCCTCCACATGGCCCTGCGGCGTCGGCAGCCTGCTCAACCGTTGCGCGAGCGTGGGGTTGCTCAGCGCCTCGCGCGCCGCGCGCTGCCAGGCGACCTGGCGGATCTCCTCGGCGTTGAGCAGATGATCGCCAAGCCCACCGGGCACCATCAGGGTTTCCAGCAGATTGAGCGGCCCGCCCCCATCCACTGGTAGCCCGACCAGGCTGAACAGCGCAGCGACGGCGGCATTGGCCGCCACGACCTGCCAGTTACTGTCGAGCACGATCGCCGGGGCCGGATTATTGGCCTGGAGGATATGCAGCATGGCGTTGTGCACCACTTCCAGCGCCGGGTCTGCCAGGGGCAACGCCTCGTAACGCGGCGCATAGCCGGCCGCGAGGAACAGCGCATTGCGCTCGTCGAGTGGCGTATCCAGCGCCGTGAGCACGGCGTGCAACGTCACCGGGCTTGGCCGCGAACGGCCGGTCTCGACGCAGCTCAGGTAGCGCTGCGAGATGCCCGAGTGCAGGGCCAGCGCCATCTGGCTCATCCGCGCGCGCTGACGCAGTTGGCGCAACTGCAGACCTACGGCGGCGGGTTCGACAGGCGGGATGTGAGAGGGTCTGAACATGTCGGGACTGTGGCAGTTGCCCCGTGGGCTGTCTATGACCTCAGAGGTCATTGAGCCTGCGCGACGCACCCGACTAGCCTGGCGCCATTGAACACCACGCCAGGTAACAACGCATGAAGAACACCCTGTTCACACTGTGCTTCAGCAGCTTCATCGGCCATGAGCTGGACGCCGTCAGCCAGGCCGAGTGGCGACTGCTGTATGGCTTGCGCGATTTGCCAGATGCGGTCGCCGAGCCCTTGTTCGTCGCCTTGCACGTACCGCTGTTCGCGCTGCTGATCGCCCTGGCCTGGGCTGAACATACCAAGCTGCGCGAGCGCACGCGTTTGCTGCTGGCCGGCTTCAGCGTGTTTCATGCGGGGCTGCACCACGCCCTGCGTCACCATCCGCTCTACACCTTCGACTCGCCGCTGTCGCAAGCCCTGATCTTCGGCTGCGGCCTGCTGGGGTTGGCCTACCTGCTGGCCCACTGGCTCGGCCGCCGGCACACCCTCAATTCAATAACAGGAAGCCACCAGTGAACCGACCCTACCTGACACTCGCTGCCCTGCTTGGCTTCAGCACCTACACCCTGCTGACGATGCTGTGGGCGGAACAATCGCTGATCCAGTTCGGTATCCAGCTGCTGTCCAGCCCCGACACGGCGCAGGTGGTCATCGACCTCTACCTGATGGCGGTGCTGGCGGCCGTGTGGATGGTGCGGGATGCGCGGGCCAGAGGAAAAACCCTGGCCAGGGTGCTGCCCTACCTGCTGCTGACTGCCTTCTTCGTGTCCATCGGCCCGCTGCTGTACATCGTGGTCAATGGTTTCCGCCAGCCAGCCCCTGGCAGCAGACACGCCGCCTAGGCAATGGCCGTCAGATCCAGCCGCCCCACTGCAGCACGAACAGGCCGATGTTGGTGCTGACCACCGCCACCAGCGTGGTGATCACGATGATCGCCGCCGCCAGCTCGTGGTTGCCGCCGGCCGCCCGGGCCATGACGTAGCTGGCCGCTGCGGTCGGGCTGGCGAAATAGAGAAAGAGGATGGCCAGCTCGGCGTTGCGGAAACCGCAGAAGAAGGCGCCGACGGTGGCCAGGATCGGCAGCCAGATCATCTTCATCAGGCTGGCACCGATGGCCAGGCTGCTGCTCGCGCGCAAGGATGCCAGCGACAGGGTGCCGCCGATGCAGATCAGCGCCAGCGGCAGGGTCAGCTGGGCCAGGTACTCGCCGGAGGTGGTCAGCCAGCTTGGCAGCGGCACCCGCCAGTAGGCGAACGGGATGGCCAGCAGCACGCCGATGATCAGCGGGTTGCGCAGGATGCTCTTGAAGATGTTCCAGACGCTGGTCTTGCTGTTGGGGTTGTAGACCTCCAGCACGATGACCGAGAGCGTGTTGTAGCAGAGGATCACCACGCCACCGAGGATGCCGCCCAGCGACAGGCCGTAGTCACCATACAGGCTGGTGGCCAGGGCCAGGCCGATGATGCCGTTGTTGCCGCGGAACGAGCCCTGCACGTAGATGCCGCGCTCGGCGCGCGGCACCCGCAGGATCGCCCAGCCCCAGGCAAACAGGTAACCCAGCAGCGTGGCCAACACGAAGTAGCCGAGCACCGCCGGCTGCAGCGCGGTCGACAGGTCGGCATGCAGGATGGCGAGAAACAGCATCACCGGCATGCTGACGTTGAAAGTCAGGCGCGAGGCGGTGTGGATGAAGTTTTCGTCGATCTGCCCCAGGCGCCGTAGCAGCACACCGAGGAACAGCATGGAGAACACCGGAATGGTGATGGTGAGGGTTTGCAGAAAGAGAGCCAGCATGCGCGCCCCGCAAGTTAGTTAGGCGGCTAATGATACCAGCGCCTGGCGCTCTGATCCTTTCACCAAGCTTTCAACATTCATGAATCTGGGGAGTCGGCTTGCCGTGGATCGGCATCGGCAACCCTGCATGGATTGAGTGCAGTTGATGGCCAGCAAGCTGGCTCCTACAGAGTCGGGTGTCCACAACACGTAGGGCGGGTGCAACCCGCGTTGGCCACGCGGATTGCACGCTCTAGCGGCTCAGCGCCGAACCGGGCGCTTCTGCAGTTTGCGCTGCAGGGTGCGGCGGTGCATGCCCAGGGCGCGCGCGGTAGCGGAGATGTTGCCCTCGTGCTCGGCCAGCACGCGCTGGATGTGCTCCCACTGCAGGCGGTCGACCGACATCGGGTTTTCCGGCACCAGGGTTTCCAGGTCGGCGTGTTGCGACAGCAGCGCGGTGAGCACGTCGTCGGCGTCGGCCGGCTTGCACAGGTAGTTGGTGGCGCCGCGCTTGATCGCCTCCACGGCGGTGGCGATGCTCGAGTAACCGGTGAGGATCACCACGCGCATTTCCGGGTCCAGCTCCAGCAGCTTGGGCAGCAGTACCAGGCCGGAGTCGCCTTCCATCTTCAGGTCGACCACGGCGTAGTCCGGCAGGTCGTCCCTGGCCAGGGCCAGGCCTTCATCGGCGGACCCGGCACAGCTCACGCGCAGGCCGCGGCGGCTCATGGCGCGGGCCATCACGCGGGTGAAGGTGGCGTCGTCGTCGACCAGCAGCAGGTGCGGCTGGTCTTCGCTTTCGATCAGGGGTTCGTCAGTCATTGGTCATCTCCCGGCGCAAGTCTGGGCAGGCGCAGTTCGGTCAGCGTGCCGCCATCTTCGTGGTTGTAGAGTTTCACCGAACCGCCGGCCCGCGTCACGCTGGCCTGGCTGAGGAACAGGCCGAGGCCGAAGCCTTTGCCCTTGGTGGTGAAGAAGGGTTTGCCGAGCTGCTCGGCGATGGCCAGCGGCACACCGGCGCCGTGGTCAAGGATGCTCAGCACGATCCATTGCTCGTCCCAGTCGATGCGGATGTCCAGTTTGTCCGGGCAGGCATCGGCGGCGTTATTGAGCAGGTTGAGCAGGGCCTGGGTCAGGTCCGCCGGCGGCGACAGGCGCGGGGCCGGCCCTTCGCCCAGGCGCTGGTAGCGGTAGGTGGCTTCGGGGCGCATCAGGTGCCAGCGGTTGAGGGTAGTTTCCAGCCACTGCACGGCCGTCTGCTCGAACACCGCCTGGCGGCGGTCGGCCTCGGCGGCACGCACCAGTTGCTGCAGGGTGTCCTTGCACAGCTTGACCTGCTCCTGCAGCAGGGCCAGGTCGTCCTGCAGTGCCGGCTTGTCGCGGTATTCCTGGCGCAGCTCCTTGAGCAGCACGCTGATGGTCGCCAGCGGCGTGCCCAGCTCGTGCGCGGCGCCGGCGGCCTGGGTGGCCACGGCGAGCAGCTGCTGGTCGCGCATGCCCTCCTCGCGGCGCAGCGCCTGCAGTTCGTCCTGGCGGCGCAGCGCACCGGCCATCTTGACCACGAAGAAGGTGATGAAGGCCGCCGACAGGGCAAAGTTCATCCACATGCCGAACAGGTGCAGGCTGATCAGCATGGCCTCGTGCTGCACGTTGTGCAGGTGCAGCGGGTGGTACCAGATCAGCAGCGCGGTGTAGCCGGTCAGGGCCAGGCCGCTGAGGAACATCGAGTAGAACCACGGCAGCGTCGCCGCGGCGATGGTCAGCGGCACCAGGTAGTAGGACACGAACGGGTTGGTCGAGCCGCCGGAGAAGTACAGCAGCACGCTGTGGATGACCAGGTCGCAGGCCAGCTGTACCGCGTACTCCAGTTCGGTCACCGGCCACGGCGCGCGCAGGCGCAGCAGGGTCAGCAGGGTCAGCCCGGCGGAGATGCCGAGCACGACGCTCAGTGCCAGCCAGGGCAGCGGCAGGATGTCGGACAGATAGGCGATACCCACGGAGCCGGCCTGGGCAGCCAGGACCAGCAGGCGGATCAGGGTCAGGCGCCAGAGGTTCTGGCGGCTCGCGGAAAACAGTTGAACAGGCGCGTACATGGCGACTCCGACGGATTGCGCCGAGTATAACCAGCCACTGCCCGTGACCGCTCCCATGCGGCAACTGGCCGCAGCCCTTATGCTGCCCAGGCTTTTTTGCAGAAACCGGAACCGGGCTTAACCCGAACAGTCACAACGCCACGTCTACACCACTGTCCGCGGGTATCCGGCCGCCAGCCGAATGCCCGACAATCACCCGGCAATCCCCCACGAAGGAGTTTCCATGCACGCATTCAACCGCCTTGCCATCGCCCTCACCCTGGGCTGCGCAACGCTGGCCAGCCTCCCGGCCCAGGCCGAGGACGTTCGTTACAACCAGGTTTCCCTGCGCGCCGAAGTCAGCCAGGAAGTGGCCCACGACCGCATGCTCGTGACCCTCTACAGCGAAGCCCAGGACAAGGACCCGGCCAAGCTCGCCGCCGGTATCACCACCACCCTGAACAAGGCGCTGGAGCAGGCGCGCAAGGTCAAGGGCGTCAGCGTCAGCCTGGGCAGCCGCAACAGCTACCCGGTCTACGAGGACGAAGGCAGCAAGATCAGCGCCTGGCGCGAGCGCGCCGAAGTGCGCCTGGAAAGCGCCGACTTCGCCGCCCTGTCGCAACTCACCGCCGACCTGCTCGGCGAGCTGAAGGTCGGCGAGATGAACTTCGCCGTCGCCGACGCCAGCCGCAAGCAGAGCGAAGACGCACTGATCAAGGAAGCCGCGGCCGCGTTCAAGGCCCGCGCACAACTGGCCACTGAGGCTGTTGGTGGCAAGAGCTACAAGCTGGTCAGCCTGAATTTCAACAGCGGCGGTTTCCAGCCGGTGATGATGCGCGCCATGGCCATGGACAGCGCCTTCAGCAAGGGCAGCGCGCCGGCACAGCAGATCGAAGCCGGCACCAGCCGCGTGACGATGGCCGCCGATGGCGTGATCGAAGTGCAGATGCAGTAAGCGCCCCACCCTGCCCGGTGCCTTCGCGGCCCGGGCAGCCCCGCCAGACATACCGCAAACTCCGCGCAACCCTTTACACTGCGGCCTCCCCTGCTCGGAGTCACCGCGCGTGCTGTCATTCCTCGCTCGTCGCCTGGGCCTGCTGCTGCCCACCCTGATCGGCGTCACCCTGCTGACGTTCGGCCTGATCCGTCTGGTCGATGGTGACCCGGTGGACGTGATGATGGGCGAACGCGGCCTCAGCCCGGAACGCCATGCCGCCGCCCTCAAGGAGCTTGGCCTCGACCGGCCGCTGCCCGAGCAGTACCTGCACTACCTCGGTGACGTGCTCAGTGGCGACCTTGGCCATTCGCTGCGCAGCCGCGAAGCGGTGTGGGACGAATTCCTCGCGCTGTTTCCCGCCACCGCCGAACTGGCGCTGGCCGCCCTGCTGTTCGCCACCCTGCTCGGCCTGCCCGCCGGCATCATCGCGGCCCTGCGCCGCGGCAAGACCCTCGACCACGGCGTGATGGGCCTGGCCCTGACCGGCTACTCGATGCCGATCTTCTGGTGGGGGCTGATGCTGATCCTGCTGTTCTCGGTCGGCCTCGGCTGGACGCCGGTGTCCGGGCGCACCGACCTGATCCGCTTCGACATCGAACCGGTCACCGGCTTCATGCTGATCGACGCCTGGCTCAGCGGCCAGCGCGGCGCGGTGCTCGACGCCCTGCACCACCTGCTGCTGCCGGCCATCGTGCTCGGCACCATTCCCCTGGCGGTGATCGCGCGGATGACCCGCTCGGCGATGCTCGAAGTGATGCGCGAGGACTACATCCGCAGCGCCCGCGCGCGCGGTCTGTCGCCGGCGCGGGTGGTGCTGGTACACGCCCTGCGCAACGCCTGGGTGCCGGTGCTGACAGTATTCGGCCTGCAGGTCGGCACCCTGCTCGGCGGCGCGGTGCTCACCGAAACCCTGTTCTCCTGGCCGGGCATCGGCAAGTGGCTGATCGAGGCCATCGGCGCCCGCGACTACCCGGTGGTGCAGAGCGGCATCCTGCTGATCGCCTGCCTGGTTATCCTCAGCAACTTCACCGTGGACCTGCTGTATGGCCTGGCCAACCCACGCATCCGCCATCGGCAGGGGTAAGCCATGAACGACGCCACGCTCGCCCTCGTGCATCGCCCGCCCTCGCCCTTCGCCGAGTTCTGGCGCGCCTTTAGGCAAAACCGCGCCGCCCTGGCCGGCTTGCTGTTCATGGTTCTGCTGATCATCGGCGCGCTGCTCGCGCCCTGGCTGGCGCCGTTCGCCCCGGACCAGCAGCAGCGCGAGTTCGTTCTCGTGCCGCCACTGTGGCTGGACGGCGGTCACTGGCCGTTCCTGCTCGGCACCGACGAAGCCGGCCGCGACCTGCTCTCGCGCCTGCTGCACGGCGCACGCCTGTCGCTGCTGATCGGCCTGGCCTCGGTGGTGCTGTCGCTGTTGCCCGGCGTGCTGTTCGGCCTGCTCGCCGGTTTCTACCCGCGCCTGCTCGGCCCAGCGCTGATGCGCCTGACGGACATCATGCTGGCCCTGCCGGCGCTGCTGCTGGCAGTCGCGGTGGTGGCGATCCTCGGCCCCGGCCTGCTCAACACCGTGTTCGCCATCGCCATCGTCTCGCTGCCGGCCTACGTGCGCCTGACCCGCGCCGCGGTGCTCGGCGAGCTGCAACGCGACTACGTCACCGCCGCGCGCCTGGCCGGCGCCGGCACCTGGCGGCTGATGTTCATCAGCGTGCTGCCCAATTGCCTGGCACCGCTGATCGTGCAGGCCAGCCTGAGCTTTTCCGCGGCGATTCTCGACGCCGCCGCCCTGGGCTTTCTCGGCCTCGGCGTGCAACCGCCAACGCCCGAGTGGGGCAGCATGCTCGCCGCCGCACGCGACTACATGGACAGCGCCTGGTGGGTGGTGACCCTGCCCGGCCTGGCGATTCTGTTGACCGTGCTGTCGCTGAACCTGATCGGCGACGGCCTGCGCGATGCCCTCGACCCGAAACTCAAGCAGGTGGGCTGACATGAGCAAGACCGACAGCCTCCTGACCCTGCGCAACCTGCGCGTGCACTTCGGCTCGCGCGCGGTGGTCGACGGCCTCGACCTCGATCTGCAGCCCGGCGAAATCCTCGGCCTGGTCGGTGAATCCGGCTCGGGCAAGTCGCTGAGCATGCTCGCCCTGCTCGGCCTGGTCGACGCCCCCGGCCAGGTCGCAGCGGACACCCTGCGCTTCGCCGGGCAGGACCTGCAGCGCCTGAGCGCCAGCGCGCGCCGACGCCTGCTCGGCAAGCACATCGGCCTGGTCTTCCAGGACCCGCTCAACGCCCTCAACCCAGCGCTGAGCATCGGCTACCAGCTCGGCGAAGTGCTGCGCCAGCACCTCGGCCTGCGCGGTCGCGCCGCGCGCCAGCGGGCCATCGAACTGCTGGAGCAGGTGCAGATCCCGCAGCCGCAAGCGCGCCTGCGCGCTTACCCGCACCAGCTCTCCGGCGGCATGGCGCAACGCGTGGCGATCGCCATCGCCCTGGCCGGCGGCCCGCACCTGCTGATCGCCGACGAACCGACCACCGCACTCGACGTCACCACCCAGGCGCAGATCATCCAGCTGCTGCTCGACCTGCAGCGCGAGCGCGGCATGGCGCTGATCCTGATCAGCCACGACCTGGCCCTGGTCGCGCAGACTGCCAGCCGCGTCTGCGTGATGCAGCACGGCCGGTTGGTCGAGCACGGCCCCGTCGCCCAGGTGCTGCACCAGCCGCAGCACGCCTACACCCGTCAACTGCTCGCCGCCCTGCCGGAAAACCATCCGCCACGGCCACGCCCGAGCGGCGACAGCGCGCTGCTGCTGAGTGCCAACGGCCTGTCACGGCACTACGCGCTGACCCGCGGCTGGCTACGCCGCCCCACGCAGCTGCAGGCACTGAGCGAGGTCAGCTTCACCCTGCATGCCGGGCGCACCCTGGCGGTGATCGGCGAATCCGGCAGTGGCAAGTCGACCCTGGCGCGCCTGCTCACGCAGATCGAACACGCCGACGGCGGCACCCTGCAGATCGCCGGACGGGATGTCGCCACACTCGACGGTGCCGCGCGCAAGCAGCTGCGCCGCGAGGTGCAGATGGTCTTCCAGAACCCCTTCGCCTCACTCAACCCGCGGCAGACCATCGGCACGCAACTGGCCGAGCCGCTGCTGCTCAACACCGACCTCGACCGCGCCCAGCGCCAGCAACGGGTCACGCAGATGCTGCAGCGTGTCGGCCTCGCCGCCGAGCACGCCGAGCGCTACCCGCACATGTTCTCCGGTGGCCAGCGCCAGCGCATCGCCATTGCCCGGGCGATGATGCTGCAGCCGAAGATCCTGGTGGCAGACGAGCCGACCTCAGCCCTGGACGTGTCGATCCAGGCCCAGGTGCTCGAACTGTTCCACGCGCTGCAGGCCGAGTTTGGCACCGCCTACGTGTTCATCTCGCACAACCTGACGGTGGTCCGGCAGATCGCCGACCAGGTGCTGGTCCTGCACCGTGGCATCGCCGTCGAACAGGGCAGCGCCGAGCAGGTCTGCGAACGCCCGCAGCACCCCTACACGCAGAAGCTGCTGGCGGCGACGCCGCGGCTGGAGACAAGCGTTTCGTAGGGTGCGCCGCGCGCACCGTTGAGCCACACCGGCAACTCACATCCAGTCGCCGCGTTGCCGGCAACAATCGGCGCGCCCTACAAAAACGGTTCCGTTTCAGCGACCAAAGAAGCGGTAGAACACGCGCAACTCGTCCTGCGCATCGCTGACGCTGATCGGGGTGAAGCTCAGCGTCTGCTGCGCCGTGCACTGCGCCAGGCGGCTGAGGTCGAGCGGGTGCAGGCAGCCGAGCAACGGGTAACCGCCCATGCTCTGGTGATCGGCCTGCAGGATGATCGGCTGACCATCCGGCGGGATCTGGACCGCCCCGCGGGTGACGCCCAGCGACCACTGACGCACAGGCGCCTGGATCGCCTCGCCCTTGAGCCGCGCGCCCATGCGGTCGGACTGCGGGCTGAGCTGCCAGCGCTGGGTGAAGAAGCGCTGCAGCTGATCGTCGGCGAACTGCGCGGCATCGCCCCCGGTGATCACCCGTAGCAACGCATTGGCGCGGTAGTCCGGCTGGTAGGGCCAGGGCACGCTGACCGCGCGGTCGAGTTGCGCGGCGGCGCACCGCAACAGATCACCCGCTTGCAGCGCACCGCCCTGCCCGTGCAAACCACCCAAACCCTCGCGCACCTGGGTGCTGACGCTGCCCAGTACCGGCGTGGCGACGAAACCGCCTGCCACCGCCAGGTAGGCACGCTGGCCGCTGCGGGCAAACCCCAGGCGCAGACGCTGCCCGGCACGCATGGCGAAGCGCGACCAGCGCGGTAGCGGCTGACCATCCAGCGTCGCTGGCAGGTCCGCACCGGTCAGCGCCAGCCAGGTGTCGACCTCAGCCTGCAGCTCGACATCGCCCAGGGCAATCTCCAGCAGCGGCGTACCCCAGGCGTTGTTCAGCAGGCGATTGGCCCAGGCCGCCGCGTGCAGGTCCAGCGGCCCACTGGGCGACACACCGAGGTGCTGCCAGCCGTGGCGGCCGCCGTCCTGCAGCAGGCTCAGCGGGCCGGGGCGAAGCACGCGAAGGCCGCTCACGGCTCGCCGCCCTCGCGCAGAAAATCCGCCTGGTCGATAGCGACGAAACGCACCCGGTCACCGATCTGCAGCGGGCACGGCGGTTCGCGCCCGGCATCGAACAGGCGCCACGGACAGCGGCCCAGCAGGTGCCAGCCGCCGGGCGAGGCCTGCGGGTAGATCGCCGTCTGCCGCTCGGCGATGGCCAGGCTGCCGGCCGGCACCCGCGTACGCGGCGTGGCCAGCCGCGGCAGCGCCAGGCGCGCATCCAGCTCACCGAGGTAGGCGAACCCCGGGGCGAAACCGATGGCGCCGACGCGGTACTCGCCCGCGTTGTGCAGGGCAATCACCGCGTCCACCGTGAGGCCGCAGGCAGCCGCGACAGCGGGCAGGTCTTCACCGGCGTACCAGATCGGAATTTCGTGCAGGCATCCGGCGTCGCTCAGCGCCGGCATCTGCAACCAGCGCTCCAGCAGCGGCGTAAGGCGCGCGGCCAGGGCCTGGTGATCGGTACGCAGCAGGTCATAGTGCAGCAGCAGCGTGGTCCAGCCGGGGACCCGATCCGTCAGCAACTCGCCACAGTCGCGCTGAATCAGTTCGCTGAGCAGCGCGATGCGTGACGCCAGCGTGGCATCCGGCGCATCGGCCAGCACCAGCAACAGGGCTTCGGCGCCGACCGGTTCGAGGCGGATCATGCGCCGTCCAGGTTTGCTCGCAGCCGGCGCAGGATGGCCAGCGACTCGGGGTTGTCGCCATGCACGCAGAGGCTGTCGGCCTGCAGGCGCAGGGGCTGGCCGTGGATGTCGGCGAAGGCGTCGCCACGGGCAATGGCCACGGCCTGGGCGAAGATGCGCTCGCCATCGTGGTGCACCGCGCCGGCCTGGCGCCGCGGTGCAAGCTGGCCGTCGGGCAGGTAGGCGCGGTCGGCGAAGGCCTCGAACAGCAACGGCACGCCGGCCATCTCGGCCAGGCGCCGCTCGCGCGCATTGTCGGCCAGCGCCAGCACCATCAACGGCAAACCGGGGCGGAACACCGCGCAGGCCACCAGCACGGCGCCGAGCAGTTCGTCGCTGCGCACCAGGTCGTTGTACAGCGCACCGTGGGGTTTGACGTAGGCCAGCTGGGTGCCGGCGGCGCGGCAGAAGGCGTCCAGCGCTCCGATCTGGTACAGCACCAGCGCGGTGACTTCTTCCGGCGAGCAGGCCAGATGGCGCCGGCCGAAGCCTTGCAGGTCGGGATAGGAAGGATGGGCGCCGATGCGCACGTCATTGGCCACGGCCAGGGCGACAGTGCGCTGCATGATCAGCGGGTCGCCGGCGTGAAAACCGCAGGCCAGGTTGGCCTGATCGATCAGCGGCATGGCGTGGGCATCGTCGCCCATGCGCCAGGCGCCAAAGCTTTCGCCCATGTCGCAGTTGAGGAGGATTCTGTTCATGGCCCTAGCTTCCCGCCTCGAAGAGCAGGCTGCAACCCTTGAGTCGACGCAACCGCGCCTCGCAGGGTGCGCCGCGCGCACCGATGGCCCGTACGCGTCGGCGCATGAACACCGGTCCGTCGGCCGCCGGGGCTCCGCCTGACGGGTCGACGCCGGGTGCACCACCCGAGGCTGATCAATAGACGTCGCGGCGGTAACGACCCTCTTCCAGCAACTGCTCGACACCGGCATCGCCAAGCACCTCGCGCAGCACCTGATCGACGCCGGCAGCCATGCCTTCCAGGCTGCCACAGACGTAGATCGCCGCGCCCTGTTCCAGCCAGTCGCGCAGCTCCTCGGCCGCCTCGCGCAGGCGGTCCTGCACGTAGACCTTCTGCGCCTGGTCGCGGGAGAAGGCCAGGTCCAGGCGCGTCAGCACGCCTGAAGCCTGCCAGCCTTCCAGCTCGCCCTGACAGTAGAAGTCGTGGGCACGATTGCGCTCGCCGAACAGCAGCCAGTTGCGTGCATGACCCGCCAGCGCGCGTGCCTTGAGCAGGCTGCGCAGGCCGGCCAGGCCAGTGCCGTTGCCGATCAGCAGCAGCGGGCGATCATCCCCGGGCACGTGGAAGCCGGCATTGCGGCGCAGGCGTACCAGCACCTGACCATGCAGCGGTGCGTGCGCGGTGAGCCAGCCTGAGCCGAGGCCGAGGCTGCCGTCCGGGTGGAATTCCTGACGTACGATCAGCTCCAGCGCGCCGTCGCTCGGCAACGAGGCAATCGAGTACTCGCGCGCGGCGAGCGGCACCAGCGCTTCCAGCAGTGCCTGGGCGTGCAGGCCGATCAGGTGCGCGGAACTGTCGGGCAACTGGCGCGTGGCCAGGGCCTCGTGCAGCGGCTGGGCCAGCGGGCCGACAGTGACCCAGGCGGAGGCGTCCAGGCCATGCTGCTGCAGCCAGCTGCGCACCCGCGTCTCGTCGTTGCGCGGCAGCACTTCGAGGATATCGCCGGCCTGCCAGTCGGCCGTCTCTGCGGGTTGCAGGCCGATCAGGAACGTCGGTGCACCCTGGCTGCCGGGGTTGATCGGCTCGCGGCGGTCGAGGGTCCAGCCCTCGAACGGTACGTCCTGCACCTGCAGCGGCTTGGCGCCACTGACATCGCCGAGCAGGCGCTGCCAGTGCTCCAGGGCCTGCAGGTCGCTGCCGTCGACCTCCACCGGGGCGAACAGGCTGCGCGCGCCCTGCTGTTCCAGCCAGCCGTGCACGCGACGGGCGAACCCGCAGAAGTGGCTGTACTGGCGATCACCCAGGGCCAGCAACGCATAGCTGAGATTGCCCAGCGGCAGTTGCTGCGCCAGTTGCTTGCGCTCGAAGCCACGGGCACTGTCCGGCGCCTCGCCGTCGCCGAAGGTACTGATCACGAACAGCGCCTTGTCGGCCTGCTGCAGCATCGGCCCATCGAGTTTGGCCAGCGGCTGGACCTGCACCGGATGGCCCGCGGCCTGCAGTTGCCCGGCGGTCTGCCAGGCCAGCTGTTCGGCGAAGCCGCTCTGGCTGGCGAAACCGATCAGCCAGCTGTCGCCACTCGCTGCGCCGCCGACTTCGCCACGCGCCGCGCGCACCGCACGCTTTTTGCGGCGGCGGTCGAGGTAGAGCAGCCAGCCGGTGACGAAGAACACCGGCATCGCCACGCTGGCGAGGAACATGATGATGCGCCCGAGCAGCCCGTAGTACTCACCGGTGTGCAGGGCGTAGACGCTGACCAGCAGCTGCGCCTTGAAGCTCTTGTCGTCGTAGCGCTCGTGGGCGCTGACCTGGCCACTGAGCGGATTGAGGGTGATCTGGTTCAGCGCGCGCGGGTGGTCGGCATCGTCACGCAGGTAGAACACCGTTGCCGGCTGCCCGGCCACCGGCGGCAGGCGCAGGTTCCAGGCCGCCATCCGCTCACCGGCAGTGCTTTGCATGCTCTGCCACAGCGCGTCGTAGTCGACCGTCGCCGGCGGCCCCTGGGGTGCCTCGCCGCGACCACCGCCACGGCGCTCACCCTGCTGCCCTACCGGGGCATCGCTGAGCAGGCGAGTCACGCCGTTGCGGTACCAGTCATAGGACCAGTACAGGCCGGTGAGTGCGGCGCTGAGGTAGATCACCAGGCACCAGGTGCCGACCACGGCGTGCAGGTCCCAGTTGAACGAGCGGCCTTTCTTCGACCAGTCGAACGTCAGCCAGGTGCGCCAGCTCAGCGCCTTGCGCGGCCAGCGCAGGTACAGCCCGGAGAGGCAGAAGAACAGCAGCGCCAGGGTGCTGGCCCCGGTGATCTGCCGGCCGGTGTCGCCCATGGCGAGGAAGCGGTGCAGTTGCAGCATCAGGCCGAAGAACGCCTTGCCGCTGGGCTCGCCGAGCAGCTCGCCAGTGTAGGGGTCGAAGAAACGCATCGGCCCGCGGCGCTCGCCCGGTGGCGGGGTGAAGTAGACCTGGGCGGCGCTGTCGTCGCGGGTGTCGACCCACAGCGAGGCGACCCGTTTGTCCGCCGCGGCTTCGATCTTGCCGACCAGTTCGACCGGCGGAAGCACACCCGTCTCACGCACCTCGACGCGCAGCACGTCGGGATTGAGCGCGCGCATGATCTCGCCTTCGAAACTGTACAGCGCGCCGGTAATACCCATGAGCGCCAGCACCAGCCCGGCGGTGATGCCGAAGAACCAGTGCAGCTGGAAGAGGACTTTCTTAAACACGAGCGCGACACCTTGCAGAACGGGAGGACCGGGCATGGCCGGATTGCGAGGCGATTTTATTTGAGAATGAGTTGCACCGGGACGTGTGACAGGCGCTTTTACCTTTCATTTACACCTGACCACGCCTGCGCACGAATGTGCCAGGCTAGCTGCGAGCATACAAAGTCCGATGGCCCCACGCCTCAGCCTGACACTGTCCAGGCAGGCTCTGCGCCCCACAGACGCAGAGCGTCTGGAACGGTATTCTCACGCGGAGCGTGGGAACGATCAAAGCCCGATAGCACCTACGCCTCAGCGTGAAACTGTTCCACAGGCAGGCTCTACGCCCCCCGCAGACGCAAAGCGTCTGGAACGGCATTCCCACGCGGAGCGTGGGAACGATCAATGATCGACGGCGCGGGACAGATCGATAGTCATAAAAAAAACCCGCCGGATGGCGGGTTCTTCGTCAGCGCAGGCTCGCGCGTGCGAGCCGCTACCTCAGAGGTAGAACGACTTCAGCGGCGGGAAGCCGTTGAACTCCACCGCGCTGTAGCTCGTGGTGTAGGCGCCGGTGGACAGCCAGTACAGGCGGTCACCGCTGGCCAGGTTCAGCGGCAGGCCGTACTTGTAGTGCTCGTACATGATGTCGGCGCTGTCGCAGGTCGGACCGGCGATGACCACTTCTTCCATCTCGCCTTTCTTCTCGGTCCAAATGGGGAACTTGATCGCCTCGTCCATGGTTTCGATCAGGCCGCTGAACTTGCCCACGTCGGTGTACACCCAGCGCTCGACGGCGGTGCGCGACTTGCGCGCGACCAGCACCACTTCGCTGACCAGGATGCCGGCGTTGGCGATCAGCGAGCGACCTGGCTCGAGGATGATTTCCGGCAGCTCGTCGCCGAAGTCGTCCTTGAGGAAGCGGATGATTTCCTCGGCGTAGGTTTCCAGGCTGTTGGTGCGGGTGATGTAGTTGGCCGGGAAGCCGCCACCCATGTTGATCATCTGCAGGGTGATGCCGTCTTCTTCCTTGAGGCGCTCGAAGATCACCTTGACCTTGGCGATGGCGGCGTCCCACACGTCGATGTCACGCTGCTGCGAACCGACGTGGAAGGAGATGCCGTACGGCACCAGGCCCAGTTGCTTGGCGAGGATCAGCAGGTCCATGGCCATGTCGGTCTGGCAGCCGAACTTGCGCGACAGCGGCCAGTCAGCCGAGGTCGAACCTTCGGTGAGGATGCGCACATAGATCTTCGAGCCCGGCGCGGCCTTGGCGATGTTGCGCAGGTCGGCTTCGGAGTCGGTGGCGAACAGGCGCACGCCCTTCTCGTAGAAGTAACGCACGTCGCGGGCTTTCTTGATGGTGTTGCCGTAGCTGATGCGCTCCGGGCCAACGCCGCGGCTCATCACCTTGTCCAGCTCGTAGATCGACGCGATGTCGAAGCTCGAGCCCTTGTCCTTGAGCAGGTCGATGATTTCGACCGCCGGGTTGGCCTTGACCGCGTAGTACACCTTGGCAAATTCGAAGCCGGCGCGCAGGTCGTCATAGGCCTTGCTGATGATCGCGGTGTCGATCACCACGAACGGGGTTTCCTGCTGGTCTGCGAACGCCTTCATCTTCTGGAAGGTTTCGCGCGGGTAGTAGTCTTCGACCTGGATCGACATGCGGGACTCCATTGGCAAAACTCGTTGATTGAGGGGTTGGCTCATTGGTTAGAGCCGCGAACGCCTAATCCGTTTCCCCACTTTGGTTCGCCTACTTCCCAAGGCATGTCGCCGAAAGCAAAAAGGCCAACCGTGGAAGCGGGCTGACCTTGCTGTCTCGTCGTCAGTACTTGAGCCGGATGGATCGTTTCCAGCATGGACGTTCGGGCGCGAACTTTAGGGCCATGCCCCCCTGATATCAACCAAAAATTGCCGCAGTTTTACAGCGACTTGTCGCCACCCTGATTGACTGTTTCAAATACTCGACAAAACGTCCTTTATGCTGAACAAAACGGCCCGCCGACGCGGGTCGGCAGGCCGTTGTCCGGCACTCAGATACGCAGCGCCACACCCAGGCGCAGCTCGCGTCCCGGCTCGTTCGAGCCGCGTACGCCTTCGTAGTCGACGATGTGCTCGAAGTCCTCGTTGCTGGCGTGGTCGAGGTACTCCTTGTCGAAGATGTTTTTCAGGGTCAGACGCTCGGGCAGCGCCTGCCATTCGCCGTACAGGTCATGCACGCCGTAACCGGGCTTGCTGACGGTGCCGACACCGGTGTGCAGGCTGTCGATGGACTCGACGAAGCGGCCCTGCCAGCCAACGCTGAGCTGGTCGCTGATGCGGTAGTCGGCAAAGGTGGTCCAGGTGTCGCCGATGCTGGTGCCCAGGCCGTTGTATTCGTAGACGTTGAGGCGCTCGCCATCGACGCGGGTGTCGTTGTGGTGATAGCTCAGGCCGAGGCTCAGGCGCTGCCAGTGGTAGGCGCTCTGCAGCAGCACGCCCTTACTCTTCAGGTCTCCGACGTTCTCGAAGAGGTTGGGTCGGCCCAGTGGGTCGGCGACGGCATCTTCGATGCGCGTGACGTAGCCCTTGGCGGACAGCTCCCAGCCGGCATGGCGATACTCCACGCCCAGCTCCGAGGTCTTGGCCTTCTCGGCCTTGAGGTCCGGGTCGTTGGCCGAGGAATCCATTTTGAACGCGTCACGCACCTGGGTACCGCGCAGCGCACGGCTGTGGCTGGCGAGCAGCGCCACTTCCGGAGTGAGTTCGTAGCGCAGGTTGACGTTGGGGCTGACGCCGTCGTCGCGGAAGCTCTGCTCGTCGCGGTCATCCAGTTCGTAGCGGTCGTAGCGCAGGCCCGCGCCGAGCAGCAGCTTGCTGGTGATCTGGTAGGCGTCCTGGATGTACAGGCCGGTCACGCTGCCGTCTTCGCTGTCCAGCTCACGGTCGCCAGCCGGGCCGAGCGTGCCGCGGTCGTCACGGTAGTCGACGCCGTAGGTCACGCGGTGATCGCCGACATGGCTGGTGTTGCGCAGGTCGAAGCCGGTGCTGCGCGTGGTGCCGTAGTAGAGGCCGAAGCGCGCATCCTGCTGCAGCTCGGTCTCGGTGTGGTAGACCGTGGTCTCGATGTCGATCAGCTCGCTGTCGGTCGGCTTGAAGCTGTGGTTGAGGGTCCAGGTTTCGCGCTCGGTCTGCAGCGGCCAGAGCGCGTTGAAGCTGCTCGCGATCCACTGCGGACGCTGGGTGCGCTCGCCTTCGTCGGTGCGCTGCTCGTAGCTCAGGCGCAGGGTATGCGCGTCGCTGAGCTTGCCGACCAGCTTGGCGTAGCCGAGCTTCTGCCGCGCGCCGGTGCCGAGCACGTCGTCGTTGTTGCCATCTTCGTAGTCGTTCTGGTCCTGGTAGCTGGCCAGGGCCAGGGCCGACCAGTCCTGGTTGAAACGGCCGAACACGCTGGCGCTGGTCTTGTAGCCTTCGCCATTGCTGAAGTAGCCGCTCTTGAGCAGCGCGCCGGCCTGCTCGCCTTCGCGCAGCAGGTCGTCCGGGTCCTTGGTGACGAACTTGATCGCGCCGCCCAGGGCGCCTGGCCCGGCGGTGGCGTCACCGGTGCCGGCCTGCACGTCGGCGCGCTTGAGTAGCTCGGGTTCGATGCCGATGCGGCCGGTGTGGTGGAAGGTCTGCCCCGGCTGGTTGGCACCGTCGATGCTGATGTTCAGCAGGGTGTCCTCGAGGCCACGCAGGTAGAGCTTCTGCGCCACGCCGGCACCGCCGGCGACGGCGACTTCCGGGCTCGACTCGAAGACGTCCTGCAGGTCGGTGGCCTGGTAGCGCTGCAGCTGTTCGGCCTCGACACTCTCCGCCGGGTTGCTGCGTGCAGCGTTGACCTCGCTGGGCAGCAGCTCCAGGGCTTCCTTGGTTTCATCAGCGAAGGCTGGCGCGACGACCAGCAAACCACTGAAGGTCATGGCGCCGAGCAGGGACAGGCGATAGGGGCAGCGATGCATGAAAACTCCTCGAGGGAACATGTGAATATTTCTCATTTGAGAATTCTCATCGCTAACGCGTGTGCGCGGAACCACTTTTACAACTGTTACGCAGGACGTTACGCCGCTCGCGCTGTCACGCGGCGGCCGTATCGCAAGGCAGCAGCAGTTCCATCTGCAGCCCGCCGCCGGCCAGGTTACTGGCGCGGATGCTGCCGCCGACCGCCTTGACCTGGCGCAGCGCCAGGGCCAGGCCGAGGCCGAAGCCGGGCCGTTCACCAGGCGCGCGGAAGAACGGCAGGAAGATTCGCTCCAGCCACTGCTCCGGCACGCCGGGGCCCTGGTCGGCGACGCGCAGGCGGAAGGCATCGGCCTGGCTGTCCAGGCTGACGCGCACCACGCCGGCCGGCGGCGTGTGGTCGAGGGCGTTGCGCACCACATTCTCGATGGCCTGGCCGAGGGCACGGTGGCTGCTGCCGGCCAGCACCGCCTCGCCGGGCAGCTCGGCTTCGATGTGGCGGTCCGGGTACTCGAAGCGCGCATCGTCGAGGATGCTGTCGAGCAGCTCGGTGAGGTCGAGGGTTTCATCGCGCAGCGACGGCCGCTCGTTCTCCAGCCAGCTCAGGGTCAGGGCGTCTTCGACCAGGCGGCGCATGTCACCGCAATCGTCGCGGATGCGTTCGAGCAGCAGGCGGTTGTCGCCCTGTTGCTCAGCCAGGCTGACCGCCATCTCGATGCGCGTCAGCGGCGTGCGCAACTCGTGGGACATGTCCGCCAGGCGCTGGCGCTGATCGCTGATCAACTGGCCGGTGCGCGCGGCCATGGCGTCGAAGGTCTCCGCCAGGCTGGCCAGCTCGTCGTTGCGCGAGCCGCACGTCGTGGCGACCTTCGCTGAATTGCCGGGTGGCCTGTTCCAGGCGGCGCAGCGGCTGCATCAGGTGGCGATAGAGCACCAGGCAGACGATCAGCAGCAGAACCAGCGGCACCACCAGCTGCAGCATCAGCTTGGCGTAGTGCCAATAGAGACCGGGGCGCATGCGTTGCGGCAGCTCGATCAGCAGGCTGGTGCGGCCATCGCCGAAAGGGATGTCCATGATCGGGTTTTCCTGGAAGTACAGGTGGATCTTCCAGCTCACGTCACGGCCCAGGGTGAAGCTGTCGACGAAACGCGCCGACAGCGTGCTGCCGGCCAGCGGCCGCACCTCGGCCTCGACCACCGCGGCCCAGGTCCGCTCGCTGTCCTGCACGGCCTTGAGCCAGGCCTGCAGCGCCGCCTCGTCACCAGACTGATAGAGGGTGCGCGCCTGGTCGCCGTACTGATGCAGGGTGGCCTGGTCGCGCTCGGCGATGAAGCTCATGCGCTCCTCGGTCTGCCAGGCCAGGCGGGCGATCACCCAGAACAGCGCGACGCTGCCGACGGCGACGACGAAACACAGTTTCCAGAACAGGCGGCGGTTCATTCGAAGGCGTACCCGCGGCCATGCAGGGTCTGCAGCCGGTCCGCCGCCGACCCGGCCTCGACCAGGCGCCGGCGGATGCGGCTGACGTGCATGTCCAGGCCGCGGTCGTAGCTGCTGTAGTCGCGCTCCAGCACCATGCGATAGAGGTACGGCTTGCTCAGCGCCTCGCCGCGGTGGGCGACGAGATGCCAGAGCAGGCGGAACTGGATCGGCGTCAGCGCCAGCAGGCGTTCGCCGACGCGGGCGTGCTGGGCGTGGCGGTCGAGGTGCAGCTCATCGACCTGCAACTGCTGCGGCTGGGCATTGCGCGGCGCCTCGTGACTGCGGCTGCGGCGCAGCACGGCGTCGATGCGCAGCTGCAGTTCGGTGAAGTTGAACGGTTTGGCCAGGTAGTCGTCGGCGCCATGGCGCAGGCCACGGATGCGTTCTTCCTCGGCGCCGCAGGCGGTGAGCATGATCACCGGCGTCTGCTGCTGCTCGCGCAGGCGGCGCAGCACGGAGAAGCCGTTGCTGTCCGGCAGCATCACGTCGAGCAGCACCAGGTCCGGCGCATCCGCCAGAGCCATGGCCAGGCCGCTCTCGCCGCGCAGGCTGGCGCTCACGGCGTAGCCACGCCCGGTCAGCAGCTCGCCGAGCTGGCTGCTCAGGGACGGGTCGTCCTCGATGATCAGAATGCGAGCCAGACTGGCCGACATAGCGCCTCCCCTGCCACCGACAAGGTCGGCCGCAATCGCTATTTGATAATAATAATTCTCAAATAGATTACGTCAGATCACACCTTTTCCGAAACAGCCGATGGCCGTCAAGCGCACATCGAGACCGGAGAACCTGTACCGGGGAATTTCCGAGACATCCGACGAGTGCTGAAAACTTGCTGCAAAGCCCGCCGCAGAGCCGTCAAAAGGATGTGTCCAGCCGCTCAGAAAATGACCATTCATCCGCCATCGGGGCCGCCGCCTTGCGCAGGGCAGAACAGTGCCTAGCGTAGAAACATGACTACTCGAACAAGAACGTCATATCCAGGGTGTCTTTGAGCAGTGCACCGGTCGTTTGCTAGGGCGGAAATCCCCTGCCGGGGGGAGTGAATAAATGGACTTTTTCCACAGGGCCTGCGTGCGCGGTCCGAAGGCCTGCCCTGCGCAGGTATCTCTGCTGTTCGCCGCCATGTTGGCCGCGACGGGTGTACAGGCGGATTGCGTTCTACCATTGGGTAGCACTACCGTTACCTGCTCGACGGCAGCCAGCGGGCTTGCCCCGTTTTCCAGCACCAAGGACAACCTGACCGCCACGGTCAACAACGGCGCAGGGGCATCCGCTCTGCTCGGTTTGCTCGGCACGGCGATGACCATGACCGGCAACAACGTCACCCTGCACAACGCCGGGGTCATCAACCCGAGCCTGCTTGGCCTGTCGGTGCTCAACAACGGCGTGGTGATCGGCAACAGCAACGCCAGCACCGTGACGGTCAACAACCTCAGCACCGGGGTCATCAACGGCACCACCGGCGTCGCCGTCGACCTGCTCAACCTCTCCGGCTTCGCCTTGCGCGTGCAGAACGGCGCCGGCGGCGTCACCAACATCAACAACGCCGGCATCATCGGCTCCAACGTCCTGGCCAACGTCACCGTGTTGCAGGCGGACACCCCGCAGGTCGCCGTCTACGGTGGCGGCTAGGTGAACATGATCAACACCGGCACCATCAACGGCCGGGTCGGCTTCCAGGCGTCGCTGCCGGGCAACACCTTCATCAACGCCGGCACCATCAACGGCAGCGTGAGCATGGGCGTGAACAGCGCCAACACCTTCACCGCCGTCACCGGCTCGACGGTGTCCAACGGCGCCAGTGCCAACCTCAACGTGCTCAACATCGCCGGCCTCGGCCTGGGCTTTTCCGCCCCCGGGGTGATCGACGGCGGCGCCGGCGGCAATAACACGCTCATCCTGCAGAACGCGGTCAGCGGTACCGGTAGTGGCGTCAGTGGCAGCGGCGTGATCGACGGCGCCAACTACATCAACTTCGGTAACCTGCGGGTCAACAGTGGCAGCTGGACGCTGGGCGGCACGCCGGTTCCCGGCAGCAGCCTGCTCAATGGCGGCTTGGTCATCTTCAACAATGCCGGCGCCTTCGGCAGCGGCCTGCTCACCGGCAATGGCGGGGCGATCCAGGCGGGCAGCGCCGGGCTGGTGCTCACCAATGCGGTAAGCCTGGATACCGGCGGGCTGACCGCGCAAGGCAGCAACGACTTCGGCCTGAGCGGGGTGATCAACGGCAGCGGCGCACTGGTGAAGAACGGCAGCAGCGTGCTGACCCTCTCCGGCGCCAACAACTACAGCGGCGGCACCACCCTCAGCGCCGGCGGCCTGCTGCTCGGCAACGACCTCGCCCTGGGCAGCGGCGCACTGTCCATTACCGGGGCCAGCAACCTGTCCGGCACCGCCGCACGCACGCTGGCCAACGCCGTGGTGCTGAGCAACAACCTGAGCCTGCCCGGCAGCACCGACATGACGCTCAACGGCGTGGTCAGCGGCACCGGCTCGCTGACCAAGATCGGCGGCGGCACCCTGGCGCTGAACGGCGCCAATACTTTCCAGGGTGGTATCACCCTCAACACCGGCACCCTCAGCGCAGGCAATGCGAGCGCCCTCGGCAGCGGCGTGCTCACCGTCAACGGTCCGGGCAGCCTGACCAGTTCGCAGGTGCTGAACCTGGGCAACAACGTGCTGCTCAACGACGCCCTGACCGTCAGCAGCCCCTACAACCTCGGCCTGACCGGCGCACTCACCGGCACCGGCCAGCTGATCAAGAGCGGCAACAACACCCTGACCCTGTCCGGTCTCAACAGCCATTCCGGTGGCACCACGCTGAATGCCGGCACCCTGAATCTGGGCAGCAACGCAGCCCTCGGCCTCGGCGCCCTGACCGTGGCCGGCAATTCGACCCTGAGCAGCACCGCCGCGCGGGTGATCAACAACACCATCGCCCTCAATGCCGCACTCGGCCTCACCGGCGCCCAGGACCTGACGCTCAACGGCGCGCTCTCCGGCAGCGGCAGCCTGACCAAGAACGGCGCCGCCAGCTTGACCCTCAACAGCGCCAACACCTACGCCGGCGGCGGCCACGGCGTGTCAGGTGCCAACCTGAATATCATCAATGCCGGCACAATCAGCGCAGGGTTCGGGGGCTTGGCGGCTAATCCCTTCGCGGAGGACGGCGAAGACGGCGCGGCCGTGCAGTTCACCAGTGGTGACAACTCTCTGACGTTGCAAACCGGCTCCGTTATTAACGGCGTCGTGTGGCTGATGGATGACACCCGCGCCTTCATCACTGCCGATGACGCGGGCCTGACGCTTGACGATGGAGTGCTGCTGGGCAACGACGCTGTACTGATCATGCAAACGGACGAGAACCTGAGCAGCGGCGCCATCACCGGCGCCGGTAGCCTGACCAAAACGGGCAGCGCAACACTAACGCTGAACGGCAACAGCACCTACACAGCTCCCACCATTCTCGTTGCCGGCAGCCTACAAGCAGGCAACAGTAATGCCTTCTCTGCAGCCAGCTCCATCACCGTCAATGCCGCCGCCACGCTGGATCTCAATGGCTTCAACCAGAGCATCGGCTCCCTGGTCGGGTCAGGATCGGTTAGCCTCGGCAGCGCCACGCTCACCACTGGAGGCGACAACGCCAGCACCATGTTCTCGGGCGCGATCACTGGCAGCGGCGGCCTGACCAAGAGTGGTACCGGCAAGCTGGTGCTCGACGGCACTAATACCTACACCGGCGTCACCGCGGTCAACGCCGGCAGCCTGATCGTCGGCGGCAGCGCCGGCTCCAGCGCCAGCCTGACCAGCGATGTGAATGTGGCCAGTGGTGCCCGGCTCGGGGGCCACGGCAGCATCACCGGTGATGTCACCTTGCTGGCCGGCGCCACGCTCAACCCCGGTTACTCCATCGGCACCCTGACCATCAATGGCAATGCCACCTTCGACGCGGCCTCGACCCTGGAGTTCGAAGCCAACCCAGACGGCACTTCGGACCAGTTGATCGTCAACGGCAACCTCGACCTCGGTGGCGCCACGCTGAGCGTGCTGGCCGGCGCTGGCACCTGGTCGCCTGCGACTACCTACAGCATCGTCACCAGCAGCAACCCCATCGTCGGCACCTTCGGCGCGGTGACCAGCGATCTGGCCTTCCTCACTCCGACCCTGGATTACTCGCTGGGCAATCAGGTGCGCCTGCTGCTGGCCCGCAATGACATCAGCTACGTCGCCGCAGCCGCCACGCGCAACCAGAGGGCCGTGGCCACCGCTCTGGGCTCGGCCGCCGGCAGCCTGGACAGCGCCCTGCTCAGCCTCAGCACCGCGCAAGCCCAAGCGGCCTTCGACAGCCTCTCAGGTGAACTACACGCCAGCACCCGCAGCGCGCTGTTCGACGACAGCCGTTATGCACGCGAAGCGGTCATCGAACGCCTGCGCACTGGCCAGTCCGGCCTCGCCTCCGGTGACGTGCTGCACAGCGATGCCGACAGCGGCCTGACCTTCTGGCTCAGCGGCTATGGCAACTGGAGCGACAAGGACGGCAACAGCAATGTCGCCGATCTCGACCGCGATAGCCGCGGCACCCTGATCGGCCTCGACCTGCCGCTGAACCAGACCTGGCGCCTCGGTATCGCCGCAGGTTATGGCACCAGCGACCTCGACGTGAACCGCCGCGAATCCTCTGCCGACATCGGCAGCACCAGCCTGATCGCCTATCTCGGCGGCCAGTGGGATGCCCTGAGCCTGCGTATGGGTGTGGCCCGCACCTGGAACGAGGTGGACAGCAAGCGCGACGTACAGGTCGGCGCCCTGCGCGAAACGCTAAAGGCCGACTACGACGCCGACACCACGCAGGTCTTCGGCGAGCTGGGCTATGCCCTGCAGCTCGGCGAGCTGGCCCTGGAGCCATTCGCCGGCCTGGCCCATGTCGAGGTCGACAGCGATGGCTTCCGCGAGCATGGCGGCACTGCTGCTCTGAGTGGCAACAGCGAAGACGACAGTGTCGACTATTCCAGCCTGGGTCTACGCGCAGCGGCCCCATTGGGCGACATCGCCGGCCTGCCGTTGAACCTGCACACCAGCCTGGCCTGGCAGCATGCCTTCGACGAGCCAAGCGATGAGAGCCACCTGAGCCTGGCCGGTTACGACAGTTTCACCGTCAAGGGTGTGCCGGTCGCCGAAGACAGCGCCCTGGCGCAGCTCGGCCTGGATCTGCAGCTGTCTGCACAGGCCAGTGTTGGCCTGGGCTACTCCGGCCAGTTCGGCGACGGCAACAGCGACCAGGGTGTGCGCCTGACGCTTAGCACTAGCTTCTAACCCCATACGGCGTCTGTCCCTCAATTGAGGGACAGACGCCGTATGGCTTAATCCGCAGAATTCTTCGGCTTGCTGATATACTCCAGGCCGCGCACCACGCCCACGGATAGGTTCAGCTGCGCCATATAAAAAAAAGAAATGCCCTCAAGCCAACCCGCCCCCCAACACAACGCCGCCCATACGGTTAGCGGACTTAGTGTGAAAGGTCGAGCTGCAATGCGCTTGAGCTTTTGAAAGGGGAACAATGATGTATCGACAATCGAGCCGCGCCCGCAGCGTGCTTATGCTCCTGGGTGCCTGGTTAACGCTGTTATGCCTGCCGGTGTATGCCGCCGTGCCCGACGCTCCCACCATTGGTGCCGCAACAGCAGGCGACGGCCAAGTCTCGGTTGCATTCACTGCGCCCGTCAGCAATGGTGGCTCCGCCATTACCGGCTACACCGTTACCGCCAACCCAGGCGGAATAACCGGCGGCGGTAACGGCTTCACCACTTCGCCGATCACGGTTACCGGTCTGGTCAACGGCCAGGCATATACCTTCACCGTGACGGCCACCAATGCGGACGGCACCAGCCCGAGCTCTGGTGCCAGCGGCAGCGCCACACCGAAGGCCGACCAGACCATCACCTTTGCCAATCCAGGCTCACGGAACTTCGGCACCACGCCGACCCTGTCGGCGACCGCCACATCAGGTCTGACGGTAACCTTCAGCTCCGCCACCACCGGGGTCTGCACCATCACCTCCGGCGGGGCACTGACCTTCGTCACCGCCGGCAGTTGCACCATCGATGCCGACCAAGTAGGTAACTCCTCCACCAATGCCGCGCCCACCGTGAGCCGGACCTTCACGGTCAACGCGGTAGTCCCCGGCGCGCCGACCATCGGCACAGCCACTGCCGGCGACACCCAGGCCGATGTAGCCTTCACCGCACCGGCCTCGAACGGCGGCGCGACAATCACCGGCTACACCGTCACCTCAAACCCCGGTGGGTTCACCGGAACCGGCGCCGGTTCACCAATCACGGTCACCGGCCTGACCAACGGGGTCTCCTACACCTTCACCGTGACGGCGACCAACTCGGCTGGTACTGGCGCGGCATCGAGCGCTTCCAACTCGATCACCCCTGCCACGCCGCAAATCATCACCTTCGCCAACCCCGGCGCGCAGAGCTTTGGCACTTCGCCGGATCTGGGGGCAGGAGTCAGCTCAACCTCCGGACTGACGGTCGCGTTTACCTCTTCGACCACTGGGGTGTGCACAATCACATCGGCTGGAGTATTAGCCTTCGCCAGCACCGGCACTTGCACGATCAACGCCAACCAGGCCGGTGACAGCAACTACTTACCGGCCCCGCAGGTGACCCGCAGCTTTACCGTCAACCCGACCAACCAGACCATCACCTTTACCAACCCCGGAGCGCAAAGCTTCGGCGGTTCGCCGACCCTGTCGGCAAGCTCCACATCAGGCCTGACGGTGACCTTCAGCTCCTCGACCACTGGCGTCTGCACGATCACCAGCGGTGGCGCACTGACCTTTGTCACCGCCGGCAGTTGCACCATCGACGCCGATCAGGCGGGCAACGCCACCACCAATGCCGCGATGACAGTGAGCCGCACCTTCACGGTCAACGCGATCGTCCCCGGCGCACCGACCATCGGCACTGCCACCGCCGGCGACACCCAGGCCGATGTCACCTTCACCGCACCAGCCTCCAATGGCGGCGCGACGATCACCGGCTACACCGTCACCTCAAACCCCGGAGGATTCACTGGAACCGGCGCCGGTTCGCCAATCACGCTTGTCGGCCTGAGCAATGGGGTCTCCTACACCTTCACCGTGACGGCGACCAACGTGGCAGGCACCGGCGGAGCATCGGGCGTTTCCAACTCCATCACCCCGGCCTCGCCGCAGACCATCAGCTTCGCCAATCCAGGCGCACAAAGCTTCGGCACTGCGCCTGACCTGTCGATCCTGGGTGGCGGCGCCAGTTCGACCTCCGGCCTGACGATCGCCTTCAGCTCCTCGACCACGGGCGTATGCACCATCACCTCCGGCGGCATACTGACCTTCGTCACGGCCGGAACCTGCACCATCAACGCCAATCAGGCTGGCAACACTCAATACCTGCCAGCCCCGCAAGTGAGCCGCAGCTTTACCGTCAGCCCTATCGTGCCCGATGCACCAACCATCGGCACGGCCATCGCAGGTGACACCCAGGCCAGCGTCGCCTTTAGCGCACCGACCAACACCGGCGGCGCCACCATCACCGGCTACACGGTGACCGTGAGCCCGCCCGATGTAGCCCCGGTCAATGGCGCCAGCTCACCCATAGTGGTTACCGGTTTGACCAACGGCCAGGCCTATACCTTCACCGTTACCGCGGACAACTCGGCCGGTACCGGGCCTGCGTCCTCAGCCTCTAACTCCATTACCCCGAAGGCGACCCAGACCATCACCTTCAACAATCCAGGTTCGCGAAACTTCGGCACCACCCCGACCTTCTCGGCCACCTCCGACTCCGGTCTGACGCCGACCTTCACCTCGTCGACCACCGGTGTATGCACCATCACCGGGCTTGGGGTGGTGACATTCGTTACCGCCGGCACCTGCACCATCAATGCCGACCAGGCTGGCAACGGCTCCTATCTTGCCGCCACGCAGGTGAGCCGCAGCTTCACGGTCAACGCCGTCGTTCCCGGTGCTCCAACGGCCGCAGTCGCCGTCGCCGGCAATACCAGTGCACAGGTCAGCTTTACCGCACCGGCATCCAACGGTGGAGCGGCCATTACCGGCTATACCGTGACCTCGAACCCAGGCGGTATCAGTGCGGCGGGAGCCGGCAGCCCAATCACCGTCACCGGCCTGACTCAGGGCGTCTCCTACAGCTTTACCGTGACGGCCACCAACAGTGCCGGTACCGGCCCCGCATCGGCGGCCTCGACCACGGTCATCCCAACCGCCACTCAAGTCATTACCTTCACCAACCCAGGCCCGCAGGACTTCAATAGCCCTCCGACCCTGAGTGCCACGGCGGATTCCGGCCTGACTCCCGTCTTCAGTTCGGCAAGCCCTGGGGTGTGCACTATCACCTCTGGTGGTGCACTGACCTTCGTCACCGCAGGCACCTGCACCATCAATGCCGATCAGCCCGGTGACAGTGTCTATCTTCCCGCCGCTCAGGTGAGTCAAAGCTTTACCGTCAACGCGGCCGGTGCCGTGCCGCTGGCACCCTCGCAGACACTCAGCGCCATCGCCGGTCAGGCCATCGATGTAGACCTCACCAAGGACGCCAGCGGTGGGCCGTTCTCTGCTGCAACAGTGCTCTCGATTACGCCGACCAGTGGCGGTAGCGCCGCAATCAGTGCCGGCGACAGCGGCTATCGGCTGCGCTTCACACCTACCGCAGCCGTGGCTGGCAGCGTGGCCGTGAGCTACACCCTGAGCAACGCCT
Source organism: Pseudomonas sp. PDM14 (assembly GCF_014851905.1). Taxonomy (NCBI): domain Bacteria; kingdom Pseudomonadati; phylum Pseudomonadota; class Gammaproteobacteria; order Pseudomonadales; family Pseudomonadaceae; genus Pseudomonas; species Pseudomonas sp. PDM14. The sequence continues at coordinate 245,693 of NZ_JACVAQ010000003.1, read as the reverse complement.
TCGGCACTTCCACACCGGGCGTCATCACCTTCAACGTGATCGTACGCAGCGACCCCAGCAAGGACGCCGAGGTACAGGGCCTGATCAACGCCCAGGCGAACAGCAGCCGGCGCTTTGCCAGCGGCCAGATCAGCAACTTCCAACAACGCCTGGAGGCCCTGCACAGTGGCAACGTCAGCAGTTTCAGCAATGGTTTCAACCTCACCTCGAACACCCTGCGTCGCCAACGCGGGCAGGAGGAACCCGATGTACTGGAGCAGTGGCTGCAAGTTAAGAACGCCAATGACAAGGATCGCCATGCGCTGCGCATCGAGGCTGCAGAAGAATCCACACCGGCTCTGACCAACCAGCCCGGCACAGCCCCGGCCTCGCCCCTGGCAGTCTGGACCACTGGCACCATCAGCGTGGGCAACGATTCTCACGACTCGTCCGACCAGGATCAGGACTTCGTCACCTCGGGGCTCTCGGCAGGCATCGACTATCGCTGGTCACCCCAGCTGACGTTGGGCCTGGGCTTCGGCTATGGCCACGACAAAACCGATATCGGCGACAACGGCAGCCGTAGCCAAGCCGATAGCTACAGCCTGGCGTTTTATGGCAGCTACCGGCCTCTACAGGACATTTATCTGGATGCGGTGCTCGGCTATCAGCGCCTCAGCTTCGATCTCCGTCGCTACATCACCGACAGCGGCGGCAAAACTAAGGGAGATCGTGATGGCGGCCAGTGGTTCGCCTCGCTGGCAGCGGGTTACGAGTACCGCCAAGGCCTCTGGCTGCTCAACCCTTACCTGCGCCTGGATATGGCCGATGCGCGCCTGGACAGCTACGCGGAAAGCGGCGACCGCCTGTACACCCTGCAGTACGACGAGCAGAGCGTCAAAACCAGCAGCAGCAGCCTGGGTCTACGCAGCGAATATGCATTCACCAGCAGCTTGGGTGAGCTGACGCCAAGCCTGCGCCTGGAGTACCAGCATGACTTCCAGGGCGCCGGCGACGCCTCGATGCGTTATACCGACCTGAGCGGCGGCCTGCAGTACCACGCCAAGCTCGATGCCCTAGGCGGGGATCGCGGCCTGCTCGGACTCGGACTCGGCCTGCGGACCACGACCGATTGGGCCTTGCGCCTGGAGTACCAGCTCACGGCCAGCTCCGGCGACCAACAGGCTCAATCGCTGCTATTCAACCTGGAAAAGCCGTTCTAAGGCCCATCCGCAGAGACGCTCATCAGCACGCCACAAACCGTGGCAGTTGGCGGGTGTCTCTGCCGTCCAGCCCAAGACCAGCAATCGGCGAGCACAGTCTGTATACTTTGCGGCCAATTTTCAGCTCCACGACCAGGTTCCCGCATGACCATCCAGGCCGCCGAAGTCGCCAAACGCCGTACGTTCGCCATTATTTCCCACCCGGACGCCGGTAAGACCACCATCACCGAGAAGCTGCTGCTGATGGGCAAGGCGATCGCCGTGGCCGGTACGGTGAAGTCGCGCAAGTCCGACCGCCACGCGACGTCCGACTGGATGGAAATGGAGAAGCAGCGCGGTATCTCCATCACCACCTCGGTGATGCAGTTCCCCTACCGCGAGCACATGATCAACCTGCTCGACACCCCCGGCCACGAAGACTTCTCGGAAGACACCTACCGCACCCTGACCGCGGTCGACTCGGCGCTGATGGTGCTGGACGGCGGTAAGGGCGTCGAGCCACGCACCATCGCCCTGATGGACGTCTGCCGCCTGCGCGACACGCCCATCGTCAGCTTCATCAACAAACTCGACCGCGACATCCGCGACCCGATCGAGCTGCTCGACGAGATCGAAGCGGTGCTGAAGATCAAGGCCGCGCCGATCACCTGGCCAATCGGTTGCTACCGCGACTTCAAGGGCGTGTACCACCTGGCCGACGACTACATCATCGTCTACACCCCCGGTCACGGCCACGAGCGCACCGAGACCAAAATCATCCAGAAGCTCGACTCGGACGAGGCCCGCGCGCACCTGGGCGACGAGTACGAGCGTTTCGTCGAGCAACTGGAGCTGGTGCAGGGCGCCTGCCACGAATTCGACCAGGATGAGTTCATGAACGGCCAGCTGACCCCGGTGTTCTTCGGCACCGCGCTGGGCAACTTCGGCGTCGACCATGTGCTCGACGCCGTGGTCGACTGGGCGCCGCAACCGCTGGCCCGCGTCGCCAACGAGCGCACCGTGGAGCCAGCGGAAGAGAAGTTCACCGGCTTCGTGTTCAAGATCCAGGCGAACATGGACCCCAAGCACCGCGACCGCATCGCCTTCATGCGCATCTGCTCCGGCAAGTATTCGCAGGGCATGAAGATGCGCCATGTGCGCCTGGGCAAGGACGTGCGCATCGGTGACGCCCTGACCTTCTTCTCCAGCGAGCGCGAGCAACTGGAAGAGGCCTACGCCGGCGACATCATCGGCCTGCACAACCACGGCACCATCCAGATCGGCGACACCTTCAGCGAAGGTGAAAACCTCGGATTCACCGGTATCCCGCACTTCGCCCCGGAACTGTTCCGCCGCGTGCGCCTGAAGGATCCGCTGAAATCCAAGCAACTGCGCCAGGGCCTGCAACAGCTGGCCGAGGAAGGCGCAACCCAGGTGTTCTTCCCCGAGCGCAGCAACGACATCATCCTCGGCGCGGTCGGTGTGCTGCAGTTCGATGTGGTCGCCAGCCGCCTGAAGGAGGAATACAAGGTCGAGTGCGGCTACGAGCCGATCAGCGTCTGGTCCGCGCGCTGGATCGACTGCAGCGACAAGAAGAAGCTTGAGGAATTCTCCAACAAGGCCGTGGAAAACCTCGCCCTGGACGGTGGCGGCCACCTCACCTACCTGGCCCCGACCCGGGTCAACCTGGCGCTGATGGAAGAGCGCTGGCCGGACGTGAAATTCCGCGCCACCCGCGAGCACCACTGATGCAAGCGCGACCTCGGCCACAGAACACCGAGGTCGCATAGCCAGCGATGTGCCAAGCAGATAGGCTCATTCACTCGACTACAGGAGTTCTCGATATGCGCCTCATGCTTTCCACTTTGCTGCTGCTCGCCGCCAGCGCCACCCAGGCGGGTGTTCTGGTCAACTCGCCGGTATGGATCGTCGCCCTGCAATGCGATGGCTACGAGCACTGTTATGCGTCCAGCAACGGCTCCTACACCGGCAGCCTGAGCGGCGCGCGACGCTTCACCGACCAGGCCCTGGCCGAGCGCTTCGTCGGCACTTTCACCAGCAGCATCCGCGACAAGAACCCGCAAATTCAGCAGATCTCCGAGCAGACCTGCGTGCAGCCGGATCCCAACAGCAACATCGGCAAGAACGGCCGCCCCTGCTGATCGATGCCGTGAGCGGGCTGCCGCTCGCTCACGGGTCTCTGCGCACCACCAGTCTCCCCTCCTCCACCAGCGCCAGCATGCGGATCACCGCCGGGTCGGCCAGCAGGCACTCGGCGATGGCCGGCTCCAGCTCGGTGCGCACGCGGCGCGCCAAGGCACGCGCGCCGTAGCGCGGGTCGTGTTCGCGGCATAGCCAGTCGCTGGCACTTTCATCGAGCAGCAGGGCACGGCCCTGCTTGCCCAGGCGCTGATTGAGCTTGCCCAGTTCGATGTCCAGCAGCGCTTCCAGCCACTCGCCCTCGATGCGCTCGAAACCGAGGATGCGGTCGATGCGGTTGAGGAACTCCGGCTCGAAATGGCCGTGCAACGCCTGCTCCAGCAGCGTCGCTTCGCCCTGCGGTTCGAGGCCCAGCCAGCGCCGCCAGCCATGCTGGAAGCGCTCGCGGTAGCGCCGCGCATCCTGTGCGCCGATGTTGCTGGTCATGAAGATCAGGCTATTGCGAAAGTCGATGGTCTTGCTCCCGGCGGTCAGGGTCAGGCGGCCGTTTTCCAGCACGCCAAGCAGGCTGCGTACCACCTCCTTGCTGGCCTTCTCCAGCTCGTCGAACAGCACGATACCGGGGCGGCTGTAGCTGCCCTGGATCGCCTCGACGTCGAACAGCGTGGTGCCTTCCTTGCTGCCGACATAGCCGGGCGGCGCGCCGGTCAGGGCGGCGGCGTAGTGCTCCTGGGCCAGGGTGTGCATGTCGATGCGGCAGAAGGCATCGGCGCGGCCGTGGATGGCCTGGGCCAGCAGGCGCACGATCTCGGTCTTGCCGACGCCGGTCGGGCCCATGAACAGGTTCACCGCCAGCGGCCGCTCGCGCTCGCCGATATCGGCCTTGACCACCTTGAGCAGCGACTCGACCTGCTCCAGTACTGCGTCCTGGCCAACGATGCGCGCGCGCAGCAGGGCCATGACCTGCGCCGGATCGAAGAGGAAACGCGATTGCAACGAGCCCGCCGGTGGCGGCACGGGCGCCTGGGCCAGCAGGTCACGGTTGTGGTCGAGCAGGTCGTTGACGAAGGGCATGCCGAGGTTCCTGATGACGCCGGGCCTTGTCGCAGGGTGCGCCGTGCGCACCGCAAGGAGCGGCGGCGCCGATACTATCGGTGCGCGCGGCGCACCCTGCGAGAGCAGGAATGGCGCGTTCGCTGGCGCCAGTGAACAGCAGGTTATCCCGCTGTTTTCTCCTGGCCCGGATGCGGCAGTTCGCCCACCGGGCAATCGGCCACGCCGATGGTGCTGCGGGTCATCTTCTCCACGTCGGCCTGGGCCTTCTGCGCATCCAGCACCCAGGTGCGGTAGAAGTCGAACGGGCAGTCCGCCACGCCCTTGTCGCCGTCGCCGGAGTTGTACATGCCGGTGTAGCCACGGTGCAGCAGCTTGAACAGGTGGTTCTGCGACTGGTCGTTGGCGCGCGCATCGCGGATCTGCGACACCGACAGCTGGGCGTACTGGATGCCCATTTCCTCCTCGCCGCATTCGCCGAGGGTACGCCCGTCGAAGCCGATGATCGCCGAGTGGCCGAAGTAGCTGTACACGCCGTCGAAGCCGGCGGCGTTGGCCACCGCCACGTAGCAGTTGTTGGCCCAGGCCATGGTCTTGGACATCAGCACCTGCTGTTCCTTGGCCGGGTACATGTAGCCCTGGCAACGGACGATCAGCTCGGCGCCCTTCATCGCGCAGTCGCGCCAGATTTCCGGGTAGTTGCCGTCGTCGCAGATGATCAGGCTGATCTTCATGCCCTTGGGGCCTTCGGAGACGTAGGTGCGGTCGCCCGGATACCAGCCCTCGATCGGACACCAGGGGATGCACTTGCGGTACTTCTGCACGATCTCGCCCTGGTCGTTGATCAGGATGAGGGTGTTGTACGGTGCCTTGTGCGGGTGTTCCTCGTGGCGCTCGCCGGTCAGCGAGAAGATGCCCCAGGTCTTCGCCTCGCGGCAGGCGGCGGAGAAGATTGCCGTCTCCTCGCCGGGGATGGTGGCGGCGGTGGCCATCATCTCGTCGTTGTCGTACATGATGCCCATGGTGCTGTACTCGGGGAACACCACCAGGTCCATGCCCGGCAGGCCGAGCTTCATGCCCTTGATCATCTCGGCGATCTTGCGCGCGTTGTCGAGGACTTCGGCCTTGCTGTGCAGGCGCGGCATCTTGTAGTTGACGACGGCGACGCCGACGGTGTCCGGGCTGCTGGAAATATCGCCGTGACGCATGGGGCACTCCTTATGGTTGATTCCGCGCGGCTGGATTCCCGCCTACGCGGGAATAACGGTGCAAAAAGATGGTGTCCGAGCCTTACGCTCTCCCCGCGCAAGCGGGGATTCAACAAACAGCCTCAGTGGCTGATCATCCACGGCCGACCGGCCGGCTTGCCTTTCATGGCATGCGGGTTGGCCTTGGTCGGCGCCAGGGGTTTGTTCGGGGTGCAGCAGCCGCAACCCTTGGGGTGCTTGCGCGTCTGCTTGTATTCGTCGAGCGTCTGCGGCGCGTGGGCGCTGCGCTCGTTGGCCGCGATGGCGCGGCGCTGGCTGCCGGGCATGGTCGCCAGGCCCGGGGCGGAGAGGATCACCCGGCCGCTGAGCGTGCCGCAGGAAGGGCAATCGCAGGGCTGGTCGCGTTCGGCCATCGGCCGCAGGCGGGTGAAGTCGCCGCAGTCGGCACAGTCGTATTCGTAGATCGGCATAACTGACTCCTGGGCAGCGGTTCGGCGGCGCAGCGGCCACCGAACCGGTAGTGCGGTGTGACAGGTCCCCAGTGTTCGCCACCCGGGCCGGGATGAACGCCGTCCAAAGCCCCAGCCCCGCCCGGGTGAGGAACTCACTTGTCCGGCGCGATTGGCAGATCGACGCTGCCGTCGAGGTGCTTGATCGGGCCGGAGGCATTGGGGTTGATGTCGAAGTCGAAGATGTCGGTCGGCAGCCACAGCGTGGCGCAGGCGTTGGGCACGTCGACGATGCCGCTGATGTGTCCCTGCACCGGTGCCGAGCCGAGCAGCGCGTAGCCCTGGGCCGGCGAGTAGCCGAACTTGGTCAGGTAGTTGATGGCGTTGAGACAGGCCTGCTTGTAGGCGATGTTGACGTCGAGGTAGTGCTGCTTGCCGGCCTCGTCTACCGAGATGCCTTCGAAGATCAGGTAGTTGTTGTAGTGCGGAGTGATCGGGCTCGGCTTGAACACCGGGTTCTTGATCCCGTACTTGGCCATGCCGCCCTTGATCAGCTCGACCTTCATGTGCACCCAGCCGGCCATTTCGATGGCGCCGCAGAAGGTGATTTCACCGTCGCCCTGGCTGAAGTGCAGGTCGCCCACCGAGAGGCCCGCGCCGTCGACGTAGACCGGGAAGAAGATCTTCGAGCCGCGCGACAGGTCCTTGATATCGCAGTTGCCGCCATGCTCGCGCGGCGGCACGGTGCGCGCACCGGTCAGCGCAGCCAGGTCACGGGCTTCGCCCTTCATCTTGCCCATGTGCGCGGTGGGCGCCATCGGCGGGTTGGCCAGGGCCGGGACGCGGTGCGGATCGGTGTCGATCAGTTCCTGCTCACGCTTGTTCCAGTCGGCCAGCATCTTGTGGTCCGGCAGGCAGCCGATCAGGCCGGGGTGGATCAGGCCGGCGAAGTTCACGCCCGGGATGTGCCGCGAGCTGGTGAACATGCCCTTGAAGTCCCAGATGGCCTTTTGCGCGGAGGGGAAGTGGTCGGTGAGGAAGCCGCCGCCGTTCTGCCGCGAGAAGAAACCGTTGAAGCCCCACTGCGAGTCGGCCATGGCACCGATGTCGAGCAGGTCGACCACCAGCAGGTCACCTGGCTCGGCACCGTGTACGCCGACCGGGCCGGACAGGTAGTGCACGGTGGACAGGTCGACGTCACGCACGTCGCTGGCGTCGTCGTTGTTCTTGATCGCGCCGGCGGTCCAGTCATAGGTCTCGAGGATGAAATCGTCACCCGGCTTGACCCAGCAGGCCATCGGAATGTCCGGGTGCCAGCGGTTGTGAATCTGCTCGTTTTCGGTGGCGGGCTGGTTGAGGTTGACCTTGATCAGCGTGTCGGTCATGACGAAGCTCCTGGGACCAATGGATGGGGACATGGCGCCTCAGCGCCGGGGTACGGAGCTAGTCTTGAACGTGCGCGCTGATCGGAAAATACGTCGGATGACGTAGTGGCAGAACGTAGCAGCCACGCGGCTTTGCGCCGTTTTCGCGGGACGAAAAAAAGCCGGTACGCACAGGCGTACCAGCCGGGAGTAGCAGGCCGGGCGTGTGGAGGAACACACCCGGATTCGAGCCCTGACGCAGACCAGTTCGCGACCTTCAGGGCTCGAGCCAGACGCAGCGCTACACCAGTAACAGCCTCCAGCCTGTAACACGGGCAGGAGATTGTGAGCGGCCGCTCACCTCACACCGAGAGGTAACGGCTGATCGTCGCCTCATCGACCTTGTCACGGGTCTCCTCGACGACGAACTTGCCCTTCTCGATCACCAGGAAGCGGTCGGCGATTTCCATGGTGAACGACAGCACCTGCTCGGAGACCACGATGGTCAGGTCGCGCAGGTTGCGGATTTCTTTCAGCTTGTGGGCGATGTCCTTGATGATCGACGGCTGGATACCCTCGGTCGGCTCATCGAGCAGCAGCACCTTGGGGTTGGTCGCCAGCGCGCGGGCGATGGCCAGCTGCTGTTGCTGGCCACCGGAGAGGTTGCCGCCCTTGCGTGCACGCATCTCGTGCAGCACCGGGAACAGCGCGTAGAGGTCGTCCGGCACCTTGCCGCCGGCCGAGGCCGGCAGGCCGGTCTGGATGTTCTCCAGCACGGTCATGTGCGAGAAGATCATCCGCCCCTGCGGTACGTAGGCGATGCCGTGCTCGACGCGCTGGTGGGTCTCCAGCTTGGACACGTCCTTGCCGTCGACCAGGATCTGCCCGCCCCATTGCGGCAGCACGCCCATCAGGCTCTTGAACAGGGTGGTCTTGCCCATGCCGTTGCGGCCCATGACCGCGACGATTTCCTTCTTCTCCACGTTGAGGTTTAGCTCATGGAGGATCTGGCTCTGGCCGTAGCCGGAAACGAGGTTGCTGATCTGGAACATTCCGATACTCCTTCAAAAGGCTTCAGCGCTTGGGCTGGGTGCCGCGCGATCTGTCCCCTCTGCCCTTGGGAGAGGGTTAGGGTGAGGGGAGATGGGCAGCGATTTTCCTGCTCGCCCCTCACCCCCGGCCCCTCTCCCGGAGGGAGAGGGGAGACTGAGCCGTTGCATCAATGCCCCAGATACACCTCGATCACCTTCGGATTGGTCTGCACCGCTTCCATGCTGCCTTCGGCCAGCACCTTGCCCTGGTGCAGCACGGTGACGCGGTGGGCGATGCTCTTGACGAACTCCATGTCGTGCTCGATGACCAGCACCGAGCGGCCCTTGCTGATGCGGTTGAGCAGGTCGGCGGTCTGCACCCGTTCGCTGACGCTCATGCCGGCCACCGGCTCGTCGAGCATCAGCAGCGCCGGGTCCTGCATCAGCAGCATGCCGATCTCCAGCCACTGCTTCTGGCCGTGGGATAGCAGGTCAGCCTGCTTGTCGAGGAAGTCGCTGAGGAAGATCTCCCCGGCCACTTCCTCGACCCGCGCGATGACCTCGGCACTGCGCTTGAAGAACAGCGCGCCGAACACCTTGCGGCCCTTGGGGTAGGACATTTCCAGGTTCTCGAACACCGACAGGTTCTCGTAGATCGACGGGTTCTGGAATTTGCGCCCGACCCCGGCGCGGACGATGTCGTACTCGCGCATCTTGGTCAGCTCGCGGCCATCGAAATCGATGGTGCCGGCGGTGGACTTGGTCTTGCCGCAGATCAGGTCGAGCACGGTGGTCTTGCCGGCGCCGTTGGGGCCGATGACCACGTGCACTTCGTTGCGGTCGACGTAGAGGTTGAGGTCATTCACCGCCTTGAAGCCGTCGAAGGACACGGTCAGACCTTCGATGGCCAGGACCGGTTTGGCGGCCTGAAATCCTGCTGGGCTGTTCATGGCGTGGTCTCCAGTTCACGAGCGGGTTGTGGGGCGACGGGCGTGCTGGCGAGCACCCGGGCCTTGGGTGCCGGTTGGCCGAACAGCTTGTTGCCCAGGGAGAAGCGCGAGATCCACTTGCGCCCATGGCTTTCCCACAGGCCGGCGATGCCGTTGGGGAAGTACATGACCACGACGATGAACAGGCCGCCCATCAGGTACAGCCACAGCTCGGGGAAGCTCTCGGAAAAGTAGGTCTTGCCGAAGCTCACCAGCAGCGTGCCGTACACCGCGCCGAGCAGCGACATGCGCCCGCCGACCGCGGCGAAGATGACCATCTCGATCGACGGCACGATGCCGACGAAGCTCGGCGACATGAAGCCGACCTGCAGGGCGAACATCGCCCCACCGATGGCCGAGAAGGCCGCCGCCAGGCAGAACACGAAGATCTTGAAGCTGGCCACGTCGTAGCCGGAGAAGCGCACGCGCTCTTCCTTGTCGCGCATGGCCATGAGCAGGCGACCGAGCTTGGAGGTCAGCACGAAGCGGCCGATCAGGATGCAGCCCAGCAGCAGGAAGGCGTTGACGAAGTAGAGGATGATCTTCGCCGAGTCATCGCGGATGTCCCAACCGAGCAGGGTGCGCAGGTCGGTGATGCCGTTGACGCCACCGGTGAGGCCCTGCTGGCCGATGATCAGGATGGTCAGGATCGCCGCGATGGCCTGGGTGACGATGGAGAAGTACACGTCGCCGACGCGGCGCTTGAACATGGCCACGCCGATGACCAGCGCCAGCAGGGTCGGCACCGCGATCACCGCCAGCAGGGTGAAGCTGAAGCTGTGGAACGGCTGCCACATCATCGGCAGTTCGGTGATCTGGTTCCAGTCCATGAAGTCCGGGATACCGGGGGTGGACTGGATCTTGGTGCTTTCCGGGTCCGATGCCTCGAGCTTGAGGAACATCGCCATGCAGTAGCCGCCAACCCCGAAGAAGATGCCCTGGCCGAGGCTGAGAATGCCGCCGTAGCCCCAGCACAGCACCAGGCCGACAGCGACGAAGGCGTAGGTCAGGTACTTGCCGACCATGTTCAGGCGGAAGGTGTCCAGCATCAGCGGGAACACCACCAGGATCAGCGTGGCCAGCACCAGCAGGCCGATGGCCCCCTGCTTGCCACCCAGCAGGCTTTCGTATGCGTTTTTCATGGACGGCTCCTAGGGCTCTGCATCACGCCTGCACACGCCAGCTGGGCGCATGCAGGTTCCATCGCCAGCAAGCAACTAGACGTGCCCCTGACTCCTACAAAAAGCGGCATCGACATCACTTCCTGACCTTGATCGAGAACAAACCCTGCGGACGCAGCATCAGGATCAGGATCACCGCCGACAGGGTCAGCACCTTGGCCATCGAGCCGGAGAGGAAGAACTCCATGATCGATTGCGCCTGGGCGATGGTGAACGCCGAGGCGATGGTGCCAAGCAGGCTGGCCGCACCGCCGAAGACCACGGTGAGGAAGGTGTCGACGATGTACAGCGAACCCGCGGTCGGCCCGGTCGAGCCGATGGTGGTGAACGCCGCACCGGCAACACCCGCCACGCCGCAACCGAGGGCGAAGGTCATGCGGTCGACCTTCTTGGTGTTGATGCCGACGGCGCGGCTCATCACCCGGTTCTGCATGGTGGCGCGCACCTGCAGGCCCCAGCGCGAGCGGTAGAGCATGAGGAAGATGGTGGCGGTGCAGAGCACGGTCAGGCCCATGACGAACAGGCCGTTCTTGGGAATGTCGATGGCTTCCACCGGGTTCCACGAACCCATGATCCACTCGGGCATTTCCGCGCCGACTTCACGGGCGCCGAAGATCGAGCGGAACGCCTGCTGCATCACCAGGGACAGACCCCAGGTGGCCAGCAGAGTGTCCAGCGGACGGTGATAGAGCTTGCTGATCATCGCCCATTCCACCAGCCAGCCTAAGGCGCCAGCGATGAAGAACGCAGCGATGATGGCGAAGAAGAAGTAGTACGGCTGCATGGCCGGGAAGTACTGCAGGGTCAGCGTCGAAATCACGTAGGTGGTGTAGGCGCCTACGGTGAGGAATTCGCCGTGGGCCATGTTGATCACGCCCATCTGACCGAAGATGATCGCCAGACCCAGTGCCATCAGCAGCAGCACACAGAACACCGACAAGCCGTTGAAACCCTGCATGACGGCAATTGCGCCGAAGTCGGATAGCCATTCCATGATGATGGTCTCCTGATAGTGGGAGGTTGCAGGGCAAAGGGGTGGCGCCGGTCTTGGCCACCACCCCTCACCCAACCCTCACCCCGAAGGGGCGTTGAATCCAGCCGTGGCTGGCGGTAGGTCTCGAAGGGCCCGTTGCCCCTGGGGGCGCTGGCTCATTGCCGAAGCGACGCTGAAGCCAGTTACCGGACCGCTCCCCTCTCGCGGGGAGAGGGTCAGGGCGAGGGGCGTTGCCACCCGCTCGCCAAGCCGCTTACTGGTAGCCTTTCGGGAACGGGTTCGGCTCGATCAGGTCGGACTCGAACACCACCTTGAAGGTACCGTCGGCCTGGATCTCGGCGATGCGCGACTTGCTCCACAGGTGATGGTTGTCGTGCACTTTCACGTAGCCTTCCGGCGCGGTGGTCAGCTCGATGCCCGGGGAGGCGGCAACCACTTTGTCGACGTCGAAGCTGCCGGCCTTCTCGACCGCGGCTTTCCACAGCCATGGGCCGAGGTAGCCGGCCTGGGTCACGTCACCGATGACCGAATCCTTGCCGTACTTGGCCTTGAACTCTTCAACAAATTTCTTGTTGTTCGGGTTGTCCAGGGTCTGGAAGTACTTCATGGAGGAGTAGAAGCCCTTCATGTTCTCGCCGCCGATGCCGAGCATTTCATCCTCGGTCACGGAGAGGGTCAGCAGGGTCTGCTTGTCGGCGGTGATGCCGGCGGCTTTCAGCTGCTTGTAGAAGGCCACGTTGGAACCGCCCACGACTGCGGCGAAGACCACGTCCGGTTTCTTCAGCTTGATCTTGTTGGTCAGCGAGCCGAACTGGGTGTTGCCCAGCGGGTAGTACTCTTCGCCGACGACCTTGCCGCCGAGCACGTTCTCGATGTGCTTGCGCGCGATCTTCATCGAGGTACGCGGCCAGATGTAGTCCGAGCCGAGCAGGTAGAAGGTCTTGGCGCCCTTCTCCTTGGCGATCCAGTCGAGGCTGGCGAGGATCTGCTGAGTCGCTTCCTGGCCGGTATAGATAACGTTCTTGGATTGCTCCAGGCCTTCGTAGAAGGTCGGGTAGTAGAGCAGGCCGTTGTCTTTCTCGAAGATCGGCAGCACGGCTTTGCGCGAGGCCGAAGTCCAGCAACCGAACACGGTGGCGACCTTGTCGCTTTCCAGCAGTTTCTTGGCCTTCTCGGCGAAAGTCGGCCAGTCGGAGGCGCCGTCTTCCTGGATCACCTTGATCTGGCGACCGAGCACGCCGCCCGAGGCGTTGATCTGGTCGATGGCCAGGCGTTCGGCCTGGATCGCGCCGGTTTCGGAGATCGCCATGGTGCCGGTTGCCGAGTGCAGCTGGCCGACCGTCACGGTGGTATCGGTAACGGCCAGGCCGGTGGTGTTGACGTCGTCAGCCGCCGCAGTCTGGCTGAACACACTGGCCGCCAGCAGCGAGAGTGCCGCAGCACCCAGCGTCAGCCGGCGGGGAAGAAAGCGTTTCGCACCCGTCAGTCGTGAATCCATGGTCTTGCTCCTCTGGTGGTGTTTCCTCGCCGGCTCGCTTCAGAACCTGCTCCGGACTTGCTGCGCGTCGGCGATCCGGCGTTAAACGCTGCCTCGGGATGCCCATTTACAACACGTAAACTGCGCGTCCCTCGGCAACGTTTGCCTTGTCTCGCTCTAGCTCGCCAAATCCGAAACAGGTTCTTCGGGTACCGGTTCGGGTTCGCAGCAAGGATGCGATTGCCGGGATTCACGGCGGTATACGCAGGTTGACGTAAGGGCATACGTCATCTGACGTAGAAAATTCAGCGCCGCGCCCCAGCCTGGGGCCGACCTGAAAAAACGCGTCAAGACGGTGCACTTTTGCAGGGATGAATGAGCCGTAGCCCGCCCGACTTTCTTCGCCCCATAAAAACCGTCAACTCATTGATATATAGAGAATAAAAACAATAAACAGGTGACCACACGCTGCCACAGGATGCGCCGCGCGCACCGCAACAACGCCGAATTCCCATGCAATGGTGCGCGCTACGTCCCCTGCGGCGTGGCCTGCCTGAATGCGCCCCGGGTACGCCGGACGCGGGGCATGGAAGTTGCACTTTCCACCGGCATTCGCCATCAGGAACATCCCCCGTGCAACCAACCGGCACCCAGCGCATCGTCAAGATCCGCCGTGACTACAACAGCTGGGTCGCCGACGAGACCATGGAAGACTACGCGCTGCGTTTCACGCCCAAGTCGTTCCGCAAGTGGTCCGAGCTGCGCATCGCCAACACCGCCCTGGGCGCGGTGTCGTTCCTCGCCCTGGAGGCCATCGGCGGCGCCCTGGCGATCAGCTACGGCTTCACCAACACCCTCTGGGCCGTGCTTGCCGTGGCCCTGGTGATCTTCCTCACCGGCCTGCCGATCAGCTACTACGCCGCCCGCTACGGCGTGGACATGGACCTGCTGACCCGCGGCGCCGGCTTCGGCTACATCGGCTCGACCATCACCTCGCTGATCTACGCCAGCTTCACCTTCCTGTTCTTCGCCCTCGAGGCGGCGATCATGGCCCTGGCCCTGGAGCTGTACTTCAATATCCCGCTGGCGCTGGCCTACGTGATCTGTTCGATCATCGTGATACCACTGGTGGCCTACGGCATCACCCTGATCAACCGCCTGCAGATGTGGACCCAGCCGCTGTGGCTGGTGCTGCTGTTTCTGCCCTACCTCTTCGTGATGCTGAAGAACCCGCAAGCGATCAGTGACTGGACCACCTTCAGCGGCCGAGAAGGCGACGGCGGCGCGTTCAACCTGCTGTACTTCGGCGCCGCCTGTACCGTGGCCCTGGCGCTGGTGACGCAAATCGGCGAGCAGGTCGACTACCTGCGCTTTCTGCCCGAGAAAACAGCAAAAAACCGCAAGCGCTGGTGGGCCGCGCTGCTGATGGCCGGACCGGGCTGGATCATTCCCGGTGCGCTGAAAATGCTCGCCGGCGCCTTCCTCGCCTTCCTCGCCCTGCAGCACGAAATCCCCATCGAGCGCGCCGCCGAGCCCACGCAGATGTACCTGGTGGCGTTCACCTACGTGTTCAGCTCGCCGCAATGGGCACTCGGCGCGATGGTGCTGTTCGTCATCGTCTCGCAGATGAAGATCAACCTGACCAACGCCTACGCCGGGTCGCTGGCCTGGTCGAACTTCTTCGCCCGCGTCACCCACAGCCACCCCGGCCGCGTGGTGTGGCTGGTGTTCAACGTGGCCATCGCCCTGATGCTGATGGAGCTGGGGGTGTTCGATGCCATCGAGCAGGTGCTTGGCCTCTACGCCAACATCGCCATCGCCTGGATCGGCGCACTGGTCGCCGACCTGGTGATCAACAAGCCGCTGGGCCTGTCACCCAAGCACATCGAGTTCAAGCGCGCGCACCTGTACGACATCAACCCGGTCGGCGTCGGCGCCATGCTGATCGCTTCGCTGCTGTCGATTCTCGCCTACGCCGGGCTGTTCGGCGCCCTCGCCGAAGCCGCCTCGCCAATGGTGGCGCTGGGCTCGGCCTTCGTCAGCGCGCCACTGATCGCCTGGCTGACCAAGGGCCGCTACTACATCGCCCGCACCAGCGACCCGCAGCTGCTCTACCCCAGCGGCCCGCGCGAAACCGTGCAGTGCGGCCTGTGCAGCAATGCCTTCGAGGCCCCGGACATGGCCTTCTGCCCGGCCTACAGCACGCCGATCTGCTCGCTGTGCTGCTCGCTCGACGCGCGCTGCGGCGACGCCTGCAAACCCCACGCACGCCTGGCCGAACAGATGGACGACTTCGTCCGCTGGATCTACCCGAAAGCCTCGATCCCGCGCCTGCACAGCCGCCTGGCGCAATACATGGGCCTGCTGCTGGTGCTGGTGGTGATGCTGTTCGGCGCCCTGGCACTGATCTACAGCCAGGTCTCCCACGGCCTGGTGCCGCACTCGCCCGAGATGCAGCAGACGCTCTACCAGGCTTTCCTCAAGGCCTTCCTGACCCTCGCCGTGTTCGCCGCGATCCTCGCCTGGTGGGTGGTGCTGACCCGCGAGAGCCGCCAGGTGGCGCAGAAGGAATCGGACCGCCAGACCCTGCTGCTGATGCAGGAGATCGAGGCGCACCGGCGCACCGACGAGGAACTGCAGAAGGCCAAGGAAGCCAGCGAGGCGGCCAACGCGGCGAAGAGCCGCTACGTCACCGGCCTGTCCCACGAGCTGCGCACGCCGCTCAATAGCATCCTCGGCTACACCCAGATTCTGCAGCGCGACGCCGCCATGCCCGGCCAGCACAAGGACGCCCTGGCGACCATCTTCCGCAGCGGCTCGCACCTGCTCTCGCTGATCGACGGCCTGCTCGACGTGGCCAAGATCGAGGCCGGCAAGCTGCACCTGGAACTCTCGGAAATCCCCTTCCCCGAGTTCATCCACCAGATCGACCGCATGTTCACCCCGCAGGCCGAGGAGAAGGGCCTGCGCTTCCACCTGGAAACCGTCGGGCGCATGCCGGCGGTGGTGCGCGGCGACGAGAAACGCGTGCGGCAGATCCTCATCAACCTGCTCGGCAACGCGGTGCGCTTCACCGACAGCGGCGAGGTGCGCCTGCGCGTCAGCTACCTACGTGAAACGGCCAGCTTCGAGATCATCGACACCGGTATCGGCATCGACCCCGAGCAGATCGAGCGGATCTTCCAGCCTTTCGAGCGCGGCGACCTGATGCGCCAGGACAACGGTGTCGGCCTCGGCCTGACCATCACCCGCATGCTCACCTCGCTGATGGGCGGCGAGCTGTCGGTGCGCAGCGTGCTCGACCAGGGCACGCGCTTCCAGGTGCGCCTATTCCTCTCCGAGGTGCGCGTGCCGCAGGCGGTGGTACACGTGGAGCACGACATCATCGGCTACCAGGGTCCGCGCCGGTTGATCCTGGTGGTCGACGACCACATCGAGCACCGCCGTGTGCTGGCCGGCATGCTCGAACCGCTGGGCTTCAACGTCGCCCAGGCTGCCAGCGGCCAGGAGGCGATCCGCCAGGTGGCGCTGCTCAACCCGGACCTGATCTTCATGGACCTGTCGATGCCGCAGATGGACGGCTGGGAAACCAGCCGCCTGATTCGCCGCAACGCCCTGTCGCAGGCGCCGATCATCGTGCTCTCGGCCAATGCCTTCGCCGACGACCGCGAGCGCAGCGTCACCGCGGCCTTCAACGACTACCTGGCCAAGCCGGTGTACACCCCCGCGCTGCTCGACCGCATCCAGAAGCAACTCGACCTGCAGTGGCTGCGCCGCACCCACAGCGAACCCGCAGCGCCGGAAGCCGCCCGCGTACTGCCGAACGCGGCCGACCTCGAGGCGCTGCGCGAACTGGCTGCGCTCGGTTACGTGCGCGGCATCCAGGAAAAACTCGACGCCATCGACCAGCAGACACCCGACTGCGCCGGCTTCACCGCACCACTGCGGGCGCTGGTGAAGGGCTTCCGCCTGGACGAATTCACCCGACAACTCACGGAGGCCGATCATGAACGCGCCGACAGCCCAACCTGATCGCGCGGTCACCGACCGTGGCGTGATCCTCATCGTCGACGACACGCCGGACAATCTGGCGCTGCTTTCCGACGCCCTCGACGACGCCGGCTACATGGTGCTGGTGGCACTGGACGGCCTCAGCGCGCTGAACCGCATCCAGCGCCGGCGCCCGGACCTGATCCTGCTCGACGCGATGATGCCCGGTCTGGACGGCTTCGAGACCTGCCGGCGAATCAAGGCACAGCCGGAAACCGCCGACATCCCGGTGCTGTTCATGACCGCGCTGACCGACAGCGAGCACGTGGTCGAAGGCTTCGAGGCCGGCGGCATCGACTACGTGACCAAGCCGATCCACCCGGACGAAGTCCTGGCCCGCGTCGCCGCGCACCTGCGCACCGCGCGCATCCTGCAATCGGCCCGCGCCGCCTCGCCGCCCCTGGACATCAGCCTGAGCAACGAGCCGGCCTACGAGGCCCTCTCGGCACGCTTCGCCCTCACCGAGCGGGAAGTGGAGGTGTTGAGCTGGGTGGCGTGCGGCAAGACCAACCGCGACATCGGCGACATCCTCGGCCTCAGCCCGCGCACGGTGAACAAGCACCTGGAACACGTCTACGTGAAGCTCGGCGTGGAAACCCGCACCGCCGCCGCTGCGGTGGCCATTTCCGCGAGCGTGGCGCGTTAGGGGAGTTGGCACGTCGATAGGGAGGCCGATGGCAGACAAGCGGCTTGCGCGTCTCATGACGCCTTGGATGGCGGGCTGAAGCTCACCCTGCGGGTTCCGAGCGGCTGTAGGGTGGGCTTCAGCCCACCAATTTGAATGTCTGCAATTGGCTCAAGAAGCCCGTTCGCAAGGGCTGGATTGGACATATTTCCATCCGGCTCAATGAGCTAAAACGCAACGTCAACAGCCTAAGCCGCAGCGTGCGACATTCCGCAGCGGCCACAGCGCCTCAGCGCTTGCTGCTCTGGATCTGCTTGAGCAGCGGCTCGCACTCATTCGGCTGTTCGCCGCTCGGCGCCACCAGCGCCAGCAGGCCAGCGGCCGGCGCCACCGCCACACCCAGCGCCACCAGACCGGCACCGCGCAGCGCCAGCGGCGTGGCATGCACACCGGCGGAGGGGTTCTTGAAGCTGCCACGCACGTACAGCGGCGAGCGCAGGGAGAACACCCGCAGGCCCTTGGACGTGGGCGTGATGTCCATGTCCAGGCGCTCAGTAGCGAAATTCGCCGTGCCGTCGACCTTGATCACCGCGTTTTCCGTGTCGATGACCACCAGCCGTGTCGCCAGCAAGCCCTGCTTGATGCCGACGTCGGCAGCGGCGCAGTTGATCTGCACTTCCTCGTCACCAAACAGACGGTTGACCACGTAGTTGCCGACGTTGAGCCCGGCAATCTCCATCAGCCCGCGGCTCACTGCACCATCGTTCATGAGGATCTTCAGCTCGCCGTTGGCCGTACCCAGCAGCTTGGCCACCGAGTTGCCGCTGCCGGCGATATCGGCGTCACCATTGAGCTCACCGAAGCTGGTCTGCATAGGTGCGAAGGTCGGGAACAGTTGCTTGAGCTTGAAGTGCCGCGCACTGAGCCGCGCCCGGCCCTGCAACGGCACGCTGCGCCCGTCGAGGCGAATGGTCGATTCCAGCGTGCCGCCGGCCATGCCGAAACGCAGCGGTTCCAGGCTGAGCAGACCGTCGCTGAGCACCAGGTGGGTATCGAGGTTGTCGATCGGCAGTTTGTCGCTGTGCACGATGCGCTTGCCGGTGAAGCGCACGTCGGCATCCATCGCACGCCAGCGTTCGGTGCGGAACTCCTCCACCGGTAGCACCTTGTCGCCCGGCTGGTTGGCCGCCGCGCCGCGCTCCTTCTTCTCGGCGTTGGAGTCGGCGCCAATCAGCGGCGCGAGGTCGGCGAACAGCAGTTGGTTGGACAGCAGCGTGCCGGAGAGCTTGGGCCGTGGCGGGCGGTTGACGAAGGTCAGGTCGCCGTGGATATCGCTATCGCCAATGCGCCCGTTGAAGCTCTGGTAGCGGAAGGTCGCGCCGCTCGGGTCCTGCAACTGGGCGATCAGGCGGCCATCGGTGGAGTACGCCGGGGTGTCCGGTAGCGTCACCCCGGTCAGCGGATAGAGGTTGCCCAGGCTGCTGCCCGAGAGCTGCAGACGCAGGTCGAGGGCACCGAGGTGCTGCGGGTCGGTCAGGGTGCCGGCGACCACCACGCGCGTGCTGCCGGCCCGCACATCGGCCTGCACCGGGAACGGCAGGTCGGCGTTCTGCAGCGCCAGCAGGCCGCCAACCTTGCCGTTGCCGTCCAGCGCCTGGCCCTGGTAGGTGCCCTTGGCGCGCCAGGCGAAGGCATAGTCCTGGGGCTTGCCGTGCTGCTCGGTGGTGTTATCGGCCGCGCCTTTGCCGACGATGTCGCTGAACGGAATCGGCGCGCCGAGCGGATCGACCTGCACCTGCACGCTGGCCTTGAGGGTCTGGTCGTCATAGCGCACGCGGCCCTGGTCGAAGCCGATGGTGCCGATGTCCAGGGTCCAGGAGGCGGACTCGTCTTCCGCCGGCTGCTCGGCGTCGGGCTGCTTGCCCAGGTCGAAGGTCCAGTTGGCGCGGCCGTCGGCCAGGCGCTGCAGGTTGGCATCGGGGCCGGTCAGGTCGATGCGCGGGATGCGCACGGTCTTCCACAACAGCGGCAGCGGCGCCAGACGGAACTCGACCTTGTCCAGGCGCACGAACGGATCGCCCTTGACCCACTCCGGGTTGCCCAGCATCAGGCGCTCGGCGGAAAAATGTGGCCACGGCAGCCAGGCGCGCCAGCCGCCCTCTTCTTCCTCGCGCTGCCAGATCACCGCCAGATTGCCCTCAATGGCAAACGGCCGGTCGAGCGCCTCGGAGACCTTTTCATTGAGCGTCGGCTTGATCAGGTTCCAGTCGAACAGGGCCAGAAACAGCATCAGTGCGGCCACCAGCACGAGCAGTGTGGCCAGGCACCAACCGAGGATTCTTCCAATGCGCGTCATGCAAACCCTTCCCTTCACCGCACGCCAAAAACTGCTGTGCTTCATGGTTTACGACTGACGGAATCGGCGAATGACTCACACAAGGTTGCCAGACGAACGGCAGATGGCCGATTCTGCGCAACAACACCGCCGCAAAACACCCGCTCCCATGCGCCTGATCGACACCCACACCCACCTCGATTTTCCCGACTTCGACGCCGACCGCGACGCGGTGCTGGCGCGGGCCCGCGCCGTCGGTGTGGAGCGCCTGGTGGTGCTCGGCGTGTACCAGGAAAACTGGCAGCGCCTGTGGCAGATGGCCCTGGACCACGACGCCCTGTACGCCGCGTTCGGCCTGCACCCGGTATACCTGGCGCAGCATCGCCCGGAACACCTGGTCGAGCTGCGCGACTGGCTGCAGCGCCTGGCCGGTCACGAAAAGCTCTGCGCGGTTGGCGAATTCGGCCTCGACTACTACATCGAAGACCCGCAGCCGCAGCACCAGCAGGCGCTGTTCGAGGCGCAGCTGAAGCTGGCGGTGGAAGTCGATCTTCCGGTGCTGCTACACGTGCGCCGCGCCCATGCCGCGACCATCGCCACGCTGAAACGCATCAGGCCGCCACGCGCCGGCGTCATCCACGCCTTCGCCGGCAGCTACGAGGAGGCCCGCGAATACCTCAAGCTGGGCTTCAAGCTCGGCCTCGGCGGTGCGGCGACCTGGCCCCAGGCCAGGCGCATGCACAAGGTCATCGGCCAGTTGCCGCTGGAGGCCGTGGTGCTGGAAACCGACTCGCCCGACATGGCCCCGGCCATGCACCCACGGCAACGCAACAGCCCCGAATACCTGGCCGACATCTGCGTTAGCCTCGCCGAGCTAATGCACACTGACGCCGGCACCCTGGCCAGCGCCAGCACCCGCAACGCTGCCGAGCTGTTCGGCTGGGCCGCCCATCCGTAGGTGCCGCCTCCATTTATATCGACATGCCGTCACGGATAGCAGGAACTCAGCCAAAAAAAAGCCCGCCGATTGGCGGGCTTTTGCTGGAGCAGGCGGTTGATCAGACGCGGAACGCGCTGATCAACTCCTTGAGGCGCGCCACCTGGTCGGACAGTTCGCGACTGGCGTGCTCGGTCTCCACCGCGCCCTCCGCCGTACGCTCGCCGGCCTGGTTGATCTCGACGATGTTCATGTCGATATCGTGGGCCACCGCGGTCTGCTGTTCGGCAGCAGCGGCGATCTGCTGGTTCTGGTCGACGATCATGCCCACCGCGCCGAGGATGTTCTCCAGCGCCTGCTGCACCTTGGCCGACTGGGAAACCGTGTTCTCCACCATCTGATGGCTGCCATTCATGGCGGTGACGGTCGCGCCGACCCCGCTCTGCAGGCGGCCGATCATCTGCTCGATTTCCTCGGTGGACTGGTGCGTGCGCTTGGCCAGGTTGCGCACCTCGTCGGCAACCACGGCGAAGCCGCGGCCCTGCTCGCCGGCACGCGCCGCCTCGATGGCCGCGTTGAGCGCCAGCAGGTTGGTCTGCCCGGCGATCCCCTTGATCACCTCGAGCACCTGGCTGATCGCCGCGCTGTCGGAAGCAAGCTGGTTGATTACGCCGACCGACTGCTCGATCTCGCTGGCCAGGCGCTGGATGCTGCCGACCTGCGACTCGACCGTGGCGCGACCGCTGACGGTTTCCTGGTTGACGCTGTGTGCGCTATCAACCGCGGCGGCGGCGCTGCGCGCCACTTCTTGGGCGGTGGCGGACATCTGGTTCATCGCGGTGGCGACCTGTTCGATCTGCCCGCGCTGGGCGGTGACGGCCTGGCTGCTCTGCCCGGAGACCAGCTCCACGCGATCGGCCTGACGCTCGACCTCGGTGACGGTCTGCCCAACCAGCTCGATCAGGTCGCGAATCTTCGCCACGCTGCCGTTGAACACCTGGCCCAGCTCGCCCAGCTCATCCTGGCTCTTGGCATTCACGCGCACGGTCATGTCACCGGCGGCGACCTGGTCCATGACCTTGCCGAAGCCTTTGAGGGTGGCACGGGTCGACACGTAGAAGCCGCCGTAGAGGTAGCCGATGAGCAGGAACACCACGACCAGGGCGACGACCAGCAGGACCATCTGCGAGCGTTTCTGCTCCAGACGCTCACCCAGCTCCTCGTTGAGGAAGCCGAGCACTTCGTCGTTCAGCGCGTAGGTCTTGTCGATGCCGGCAGTCATCTGCTCGAAGAAACCCTGCCACGGCGCGTCCAGCGTGTCGGCCATGAGGATGTTATCTTCCAGCTGCTTGCCGGCATCGGGCAGGCTCTGCCGGCTGGCTTCGGCCGGCGCGGTGAGGATCTGCTGGGCGCGGGTGTTGGTCTGCAGCGCGTTCTGGATCTTGAAGCCGTACTCGGCGTGGAGCTTCTCCAGCTCCAGCAGCAGTTCGTCGAGCTTGCCGCTGTCGGAAGAACCGAGAATGCCCTGACCCAGCGAATAGGAGCCCAGGGCGCGGCCCTTGCTCAGCGCCTTGGTCACGGGCGGGGTGACGGTGGTCATCAGCTCGGACATCTGGCGCACGGTCAGGTCACTGTCCTGGCTGAGGCCCGACTGGCTGGTGATGAACTTGATGAACACCTCTGCATTATCCAGCGCAGTGACGCCGAGGCCGGCCTTGCTGCGTTGCGAGGTCTCGTTCTTGATCGCTTCGAGGGCGGTCTTGACGCCGTCGCGCTGGGCGTTGAATTCCTCGACCTTCTGCGGCTCGTCGCTGCTCGGTTGCAGCGCGTCCAGGCCAGCACCGATGCGGGTCTGCAGGTCGTCGATCTGCTTGACCAGATTCTCCGACTCGCTGGACTGGCCGATCACGGCGTTGACTTCGAGGAGGTCGTTGAGGCGTTCGAGGTCCTGGCGCACCTTGAGGCTCCGCTTGAGCAGCTCGAGGCTCTGCAACTCCGTCCGGGTGTCGACGAACGCGTCGTACGAGTCGCGCACCAGATAGAAATTGGTCACCAGCATGGGCAGGAAGAACAGCACACTGATCAAACTGAACTTCATGCCGAAGCTCATACGGTTCATCAGCGCAATGGCGGGATACAACACGCTATTCACTACACGTCTCCTGTTGCCATTATTGTTATGCGCCGGACGGGAGAAGACCGACGAGGGAACGGCAATCTACGGGGGTACTGGTCAGTAAGGAATGTGCAGCATGCACGGTCCTCTGAGCAAACTGTATACCGGATATCGACCTCAACCTCTGTAACTTAAGGTTAAGAATGCGCGCACATTTTCGCTTCGGTATTGATCTGGGTGGTAGCAAGACCGAGATCATTGCCCTGCACGGTTCCGACGAACGGTTGCGCCGCCGCGTGCCGACGCCCCAGGGCGACTACCCGGCCACCCTGCAGACCATTGCCCGCCTGGTCCACGACGCCGAGCGTGAGCTGGGCGGGCACGGCACCCTGGGCATCGGCATTCCCGGCACCCGCTCACCGGATCACGGACGGATCAAGAACGCCAACTCGACCTGCCTGATCGGCGAAGACTTACAAGGCGATCTGGAACAGCTGCTGCAACGCCCAGTGCGCCTGGCCAACGATGCCGATTGCCTGGCGCTGTCGGAAGCCAGAGACGGGGCCGGCGCGGGTGCCAGCAGCGTTTTCGCGGTCATTCTCGGCACCGGCGTGGGCGGCGGTGTGGTCATCAATGGCCACCTGCTCAGCGGACCGAACGCCATTGCCGGCGAGTGGGGCCATAACCCCCTGCCCTGGCGCAACGCGGCAGATGGCCCGACAAGGCGGTGCTACTGCGGCCTGGACGACTGCATCGAGACCTTTCTCTCCGGCCCCGGCTGGGCCGCACGCAGCGCCCTGTCGGGTGACGCCCGCGAGCTGGAACAGGCCGCACAACGGGGCAACGCAGTGGCCGAACGGGCGATGGAACTGTATTGCGATCAGCTGGCACGGGCGCTGTCAGGCGTGATCAACCTGCTCGACCCGCACGTCATCGTGCTCGGTGGCGGGCTGTCGAACATGCCGGCGCTGTATGCGCGCGTACCGCCCCTGCTCCTGCGCCACGTGTTCTCCGACCAGGTCAACACACGCCTGCTGCCGGCGCAGCACGGCGACTCCAGCGGCGTGCGCGGGGCTGCCTGGCTGTGGGGCGAACACGAGCAGTAGCGGGCTCGATCAGAGCAGCAGGATCCACACGGCAAAGGCGGCGTACCAGAGCACCGCCGAGCGCACCAGCAATTGCCAGAGTTCGTCCAGGCTGCTGACACCCTGCTCGCCGGCCTGCGGCTCCGGCAGCTCACTGGCGGCACGCCCGGCATGGAACAGCAGCTGCGCGGCAGAAATATCCCAACTCAGCAGGTCATGCAGTACGGCACGGCTGACTGCGGCAAAGTTGCCGACCAGGGCAAAGCTCGCTGCCAGCACGCGCGCAGGCAGCCAGTCGAGGGCATGCCGCAGCTGTGCCGCGCGCTCGGCCAGCCCCGCGCTGCCATGCTCCGCAGCCAGCGCCAGCAGACGATAAGCCAGGGCCAGCAGCGGCCCCAACAAGGCATACCAGAAGATCACTGCGAAAAAGCCCTGGTAGGCCTGCCACAGCTCGTAACGCTGCACGCCGAGGAGCACTTCGCCCTCCTCGTCGGCCTCGACGCCGAGATCCCGTTCGGCCACATGCAACGCCGCCTGATCATCGCCCCGTCGCCAGGCATCACGGAACGGCCCTAGCGCCGCCAGCACGTCGCCACGGCCGAGACTGTAGACCAGCACCAGCAGGTGCACCGGCAGGGCCAGCCAGCCATAGGCCAGCGGCTTGAGCACCAGCAGCAACAGGCCCAGCAGCGCCACCGGCAGCAGCACCAGCACTGCCAGGGCGATCCACGGTGAAATACCGCGTGCTTCGATCTGCTTCAGCTGCTGCAGCCAGAAGCCGTCCTGCTGAATACGACGACGCCCGGAGGAGAACTTCTCCACCCAGAGCACCAGCAGCAGTACCAGGAAATTCATTTCGCGCTCTCCTTGTCGAGCCGCAGGGCCGCCCGCAGGCGCGCCCAGTCGAAGTATGGGCCGGGATCGGTCTTGCGCCCCGGCGCGATGTCGCTGTGCCCACAGATCCGCTCGATGGCGAGCGACGGGTAGGCCTGCAATAGCTGCCGGCTCAGGACCACCAGTGTGTCGTACTGCGCGTCGCTGAACGGCTCATGGTCGGTGCCTTCCAGCTCGATACCTAGGGAAAAATCGTTGCAGTTCTCCCGTCCCTCGAACCGCGAAACCCCGGCATGCCAGGCGCGTTCGTTACAGGAGACAAACTGGGTGACGGCGCCGTCACGCTCGATGAGAAAGTGCGCGGAAACCCGCAGCTCGGCGATCCCGGCGAAATACGGGTGCTCCTCCGTGGGCAGGCAATTCTGGAAGAACTGCTGCACCTTGCCGGTGGCGAACTGCCCGGGCGGCAGGCTGATGTTGTGGATCACCAGCAGGGACACCTCGCCCAGCGGGCGGGCGTTGCAGTTCGGCGAAGGGCAATGGCGAACGTCGGCACACCAGCCCGTGACGGGGTCAAGCTGCATAAGGGCTCCTTGGAAGCAGCCGGCACTGTAGCAGGCCTTGCATAGCGCTGAAATGACAACGCCCGGCAGGTGCCGGGCGTTGTCGGTACAGCGTGAGGATCAGGCGCCCTTGAGCCGACGCAGGTTGCCGATGACCGATTCCAGCGCCCGGTCGAACAGCAGGGCATCGTCGAGCAGGCGTACCGCGCCGCGGCGGAACTCGACGGCGAGGCCCATGCGGGTCTTCTCCATCACCTTCATGCCGGTGCGGTTGACGAAGATGTACTTGCCGGATGGCTTGATCACCGCCGCCAGCTTGCAGCGCAGCTTGTGCTCTTCGTCTTCCTGGATTTCCACCCAACTGCCGACGCGCAGGCTGTCGACGTGCTGCAGGGCCTCATCGTCGTCCGGCAGGCTGGCTTCCGGCTCGCGCTCGCGCACTTCCCCCGGCGCCAGCAGCACGATTTCTTCGACCACCTCGACCATCGCCGGTGCAGCGAACTCAGGCTCCAGCTCCGCGGCGGGCAATTCCAGCAAGGGTTCCAGGCCGGCGTACTGCCCGGCCTCGACATCGGCCTCGGACGGGAGCAGGTAGTCGCTCAGCGACTCGACCTCGGGTTGCGGCTCCGGCACGGTGACACGCTTGAAGCGCTGGAAGGCCTGGACGTGAACCGACTCCAGCTGGCTAAAGAACTCGCTGGTAACGAACGGGTCGATGGCCGCACTGGCCAACCCCTCACGCAGCGCCTTGAGCAGGTTCGGCACCAGTTCCAGCAGGCGCAGGCGATCTTCCGGCTCATCGTGCTGCTCGACGCTCCAGACCAGATCGTCCATCACCGCCAGTGCAGCCTGCCACTCCTCGGAGTCGGCACCACTCTTCAGGCTGGTCAGCTGCAGCACCTTGCTCCAGCCTTCCTGCAGCAGACGCACGACCACTTCGGGCAAAGTCTTGCCCAGCAGGCGCTCGTTCAGCGCCTGCTCGACCTGATGACGCGCCAGTTCGGCCTTGGCCCGGCCTTCCTCGGCATCGCGAGTACGCTGTTCGAGCAGCTCGCTGCGCCGACGCTCGTCACCGGTGAAGGCGAGGAAATCGGCGAGCAGATCGGAAAAGATGCTCGGATCATCGGTGAAATCGTTGAGCAGGCGCTGCACGACCTGCTCGATGTTCTGGAACAGGCTGTCGCGCTGGGCGTCATCCTGGGCACTCCAGCCGAGGGCGGCGGAGGCGATTTCGTTGAGCAGGCGCCGCGCCGGATGGCTGCCGCGACTGAAGAAGGTCTTGTCCAGCACCGCGACTTTGAGCATCGGAATCTGCAGACGACCGATCAGTGCCTTGAGCGAGTCCGGCAGGGTGCGGTCATCAAGGATGAACTCGAACAGCATCGATACCAGGTTGATCACGTCTTCGTCGATTTCGCCAACCACCCGTGCCTTGCCGCTCTTCGCGCTGGCGCGAGTGAGCAGTTGCTCGAGCTGATTGCGCAGATCGAAGTCGGCAGCACTTTCGCCGGCACCGGTGCTGGTGCCAACCGGAAGGTGCTGCTGCAGGTGCGAAAGCAGACGCATCAGGTCATTGCTGGAAATCGGCACGGCATCCGCCGGCATCTGCCGACGCGGCATGGCAGCCGAGCCACGCACTTCAGCGAGCAGCTCCTGCAGTGCGCCAAAAACTTCCTGCACGCCTTCGTCGGCGTAGCCACCCTGGGCCTGTTCGCCACTCGC
Source organism: Pseudomonas sp. PDM14 (assembly GCF_014851905.1). Classification (NCBI taxonomy): domain Bacteria; kingdom Pseudomonadati; phylum Pseudomonadota; class Gammaproteobacteria; order Pseudomonadales; family Pseudomonadaceae; genus Pseudomonas; species Pseudomonas sp. PDM14. The sequence goes on along the minus strand of NZ_JACVAQ010000003.1, from coordinate 218,339 downwards.
GCTTTCACGCGCAGTGCGGGTGCCCGCTGGGGAGCGGCCAGGATTACGCCGCGCCGGCGGTGCCGACTTCAGCTCGGGCAGCACGCCAGATTCGACCAACTGCTGGTTGGCCGCGGCATAGAGCTGGTCGAGATCGGCCAGAACGTATTTTTCGAACAGCTTGAGAATGATCAGCTTGACGCGGATCTCCACACCCAGCGACGAACAGGCACCGAGAAACTGCTCGCAGAGCGCACGCGGCCCTAGCGGGTTGGACTTGTCGTCCAGCTTCTGGCTGATCATCACATTCAGGCGAGTGGTCAGGTGCCCCAGCGCTACGGAGTCGCGATTCATCACCCGAGAAACCATGGCGTCCAGCGCTACGGTTTCTTCGAGGGTGTCATCGTTGACCAGAGTAAGGCTGTCGAAGGACGTCACATCCAGCTGCGGCGCCTTGCTCACCTCATATTGATTGAGGGTGGCGAAGCTCTCGAACACCTTCTGCAGGAAGCCGCGCTCGATCGTCTTGCGCTTGAGGCGCAGGTCGCGCATGGCTTCGAAGAATGCATTTTGCTCGGCGTTGCTGGTCGCGCGATCGGCCATCTCGAAGAGGGTATCGTCCGCGTTGTCGAACAGAGCCTGGAGCGCCTGCTTGAGCTGCTGCGCAGCCTTGTCGCGCACTTGAGTCAGCGCCACGGGTAGCCTTCCTGCCGGCGAATTTGGCGAGTGCTGAGAGGCGACCTGATTCAGGTGCACTACTTTCGCATCGGTCTTCATTACGAGTCTCCCGCAGGTGGCCCATCGTGGGCGATCCGACCTGCAAACGATCAACGGGCGTTATCCGTAACGTCAAAGGCTTGGCGTCAAACTTGTTATGCCTACCTTATTATAGGGAGGCATCCATGATGGCCAATACAGCATTGCTGCAGACATGACCTGTATCACAGATGCGCCCAACAAAGCCTAAATCGGGGACGGGAGACAGTCACCGCACACACTTCAACAGAAAGTAGCGTAGCGCCTGCTTTGCGATCACACCCAGCCCAAGCATATCCCTATAATCGCGCCATCAGACAGCGGAGGCCGCATGCCCAACCTCACCCTTTCCGACCTCGGCGCCGAAATCCAGGCCAATGTCCGTCGCGCCCTGCAAGAAGACATCGGCAGTGGCGACATTACTGCACAATTAATTCCCGCTGATCGCCTGGCGCGAGCAACGGTCATCACCCGCGAAGATGCGGTGATCGCCGGCACGGCCTGGGTCGACGAGGTTTTCCGCCAGCTTGACCCGCGCGTTGCCGTGCATTGGCAGACCGCCGATGGCGAACGCGCCAGCGCCAATCAGGTACTTTTCCATCTGGAAGGCCCCGCCCGAGCACTGCTGAGCGGCGAACGCAGCGCCCTGAACTTCCTGCAGAGCCTGTCTGCCGTCGCAACGCGCTGCCAGCATTACGCTGACCTGGTGAAAGGCACCCAGGTCAAACTCCTCGACACGCGCAAGACCATCCCCGGCCTGCGCCTGGCGCAGAAATACGCCGTCACCTGCGGCGGCTGCCACAACCACCGCATCGGCCTCTACGACGCCTTCCTGATCAAGGAAAACCACATCGCCGCCTGCGGCGGAATCGCCCAGGCAGTTGCCGCCGCGCATCAAATAGCGCCCGGCAAACCGGTGGAAGTCGAAGTGGAAAGCTTGGAGGAACTGCGCCAAGCGCTAGAAGCCGGGGCCGACATCATCATGCTGGATGAGCTATGTACGGATGACATGCGCACTGCGGTGAGCATCACTGCCGGCAAGGCCAAGCTCGAAGCCTCGGGCGGCATCAACGACAGCACGCTACGCGGCATTGCAGAGACTGGGGTTGACTACATATCGATAGGTAGCCTGACCAAGGATGTAAAAGCTGTCGACTTGTCGATGCGACTAACTCTCTAGTTTCCGCCGCGCATAAAAAAAGCCCGCCTATTTGGCGGGCTTTTTATTTGTAACGATCCTATTTAACTGTCATTCCCGCGAAGGCGGGCAATCCAGAGGTTCCACGTACATCAAAGCCAATGAAAACCTCGAAGCAGCCCATAGCACTTGGCCTGCAGGTTGCCACGCCTAAATAGCTCTCTAGTCGGCAGCCTTTGACGCAGCGCCTTCAAGAATACGGAAGAACACCGTCTCCAGCGAAACAGCTGGCTTAACCGTTAGAACATGACCTCCCGCCGCATTCAGACGCGAAATAAAAGCCGGCAAATCAGCCTGCACAATCTCATGCTCGAACTCCCCAACACGCAAAAGGCGCGCAGCCGGCTCGAAGCCCTCAGCAGCATTAAAACGCACCAGAAAACTATCCGCGCGCTCAGCCGCCAACTCGCGGGGCGAGCGAACAGTCAGCAACTCGCCTTTATTGATAAAGCCAAAGCGATCGGCAATACGCTCAACGTCGTGAAGCACATGGGAGGTAAAGAAGATGGCGCCACCCTGCTGTTTGTACTCGGTCAGTATATCCACCACATCCTTGCGCCCAACCGGATCGAGACCGGACAAAGGCTCATCGAGCACCAGCAGTTTTGGTTGAACCACCATTGCATGAGCCAGTGCCACACGCTGAACATTGCCCTTGGACAGCTCGCGAATACGACGCTTGGCATTCATATCAACAGAAAAGCGCTCCAGCCATTGCATGCACCAAGCATCAGCATCCTTGCGCTTGATGCCGTACATCGACAGGCCCATGCGCAGAATTTCCAGCGGGGTAAATTGTTCGTAGAGAGCAGGAGTTTCGGGCACATAAGCCAAGGGGGCGCGAGACGAGGCGTCGCGAGCATCTATACCGTAAATGCTAATCTGCCCACGATAGTCACTAACGATATCGAGCATCACCTTAATGGTCGTAGATTTACCAGCGCCGTTGGGCCCAACGAAACCGAACACCTCACCTTCCGCTAGAGCAAAGGTGACGTCTTGCAACGCCCTGACCTCCTTACCCTTGACCCGAAACGTCTGGCTGACACCTCTGAACTCCAGCACAGCATTCACCGCTGACTCTCCATACCGGGAATCTTCATCTCTTTGAGTTCGATACGCCCGCCACTCAACTCATAACCGAGTTTTAGCGGGTCTTTTGGCAACGCAGCCAAAACCCCTGAACGAACTAACTGCTGCAAATCGTGCAGAGCACCGTGAGCTTGCTCATAAACGCGCTGGGCATGCCTAAGACTTATTAGCCCCTGCAGACGCACAACTCGCTTACTCAGCATATCTCTGAGCTTGGGATCTTTGCTGGAGTCGCGCTGCTGAACGAGATAATTTAACGCCAGATGCTCATCCGCAAATGCTTCCGCTCGCAACATGACAGCCAAACGCTGAAGTGTTGCTGCATTCTCCGGCCAACGCTCGGAGGCAGTTTGCAAGGCGAGCACGGCACGGTCGGTATCATGATCAAAGAAAGAAAGATTGACCCCATAAAAGAACGGCGGAATACCGTCCCAGAAGCGGCAATTCATTGCCCTGCGCAACACCTCATTTCCCTCAGCGACTGCACCGCCCCACGTCAGCATTCCATTCGCAAGATAGTAGTTATCTTCATGGCATGCATTAAGCTTTGCCACCACTACCTGAGCGCGAACCAAATAGTGAAGATCAACCTGGCCTTGATCTACCCCCGTTGCGGACAAACGTATTGTCTCCATATTGGCCGCCAAAAAACGATCTCCACCATACAGAGCCAAGAGCACCGGAGCGGAAACCACCACTCGGTCCTCTACCTCGCTCTCGCGAAAAGTAATCGGCTGCCAACTGCGCCAAAGCACCGTAGCAGCAAACAGCGCAAAGCCCACCAAAGACAGCAGGAAATTGATAGATCGTCTTTGCATCATCACGCGAAGCGCTTGTGCTGCAACGCCCACGCCGCCAAGCAGAGGAAGGCAAAAGCGTAAGCTAGGCAACTGACCACCAACACGCCGAGGTCACTTGGCAGGAACTCCATACGCCCGTACAAAGCCACCATACGTACATCGAGCGCACCAAGATCAGGTAACAGATAACCCAGCAGGCCCACCCCCGCCCGATAACCCTCTACCCCCTCAACGACCCAAGCCTCGCGAGTCAGTAATTCAATGATTGCAGCGAAGGAGCGCGCCACCAGCATAAAGCCCAACGTTCCAACCAGCACGAAATTGGGTGTCGATGCCACCATGGCCAGAAACACCGCCAACGCTGTCAGCACCAGCAAGTCGAGCCCCACAAACGCAATGGTGGCGACATAAGGCCAACCTAAAGAAACCCCGGTAGCCTGAGCATAATCTTCGCCGATCAATGCGACCACCATTCCAAGCGTCGCCGCCATAAGCACCAGCACGCCTAACATAAGCGCAAAAACCGCCGCGCAGCGTCCAAACAGCAGGCCCTGCCTAGCACGCGGATAGGTCAGAGAAGAAAGAAAATAGCGTCGGTCAAACTCACGCGAAAGCAACTCTTGAACCATCAGCACCATTATCAGGGGCAGGACCAACCGCATCACTGACAACCCAACATCTAGAGCAACGGTGGCAGGCTGACGGCCACTGAACTCAGCCGCCATCCAGGCAATCAGCAACAGGGAGGAAATTGATACGCCTACAAGCAAAAGAAAGTGAGCCCGCAGAGCGAGTAGAACACCTGAACGAAAATCAGAAAAAATATGCATTGATGACTCTTAGAGAGCTTAAGACCCATACCTACAAAGCAAGCTGACTACTTTCTAGTGGATGACATAACCCAGATAGAGTTTTTCACATCAGCTTGGGCATTGCTGTCGTTGGCTTTCGCGCGATACTCGCTGAACTGCGGAATAGCAATAGCAGCCAAGACACCGATAATCGCAACAACGATCATCAACTCGATTAAAGTGAAACCGGAGCCATTGGACCTCATCGTGCCGCCTCACATTCAACCTACTTAAACTCTAAATAAAAAAGCCGTGGATAGATATACTTTCCACGGCCTAGTATCTGAAGCGAAAAGCTAAAGGATTACTGGAAATTAACCAGCTGAGTAGTCGGAGCAGTAGTAGTGCAGTTAGCACTTAGCGACTGCTGACCAACAGTACCACCAGTGCTAGAAGCCCGGAAGCCCTTGTAGCTAGGACTAGCGACAGTCACAACTGTACCCACGTTCGCTGCTGTGCACTGAGCATCGTTGTAGACAGGATCATTGTTAGCCCCAGTTACGCCGATTTGAGCGCAAGTCAGGCTAGTGCTACGACTACCGGATTCGTGACAGGCGCCAACATTAATAGCGTTACGGGTTTCATCGCAATTATATGCACCAGATACGCCCTTAGAAAGGTTAAGACGCACAGTGTCACCCAGAATCGCGCACTGAGTAGTGGTTATGTTCCCGCCACTTGTAATTGCAGTAGGGGCTGCAATAACCGAAGAGGTAAATACAACCGCGGAAGCGGCGAGCAGAGCCAGCAGATTCTTTTTCATGTGAGTCACCCTTAGCGCTGAGCAGCAGTCATTACGCTGATGGAGTTCTTCACATCAGCCTGAGCGGTGGAGTCGTTCGCTTTTGCGCGGTATTCGTTGAATTGCGGAATAGCAATAGCGGCCAGGATGCCGATGATCGCAACAACAATCATCAGTTCGATCAGGGTAAACCCTTTTTGCTTCTTGAGGGACTTCATGGAATTGCTCCTATGTGGTTAAGGTCAGTGACCTGATACACCTTCAGCACAGAGCATGCCAAGATCGCCCCCCCCTTACTACGAGCCGGCCGCGAGATTCACTCGGCAGAAAAATGACTTCTGTGACAGCAAGTGACGTATTTTGTCATCCTGCCAACCGCTACTTGGGCCCACTCTCAATTTGGGCTATAAGTGCGAAGTCATTACCCGCGATGCTATCCATATCCCAATGAGCGAAACTCCAATCCTGACCGGCTTAGCACGCCAACTGGTAGCAGCAGAGCTGCTCGACAGCAAAACCGCCGCACAAGCCCACACCCAGGCTTTGCGCAACCAAATTCCACTGGTTACCTATCTAGTTCAGAATCGAATTGCCAGCAGCCGCAATATTGCAGAGGTCGCAGCAGACCAATTCGGCCTGCCCTACTTCGACTTGAGCAGCGTGGACAGAGAGAGCCAGCCGCGCGATCTGGTCAGCGAAAAACTGTGTCGCCAGCATCGCGTGCTTCCTCTACACAAACGCGGCAACAAGTTGTTCATCGCACTCTCCGACCCAACCAACCACCAAGCCGTTACGGACGTGCAATTCAGCACCGGCCTCAGCACCGAGGCGCTGCTCGTAGAGGACGACAAGCTTGGGGATGCCATTGAGAAATTCTTCGATGCCGGCAATAGTGGAATGGAGGACCTGGGAGACGTAGACCTAGATGGGCTAGACGTTCAAGCCGTAGATGATGACAACGAAGAGAACGGGCCAGGAGGCGACGCCGATGACGCCCCGGTGGTGCGTTTCGTCAACAAAATGCTCTTAGATGCAATTAAAGGGGGCTCTTCAGACCTTCACTTCGAGCCTTACGAAAAAGCCTACCGAGTGCGCTTTCGTACGGATGGCATCCTTCATGAGGTCGCTCGCCCACCTATACAGCTGGCCCCAAGACTCTCCGCGCGATTAAAGGTCATGGCAGGGCTAGACATATCCGAGCGACGCAAGCCGCAAGATGGTCGGATAAAGATGAAAATCTCGAAGAGCAAATCTATCGATTTTCGGGTCAACACTCTCCCCACCTTATGGGGAGAAAAAATCGTGATGCGAATTCTTGACCCCAGCAGCGCGCAGATGGGGATCGATGCTCTTGGCTATGAGGAAGAACAAAAAAACCTCTACATGGCAGCACTGAAGCAACCACAGGGCATGATTCTGGTTACCGGCCCCACAGGATCTGGCAAGACGGTATCTCTCTATACCGGCCTTAATATCCTCAACACTGTGGATGTGAATATCTCCACCGCCGAAGATCCGGTAGAAATCAACCTTGAGGGCATCAACCAGGTTAACGTCAACCCAAAGCAAGGGATGGACTTTACCCAAGCATTGCGGGCATTTTTACGACAAGATCCCGACATTATCATGGTCGGTGAAATTCGCGATCTGGACACCGCTTCAATTGCGGTGAAAGCTGCCCAGACTGGTCATATGGTGATGTCAACACTGCACACCAACAGCGCCGCCGAAACCCTTACTCGCATGCGAAATATGGGCGTACCATCTTTCAACATTGCCACCTCGGTAAACCTGATCATCGCCCAACGGCTAGCGCGAAAGCTCTGCAATAGCTGCAAGAAAGAAGTCGAAGTCCCTAGGGAAACACTGGTTAAAGAAGGCTTCCCCGAAAGCAAGATTGGCACATTCAAGCTCTATGGGCCGGTTGGCTGTGACAACTGCAAAGGGGGCTACAAAGGTCGTGTAGGTATTTATGAAGTAGTTAAAAACACGCCCAATCTGCAACGGATTATCATGGAGGAAGGGAACTCCATTGATATTGCCGTGCAAATGCGAAAAGACGGCTTCAACGACCTTAGAGCCTCCGGCTTGCTGAAAGCCATTCAGGGCGTTACCAGCCTTGAGGAAGTCAACCGCGTGACCAAGGATTAACCATGGCTGAAAAAGCGCTCAAAACCAGCTCCTTTGTCTGGGAAGGCACCGATAAGAAAGGCGCAAAAATCAAAGGCAAGCTAAGCGGCCAATCTCCGGCGCTGGTTAAGGCTCAGCTGCGCAAGCAGGGTATCAACCCCATCAAAGTCCGCAAGGAAGGCTTTTCTCTGAGTAGCGGGAAGAAAATTAAGCCCATGGACATTGCCTTGTTCACCAGGCAAATGGCAACCATGATGAAAGCAGGTGTTCCGCTATTGCAGTCCTTCGATATCATCGCAGAGGGTTTCGACAATCCTAAAATGCGCGCACTGATTGATGAGGTGAAGCAAGATGTCGCAGCCGGCAATAGCTTTGCCGCATCACTACGCAAGCGTCCACTCTACTTCGATGATCTCTATTGCAACCTCGTAGATGCCGGCGAGCAATCCGGCTCACTTGAAGCTCTCCTCGACCGAGTAGCCACCTACAAGGAAAAAACAGAAGCCCTAAAAGCAAAGATCAAAAAAGCAATGACCTATCCGATTGCGGTCGTGGTCGTGGCAATAATTGTCACTACAATTCTATTGATAAAAGTCGTTCCACAATTCGAAGACGTTTTCAAGGGCTTCGGGGCAGAACTCCCTGGGTTTACCCAGATGGTAGTAAATATGTCACGCTGGATTCAGGAGTGGTGGTGGCTAGTTTTGCTGGCCCTATTTGGTGCGACATTCGCTTTCCAGAATACCTATAAACGCTCTGAAAAATTTAGAGACTCATTAGATAGAGCCCTTCTCAAGGCCCCCATTGTGGGGGATATCATGTACAAAGCCGTTGTGGCTCGCTTTGCACGCACCTTAGCTACCACTTTTTCGGCGGGTGTACCCTTGGTAGATGCCTTGGACTCCGTCGCTGGAGCAGCAGGCAACGTTGTATTTCGTAATGCCATTTACAGGATCAAGCAGGACGTCTCTTCGGGCGTGCAGCTCAACTTTGCAATGCGTACTGTTGAGGTTTTCCCCAGCATGGCCATTCAAATGACAGCCATCGGTGAAGAGTCCGGAGCTCTAGACGAAATGCTCGACAAACTAGCGAGCTTCTACGAAGCCGAAGTCGACAACGCCGTCGACAACCTCACAACACTCATGGAGCCACTGATCATGGCTGTACTAGGCGTTCTGGTAGGCGGCCTGATCATCGCCATGTACCTGCCGATTTTCACCCTTGGCTCTGTTGTAGGTTAAGCCATGCCTTTTGACCTTATAGCCGGCTCCGTGCCGGCTTTTGTTTTGGTTATCTTCACTTTCGGCCTGCTAATCGGCAGCTTCGTCAATGTGGTCGTTTATCGCCTACCCGTGATGATGCAGCGCGACTGGAAAATCCAGGCGCGCGAGATTCTCGAAATTGATCCGGACAAAGCCGATCAGGATCCCTTCAACCTGGCGTTCCCCAACTCCCGCTGCCCGCATTGCGAGCATGAAATCCGGCCGTGGGAAAACATCCCAATCCTGAGCTGGCTTGCCCTGCGCGGTAAATGCTCCAGCTGCAAATCGCCGATCAGCAAACGCTACCCGCTGGTCGAACTGGCCTGCGGGCTGCTTTCTGCCTATGTCGCATTCCACTTCGGTTTTGGCTGGCAGACCGCGGGCATGCTGGTGCTGACCTGGGGCCTGCTGGCGATGAGCCTGATCGATGCCGATCACCAGTTGCTGCCGGACTCGCTGGTCTTGCCGCTGCTTTGGCTGGGGCTGATCGTCAACAACTATGGTCTGTTTACCGATCTGCAGAGCGCGCTCTGGGGCGCATTCGCGGGTTATTTGAGCCTATGGTCGGTGTACTGGGTGTTCAAGCTGCTGACCGGCAAGGAAGGCATGGGCTATGGCGACTTCAAGCTATTGGCCATGCTGGGCGCGTGGGGCGGCTGGCAGATTCTGCCGCTGACCATTCTGCTGTCGTCGCTGGTCGGCGCCGTTCTGGGCGTGATCATGCTGCGCATGCGCAATGCCGAAACCAGCACACCGATCCCGTTCGGCCCCTACCTGGCCGTTGCGGGGTGGATTGCGCTGCTCTGGGGTGATCAAATAACCGGAGCCTATCTGCAATTCGCCCGGTTCTGAATGAGCACAACACCCTGGATTCTTGGTCTCACTGGTGGCATCGGCAGCGGTAAAAGCGCCGTTGCCGAGCAGTTCACTACGCTGGGCGTTCACCTGGTGGACGCCGATCACGCCGCGCGCTGGGTGGTCGAACCCGGTCGCCCCGCACTGGCGAAGATCGCCGCGCGCTTCGGCGAGCAGGTCCTGCAACCTGACGGCCAGCTCAATCGCAGCGCACTGCGTCAGCTGATCTTTCAGGATGCTGAACAACGCCACTGGCTGGAAAGCCTGCTGCACCCGCTGATCGGCCAGGAAATACGTGACTACCTGGCGCGGGCACAATCGCCTTACGCCATCCTGGTTTCCCCCCTGCTGATCGAATCGGGGCAGAACCGCATGACCCAGCGCGTACTGGCGGTCGATGCACCGGAAGCCCTGCAACTGCAGCGCACCATGGTGCGTGACGAGAGCAGCGAAGAGCAGGTCCGGGCCATTCTCAAAGTGCAGTCCAGCCGCGAGGAGCGCTTGCGCCACGCCGATGACGTGCTGGTCAACGATCGCGATCACGCCTGGCTGCGCAGCGAAGTCGAGCGCCTGCACCGCTTCTACCTGACGCTCCGAGGAGGACAACCATGAGCAGTACCGTCGAATGCCCAACCTGCGGCGCCCCCGTCGAATGGGGCCCGCAAAGCCCCAACCGCCCCTTCTGCAGTGATCGCTGCAAGCTGATCGACCTTGGCGCCTGGGCCAGTGAGTCGCATGTGATCCCGGGTGATCCGGTGGATGACGGCATGTTCTCCGGCGACCTGCCACCACGCGAGCACTGAGCCCGCGTCACTCAAGGCCGCATGAAGCTGTAATCGCGCTCATCATCCAGATTGTCAGCGAGGAACAGCAGCTCCGCGGCCAGATCGTCCACGCTCCGCACCTCCAGTTGTCGCTGCACCACCACACTGAGCAGCGCACGCAAGCTCATCAAGGGCGCATGCCCCTGCTGCTGCGCCTGCTGCAGACTGCGCTCGATCTCCTGCCTTGCCCACTCATGGACACCCATCGCCTCGCTCCTTCTGCCGAAAAGCTCAGCCTGAGCCTTCGGCCATCGGCGCGCTTGATCTGGATCAAGCGCTGGCGCGCCATCCAGGCGGTGAACGGTCGATCATCAGCGCGGCTTGTCGTCATCCTTCCAGGGCGCGGAGAGGTAGCGTGAACGGTTGAAAGTTTCCAGCCAGTCGGGATAGAAAACCACCAGCCCGGTCACCAGCATGCCGTTGATGAAGGCCTCGGGGAAAATCACCAGCCACAGGTAGCCGGCAAAGTCCTCCAGCCAGGGCGGAATCACGTACAGGCCGTCCGCCCACAGCACACCCAGGCTGGCAAGCAGACATACCAATGCAGTCAACGCCGCGGGAAAGAAGCCGCAGCAGAAGATGTAGACGAACAGATTGCGCGGTTGACGACGCTCCACCACCACAGCGAAGAACTCGGCAATGGCAACCGGGATCAACACCAGCAGCACCCCGTTGACACCCAGCGCTGCCAGATCCTGCCGACCGACAGCAAGCAGAGCCAGTTGTGCTGCGAAACCGCCGAGTACGGCCAGCGGCCAGTCCAGCAGCAGGGTCACCGCGGTCATGCCGATGAAATGAAAGGACAGCCCGGAGGCGAAATCACGGCGCACCAGCCACAGCAGAAACAACGCCAGCACGGTGCCACACAGCACATGCTGGCGCCGCTGGTCGCTGATCAGCTCCAGCCAGGGCGCTCGCCACAGCGCCCAGAGCAGCAGGGGCACATAGAGCAGCCAGCCCAGCCACAGACTGGTAGCGGATAGCAGCTCGACGCCGATCACCGGCCCGCCTCCTCCAGCGCCTGGGCCAACGCAGCGGCATCGCGATAGCTGCGCTGCTCGGCAAGATGTCCGTCACGCAGAGCCAGCCAGAGCACCGCCCCCTCCTCGACCGGATAGCGCGAGGTAACGCGCGCCTCGCGATCAAGCAGAACGCGGTAGTGGTAATCGCGCATCTTCGGCAGGGCGAACAGGCTGGCGATGGGTTTGGGCATGCGGCTGATATCCGCGAGGAAGACCGCCTTGCGCTGCTCCAGATAGCCACGCGGCTTGCCTTGCAGCGCGGCATCCAGCAGCTTCGCGCCGTCCATGTTCTTCGCCACCAGCACGATCCGGGCATCGTCGTTCAGGGTGTAAGGCTGCTCGAACTGGTCGAGCAGTGTCCAGGCCATCACGCGCTCTCCCGGCTCCAGCGCAAACGCCAGGCTGCTCACCAGCCACAGTACACCCAGCAGACCCGCTCTCATGTTTCGCTCCTCGTTGAAAAAACCTGAATGTCGCCGCGCGCCTGCCAGCCCTGCTGACCGCGCCAGAAGCCCAGGGCCTGCGGCGCATCGCTGAGCACGAAAACGTGCGATTTGCCGATGCCCAAAGCAGCCAGATGCGCCAGGCCCTGCGTCAGCAACGCACCGCCGAACCCGCGGCCACGCCAGGGCTGGTCGACCACGAGGTGCTGCAGGTAGCCGCGACGGCCATCATGACCGATCAGCAGACTGGCCATGACCTCACCTTCGATTTCACCGACCAGGCTCAGTTCGGGATTACGCGCCAGGTAGGCACAGAACGGCTCGAAGGCGTCTTCCGCGCGCAGGCGAATGCCCGGCGTGCGCTGCCAGAGCGACACGAGCTGAGGATGATCGGCAGGCCTGGCACAACGAATCAGCATGGGGCGCATCCGCAAACAGACGATGCACGAGTTTACACCGCCGCCCTGTCGATTCCGCGCGCCACGCTGTCGCGCCGGGCGTTTGCAGTTATGCTGCCTGCATGGACGACGCCGACTACCTGCGCCTGCTTACCCGCCAGGCCGAACAGGCCAATGACTTCCTCTCCAACGCGAGAAAATGGGAGCGCGAGCGCTGGGTTTGCCAGCGTCTGCTGCACGGCCTGAATGTCGCCCACCAGCAGGACGAGTTCAGCGCAGCCACGCAGGAGCCGCCCGACGTGCTGTTTCGCGAAGCGCGCTTCGAGGTGTTCTTCGTCCTCGATGAGGGCCGGCGCCTCACCGATGAGTGGCGCGAGGAGCTGCAGCGACGGCGCAACGCCCTCTCGCTCAGTCAGCTCCTGCGCCGCGAGCCACGGCCACGCCTGATCAATGCCGCCACCCTGCAAGCGCAGCTCGCCCCGACCCTGCGCAAGAAATCGCAGAACTACCGCGAGCGCAGCATCGACCCTGGCACGCTCGACCTGCTCGCCTACGTCAACCTGAAACGCGACACACCCAACTTCAACACCGCATTTCCGCCGCCCAGCGAATACCTGCATCAAGGCTGGCGCTCACTGTCACTGGTAGGCCCGACCTACGTGCGCGTGCTCTTCGCCCACGACAGCGCGCCAGACTTCCTGCGTCGCAACCTCGGCCGCAGCATTCTCTTCGATGCCGGGGTGAGCCTGTGAACAGTCCGCTACACGAGCTGCTGGCTGCGGTGCCGCAACACGGTCGCGTGCGCTGGATCGGCGTACGCCCACAGTCCCGCGGCGCGATGATCGAACTGGACGCCGTCGAGGCGCGGCGCGAAGCCGGCCTGACTGGCGATCATGCCCGCCCCGGCCCCCGTAATGCCCGCCAGGTGACACTGATCCAGTGGGAACACCTGGCGGTGATTTCCGCTCTACTGCAGCGTCAGGATGACCAGCTGATCACGCCCGCCGATCTGCGCCGCAACATCGCGGTCAGCGGCATCAACCTGTTCAGCCTCAAGGGTCGACGTTTTCGCATCGGCCAGGCGATTCTGGAAACCACCGGCTGGTGCCAACCTTGCGCCAGGCTCGAAGAGCGCCTGGGCGTCGGCACCTTCCAGGCCGTGCGCGGCCACGGCGGTATCACTGCGCGCATCTTGCACGGCGGCATCATCCGCCTGGACGACGCGCTCCACGTTGAGCCCCTGCGAACGCCGGGGCTAGAATGAAGTCACTATCTAGCGAGGCACACCATGTCCAGCCGCTTGAGCCCCGAAGACCAGCAACGTGTCGACCAGTACCTGAGTGCGCCGCAGCACCAGGTCGAACGCCAACCTTTCAAGGTCTGGCGCCTGCTTCTGGTGGTCATCGCCGCGGTCATCGTGCTGGGTGTGTTGAGCCGCCTTCTGAGCCGTCTGGCGCTATGAGCTGCATCGCGCTCGCCCAGCCGGCCGCACCGCCGAATCCCCCAAGCCTTATGAGATACCCCCATGACTCATCGTATCGTGATCGTCGGCGGTGGCGCCGGCGGCCTGGAGCTTGCTACCCGCCTGGGTAGAACCCTGGGCAAACGCAAGCAGGCCAGCATCACCCTGGTCGACGCCAACCTCACCCACATCTGGAAGCCGCTGCTGCACGAAGTGGCCTCCGGCTCGCTGAACTCTTCGGAAAACGAACTCAACTACGTGGCCCAGGCCAAGTGGAACCATTTCGAGTTCCAGCTGGGACGCCTGTGCGGGCTGGATCGCAGCGCGCGCAGCATTCGCCTGGCCGCCACGCTCGACGAGGATGGCGCCGAACTGCTGCCCGCACGGGAACTGGCGTACGACAGCCTGGTGATCGCCGTTGGCAGCACCACCAACGACTTCGGCACGCCCGGGGCTGCTGAGAACTGCATGTTCCTCGACACCCGCGAGCAGGCAGAGCGCTTCCACCGCCAGTTGCTGCACCACTACCTGCGTGCCCATGCCGGCAAGAGCGACGACGGCCACATCAGTGTCGCCATCGTCGGCGCTGGTGCCACCGGCGTCGAACTCGCCGCCGAACTGCATCACGCGGCCCACGAACTGGCGGCGTACGGCCTGAGCAACATCCAGCCGCAGAACATGCGCATCACCCTGATCGAAGCTGGCCCGCGCGTACTGCCGGCCCTGCCCGAGCGCATCAGCCAACCCGTGCACCGCACCCTTGAGCAGCTCGGCGTCACCGTGCTCACCGGCACGCCGGTCAGTGAAGTACGCGCCGACGCCCTGCTGACCCAGAACGGCACCGAGGTGCCGGCCAGCCTCAAGGTCTGGGCCGCCGGTATTCGCGCGCCGGCCCTGCTGGGTGATCTGGATGGACTGGAGAGCAATCGCATCAATCAGCTGCTGGTGCGCTCGACTCTGCAGAGCACCCTGGACGACAACATTTTTGCCTTCGGCGACTGCGCCGCCTGCCCGCTCGGCGACGGCAGCGAGCGCAACGTGCCGCCGCGCGCGCAGGCGGCGCACCAGCAAGCCTCGCTGCTGGTACGCAGCCTCAAGCAGCGCCTGGAGGGCAAGCCGCTGCCGGAGTTTCGCTACAAGGACTACGGCTCGCTGATCTCGCTGTCGCGCTTCTCGGCAGTCGGCAACCTGATGGGTAACCTCATGGGCAGCGTGAAGCTGGAGGGCTGGCTGGCGCGGATGTTCTACATCTCGCTGTATCGCATGCACCAGATGGCGCTGTACGGCACCTTCCGCATGCTCCTGCTGATGGTGGCCGATCGCATCGGCCGTAGCACCGAGCCACGCCTCAAGCTGCACTGAGCAAGGCACCCGCGCACGGCAACCGCCGTGCGCGGGACCCTCTGACAAAACTCGGGCAACAAAAAACCCGCACTTGGCGGGTTGTTTGTTTCTCAGGCAAGGCCGAGAAGATGGTGGGTCGTGTAGGATTCGAACCTACGACCAATTGGTTAAAAGCCAACTGCTCTACCAACTGAGCTAACGACCCAAAAATGGTCGGGGTAAGGGGATTCGAACTCCTGACATCCTGCTCCCAAAGCAGGCGCGCTACCGGACTGCGCTATACCCCGGTGAGAAAGTTGGCTCCGCGACCTGGACTCGAACCAGGGACCCAATGATTAACAGTCATTTGCTCTACCGACTGAGCTATCGCGGAACTACAAGCCTTCCAATCTCTTTTGCAGGCGTTTGGTTTGCACCGTTTCCCGCATCAGAGGCGCGCCATTTTACGTTTCCACGCGCGCCTGTCAACCCTTGAAATCGCCTTTCCTAACAGAGCTTTGCAGCATCGCTCCGAGCTACTATATGTCTATTACCTGAGTACCCTCTATTAGCTGCGCGACACGTCTAGCGCGCACAGGATCACCGATGAGCGCCCCGGACAAACCGTCCACTCCCTCCAAACCCGTTTCGGCGATAGCCAGCCGCGGCATTCAGCCACGCTTCGGTGAACTGGTGCAGGACTGCCGCAAGCTGGCGATGAATCGCCTGGCCGAGCACCTGACCGGCCTGTTCGGCCAGGTCGACGACACCCTGTTCGACTGCGCGGAAAAGGCCGAGAACAACCGTGTGCAGACGCTGTTCTTCGACAACATGCGCGAGATCCGCAAACAGCGCCCGCACATCGAGCGCAGCTATCACCAGCAGATCGCGCAGAATTTCTCCGACTTCCTGGAGGGCAAACAGAACATCGCGGAGGTCGCACGCGAACTGGATGCCGAAGAAATGTCCCTGGTGCAGAACGAGGACTACGAGGAAAGCCTGCAGGTAATCAACATGGTCAATCGGGTCAAGGCGCGCAGCGCGCAGGCCCTGTTTGCCCTCGACCAGCGCCTGGCGCTGCTCAACAACGGCCAGAAACTCGGCGAGGAGAGCAACCCGTTCGGCCCGCAGGCTGTCGCCCGCACCTTCCGTGAAGCCCTGGCGCCACACCCGTTCCCGCTGCGGATCAAGGTCATTCTGTACATGCTGTTCGACCAGCACGTGATGCAGAGCCTCGACCCTTTATATGAAGCGCTGAACAAACGCCTGATCGAAGCCGGCATCCTGCCCAACCTGAAATACAGCGCGCTACGCAAGGAAGCCGCACAACGCCCCCCCAGCACCAGCCCCGGCAGCAGCGCGCCACCTGAAGTCGCAAGCACCTCCGGCGGTACCTCGCATGCCGCCCCGGCGCCACGCGGACCGATAGCCGACACGCCCGCACCAGTGATCCAGGCGCCGAGCGACCTCAACGGCCCGCCGCCCATCGACCCAGGCCAACTGCTCGGCGGCCTGGCCGCACTGCTCAGCGAACACCGTCAGCGTGATGCCGACGCACCCTTGCTGGGCGGCACGCGCAGCATCGCCAGTTTCGCGCCGCGCACCGCCACCAGCACCTACAGCGCCAATGAACTGCTCGACGCCCTCAACCGCCTGCAGCAACTATCGGCCCATGACCTGGCCCTGCGCCTGCAGAAGCCGCAGGCGGTCGACGTGCTCAAGTCCGACCTGCAGCAGCAGTTGGAAACCCACAGCCAGCATCCGGGCCAGCAAAAGCTCTCGGACCAGGAAACCGATGTCATCGACCTGGTCGGCATGCTGTTCGATTTCATCCTCGATGACGACAACCTGCCGGACACCTGCAAGACCGCCCTCTCCCACCTGCACACGCCTTACCTGCGCGTCGCGCTGCAGGACAAGGCGCTGTTCACCCAGCACCACCACCCGGCACGGCGACTGCTCAATGCCATGGCCCAGGCCGGCGTGCTCTACGGCAGCGAAGGGGACGAGCGCGGCCTGCTGGCGAAAATGCACTGGGTGGTCGAGCGGGTGATCCACGGTTTCACCGGTGACCTGCAGCTGTTCGAGAGCCTGCTCGACGAATTCAACGAACATGTCGCCACCCTGCGGCACAAGGTCGAACTGCGCGAACGTCGCGCGGTGGAAGCCGCCAAGGGCCGCGACAAGCTGCTCGGCGCACGCCAGCACGCGGTGGACGTGATCCATGCCGCACTGAAGACGCGCAACGTACCGAGCATCATCCGCAACTTCCTCGAACTGACCTGGACCGACGTGCTGGTGTTCGTCCTCCTGCGTCATGGCGAGCGCAGCAGCGAATGGCAGCAGGCCGCCAAGGTGGCCGACCAGCTGGCCTGGAGCGGCACGGTGCTCGACAGCGAAGGGCGCGAGCGCCTGCAGAGCATGCGTGTAGGCCTGCTCGACGAGCTGCGCAAAGGCCTGGAACTCCTTGGCGGCTACCACGAAGACGGCGTGCGCCGCCTGCTGCAGGATATTGTCGCCTGCCAGCACGCGGTACAGGCGCAGCAGCCGCAGATCGCCGCACAGATCAAGGCCAAGCTGCCGGAGAGCCCGCTGGGCGCCATGCTCGGCGAAGATGCCGCGCTGATCGTGCCCCAGCAGCCGACTGAAACCCTGTCCGCCCGCCTGCAGATGCTGATTAAGGAACTGGGCAACCTCGAGTTCGGCACCTGGTTCGAATTCGTCGACGGCCAGGAAACCCGCGCGCTCAAGCTATCCTGGTTCAGCCCGACCACACACAACTACATGTTCGTCGACCGCAGCGGGCAACGCGTCGCGGTCAAACCGATCAAGCAACTGGCCCGGGAAATGGAGCAAGGCCAGGCACGCATCATCGCTCCGGAGCACGGCGCGCCACTGGTGGATCGCGCATTGGGTGCCATCTACCGCGTCTTGCAACGCTTCACCGGGCGCGCCAATGAAGTCGATCAAGGGAGAACCCCGAATGGACGATGACCGCCGCCAGCACAGTCGTCACGCCACCGAGTTGAGCATGGAGGTTTTCGACCTCCACTCCGGACGCCGCCTGGGCCGGGTCGTTGACCTCTCGGCGGACGGCTTCATGCTGTTCAGCGAAACGCCACTGGAAGCCGATGCCGTGTTCGAGTGCCGCCTGGTGCTGGTGGACTCGGTCAACGGCATCGACGAGATCCGCCTAGGTGCCGATTGCCTGTGGAGCCGCCCCGGCGCCGATGGCCAGCATGGCTGGAGCGGTTTCCATATCATCGACCTGGCCGACGACCAGAGCGAAGCGCTGAATACCGTGCTGCAACGCCTCTGACGCAAAGGCCGGACACAAAAACGCCCCGCACGGCCAGGCCGTGCGGGGCGTTTCGTTCTACGCGGTCAGACGAAGACGATTTCGTCGCCCTCCACCCGCCCGTGAACGGTCACACCCGGACCGAACGAGCCGGCCAGGATCAACTGCGCCAGCGGGTTCTCCACCCAACGCTGAATCGCCCGCTTCAACGGCCGCGCCCCGTAAACCGGGTCGTAGCCAACGGCGATCAGCTTATCCAGCGCCTCGGCACTCAACTCCAGGTTCAGCTCGCGTTCAGCCAGACGCTGACGCAGGCGCCGCAGCTGGATTTCGGCGATGCCGGCGATCTGCTCGCGACCGAGCGGCTCGAACACCACCACCTCGTCGATGCGGTTGATGAACTCCGGACGGAAATGGCTGCTCACCGCATCCATCACCGCCGCGCGCTGCGCTTCACGATCGCCGACCAGTTCCTGAATCTGCGCCGAACCGAGGTTTGAGGTCATCACCACCACGGTGTTGCGGAAATCCACGGTACGCCCGTGGCTGTCGGTCAGGCGACCATCCTCGAGCACCTGCAGGAGAATGTTGAAGACATCCGGGTGCGCCTTCTCCACCTCGTCGAGCAGCACCACGCCGTAGGGTTTGCGCCGCACCGCCTCGGTCAGGTAGCCGCCTTCCTCGTAACCGACATAGCCGGGCGGCGCACCGATCAGCCGCGCCACGGAGTGCTTCTCCATGAACTCGGACATGTCGATGCGCACCATCGCCTCTTCGGTATCGAAGAGGAATTCGGCCAGCGCCTTGCACAGCTCGGTCTTGCCCACCCCGGTCGGGCCGAGGAAGAGGAACGAGCCGCTGGGGCGATTCGGGTCGGCCAGACCGGCACGCGAGCGACGCACGGCGTTGGCCACGGCAACGACCGCCTCGTGCTGGCCGATCACGCGCTGGTGCAGCAGGCCTTCCATCTTCAGCAGCTTGTCACGCTCACCTTCGAGCATCTTCGCCACCGGGATGCCGGTCCACTTGGAGACCACCTCGGCGATCTCCTCGTCGGTAACCTTGCTGCGCAGCAGCTGGTTTTCCACCTTGCCGTGCTGTTCGGCCATCTGCTGGCTGCGCTCCAGATCCGGGATCACCCCATACTGCAGCTCGGCCATGCGCTGCAGGTCGGACTTGCGCCGCGCGGCTTCGAGGTCGGCCTTGGCCTGCTCGATCTTCTGCTGGATCTGCGCCGAGCCCTGCACCTCGGCCTTTTCCGATTTCCAGATTTCCTCAAGGTCGGCGTACTCCAGCTCCAGGCGCGCGATGTCCTCCTTGAGTTTTTCCAGGCGCTTGAGCGCCGCCTCGTCGTCCTCCTTCTTCAGCGCCTCGCGCTCGACCTTAAGCTGGATCAAGCGCCGCTCCAGGCGATCGAGCGCCTCGGGCTTGGAGTCGATCTCCATGCGGATGCGGCTGGCGGCCTCGTCGATCAGGTCGATGGCCTTGTCCGGCAGCTGACGGTCGGTGATGTAGCGGTGCGAGAGCTTGGCCGCCGCGATGATCGCGCCGTCGGTGATGGTCACCTTGTGGTGCACCTCGTAACGCTCCTTGAGGCCACGCAGGATGGCGATGGTGTCTTCCTCGCTCGGCTCGTCGACCAACACCTTCTGGAAACGCCGCTCCAGCGCCGCGTCCTTCTCGATGTACTGGCGGTACTCGTCCAGCGTGGTCGCGCCGACGCAGTGCAGCTCGCCGCGAGCCAGGGCCGGCTTGAGCATGTTGCCGGCGTCCATCGCGCCCTCGGCCTTGCCGGCGCCGACCATGGTGTGCAGCTCGTCGATGAACAGGATGATGCGGCCTTCCTGCTTGGACAGTTCGTTGAGCAGCGCTTTCAGGCGTTCCTCGAACTCGCCGCGGAACTTGGCGCCGGCGATCAATGCCCCCATGTCCAGCGACAGCAGACGCTTGTCCTTGAGCCCATCGGGCACTTCGCCATTGACGATGCGCTGCGCCAGGCCTTCGGCGATGGCGGTCTTGCCGACGCCAGGCTCGCCGATCAGCACCGGGTTGTTCTTGGTGCGACGCTGCAGGACCTGGATGGTCCGACGGATCTCGTCGTCACGACCGATCACCGGATCGAGCTTGCCCTCTTCGGCACGCGCGGTGAGGTCGACGGTGTACTTGTCCAGCGCCTGGCGCGATTCCTCGACATTAGGGTCGTTCACCGCCTGGCCGCCGCGCAGGTTGGAAATGGCGTTTTCCAGCGCCTTCTTGGAAACGCCCTGAGCCAGCAGCAACTTGCCCAGTTTGGTGTTCTCGTCCATCGCCGCGAGCAGCACCAGCTCGCTGGAGATGAACTGATCGCCCTTCTGCTGCGACAGGCGGTCGGCCTGGTTGAGCAGGCGTGCCAGATCCTGAGACAGATTGACGTCACCGGTGGGGTTCTGGATTTTCGCCAGGTGATCGAGCTCCTGGGTCAGCGCCTGGCGCAGGGCGTTGACGTCGAAGCCGACCTGCATCAGCAGCGGTTTGATCGAACCGCCCTGCTGCTCCAGCAAAGCCTGCAGCAGGTGCAGGGGCTCGATGGCCGAATGGTCGAGACCCACGGCAATGGATTGGGCATCGGAAAGCGCAAGCTGTAGCTTGCTGGTTAAACGGTCGATTCGCATGGTTGTGTCCTTCCTCGTGTTCGCGGGCCGGAGCGATGAGCGCCCCTGAAAACGAAAAGCCCGCGGGATGAAGACTAGATGAGGACAGTTTTCCGTGATTCAAGCGCGACGACCTTGATACAGGTCAGTCGGCCAACCAGATCAGCGAGGCGAAGCGCCCGGTGCGCGCAGCGAGGCGGTAGGAGAAGAAGCGCGGATCGCTGACGGTGCAGAAGCCACCACCGTAGACCCGGGTGACGCCCTGCGCAGCCAGGCGGATGCGTGCCAGCGCATAGATGTCGGCCATGAACTTGCCAGGGGCAATGCCCGGCAGGAAGGCCGCGCCGGCTTGCGGATGGCTGGCGACGAACGTCTCGCGCACCTCGGCGCCGACCTCGAAGGCGGCGGGGCCGATCGCCGGGCCAAGCCAGACCAGCACCTCGTCTGCCGGCACGTCCAGCGTGGCCAGCGTGGCTTCCAGCACGCCGCCAGCGAGGCCACGCCAGCCCGCATGCGCAGCGGCGACGCGAGTGCCAGCCCGGTCGCAGAACAATGCCGGCAGACAATCGGCGGTCAGCACGGCGCTGGCAATACCCGGCGTCGAGCTCCAGCTGGCATCGGCTTGATCCACGCGCTGCGGGTTCGCCTCGACCACCCGGCTGCCATGCACCTGGCTGAGCCAGGCGGGCTGGCACTGCAGGCGAGCTATCAGGTGCTGGCGGTTCTGCGCCACGGCGCGCGGGTCGTCCTCGACATGGTCACCGAGGTTGAGGCTGTCGAACGGCGCCTGGCTGAAGCCACCGTCACGGGTAGTGATGCAGGCACGCACAGTGGCCGGCGCCGGCCAGTCGGGCAACAGCCAGTCGGCATTCATCAGACGAAGGATTCGTTGTCCTGGCGCAGCAGGCTGAGCATCCACACCAGGTCATCCGGCAGTGGCGACTCCCATTTCATGCGCTGACCGGTGGCCGGGTGCTCCAGCTCGAGGAAGCGCGCATGCAGCGCCTGACGCGGGAATTCCTTGAGCGTCTGCACCAGTGTCGGGCTGGCCGCTGGCGGAATGCGGAAACGCCCGGCGTACAACGGGTCGCCCACCAGCGGGAAGCCGACATGGGTCATGTGCACGCGAATCTGGTGGGTACGGCCGGTTTCCAACTTGACCCGCACGTGGGTATGCGAGCGGAAACGCTCCAGCACGCGGTAATGGGTGATGGCCGGCTTGCCGCCGTCGAGCACCGCCATGCGCTGGCGATTGGCCGAGCTGCGGCCAATCGGCGCATCGATCTTGCCACCGGCGGTGACCACGCCGATGACGATGCATTCATAGATGCGGCTGACGCTGCGCTTCTGCAGCTGGTCGACCAGTTTGGTCTGCGCCTGCAGGGTCTTGGCCACCACCATCAGGCCGGTGGTGTCCTTATCCAGGCGGTGGACGATGCCGGCACGCGGCACGTTGATGATGTCCGGCACGTGGTGCAGCAAGGCGTTGAGCAGGGTGCCATCGGCATGCCCGGCGGCCGGGTGCACGACCAGCCCGGCCGGCTTGTTGATCACCAGCAGGTGTTCGTCTTCGTAGACGATGTCCAGCGCAATGTCCTGCGCCACCCATTCGCCTTGGGCTTCCTGCTCCGCCTGCAACAGCAGCACTGCGCCATAGTGGACGATGTCGCGCGGGCGCAGCACGGCACCGTCGACGGTGAGGCGGCCATCCTTGATCCAGCCGGACAGGCGCGAGCGCGAGTACTCCTCGAACAGCTGGGCGGCGACCTGGTCGAGGCGTTGTCCACCCAGTGCGGACGGCACTTCGGCGGTGAGTTGGATGAGCTGATCGGCGTCTTCGGACATGGGCTACTGCGGAGGGCGGTGCAGCTTTTGGTTTCGGCTGCACGCTGTGGTTAAATACGGCGTCTTTGTCCCGGCAGATCCGGGGCGCTCATCATAACAGGACGGTCCAGGCCAAGACAGCCGACCGTCACAGGGACGCAAGCCGCCATGCAAGTGAAACACCTGCTGCTGATCGCCATCCTCGCCCTCACCGCCGCATGCTCTTCCAACAAGCCGGAAGTCGACGAAAACCTGAGTGAGACCGCGCTGTATCAGCAGGCCCAGGATGATCTCAACAACAGCAGCTACACCAATGCGGTGGCCAAGCTGAAGGCCCTGGAATCGCGCTACCCGTTCGGCCGCTACGCCGAGCAGGCGCAGCTGGAACTGATCTACGCCTACTACAAGAACATGGAGCCAGAGGCCACCAAGTCGGCCGCCGAGCGCTTCATCCGCCTGCACCCGCAGCACCCGAGCGTGGACTACGCCTACTACCTCAAGGGCCTGGCCGCGTTCGACCAGGATCGCGGCCTGCTGGCGCGCTTCCTGCCGCTGGACATGACCAAACGTGACCCGGGCGCCGCGCGCGACTCGTTCAACGAATTCGCCCAGCTGACCAGCCGCTACCCCAACAGCCGCTACGCACCGGACGCCAAGGCGCGCATGGTCTACCTGCGCAACCTGCTGGCTGCCTATGAAATCCACGTCGCCCACTACTACCTGACCCGTCAGGCCTACGTCGCCGCCGCTAACCGCGGTCGCTACGTGGTGGAGAACTTCCAGGAAACCCCATCCGTCGGTGACGGCCTGGCAGTGATGACCGAAGCCTACCAGCGTCTGGAAATGGACGACCTGGCTGCCACTAGCCTGGAAACCCTGAAGCTCAACTACCCGGACCACGAAAGCCTGGTCGATGGCAACTTCGTCCCGCGCGAAGAAGAAGCCGACAACCGCTCCTGGCTGGCCAAGGCCACCCTCGGCCTGATCGAATCCGACACCCCGCTGCCGCCCGGCGAAACCCGCGCCAGCCAGGATGTCATTCGCCAGTACGAAGACGCCGAGCAGGAAATCCCGGACGAGCTGAAGCCGGAAAACCAGGCCGAACTGGAAGAGGAAGAGCAGGAAGCCGAAGGCAACAGCAGCGACCGCTCCTGGTTCAGCTACATGACATTCGGCGTGTTCGACTGATCCACACCGGACACCAAAGGGAGGCCTCGGCCTCCCTTTTTCATGTCCGCTAACAACATACGCAGGACTCAGCGCGCAAGCCGGCGCGGCAACTGCTGCGCGGCCACCCGGTCCTTGGCTAAACTGCCGACCTGCCCATACGAGAGCACACCATGGTTCGTCTACTGTTCTGGATCGCGCTGATCGGCGCTGCCGTCTGGCTCTGGCGCCGCTTCAAGACGCCGCAACGCCCTACCCAGCAGCCCGAGCAGGACGCAGCGCCGATGGTTCGCTGCAGTCAATGTGGCGTGCATGTACCGCGCACCAGTGCCCTGCCCTATCAGCAAGGCTGGTACTGCAGCCAGGCCCACCTGCCGCAGGGCGCACAGCGGAGTGAATAGCGAAAACCTGTCCATGAGCGGCGCCCAGGGCCGACGCATCCTGCGCCTGTACCACCTGTATCGCCTGACCGTTGGCCTGGCCATGGTCCTGCTGATCTCCAGCGACCTGGACAACGACCTGCTCGACCTGGCGCACGTGGAACTGTTCCGCAACGGCAGCTGGGTGTACCTGATCAGCAACATCCTTATCGCCGTGCTGCTGCAGCGCCCACGCCACCTGCTGCAGATCTTCAGCCTGGCACTGGTAGACGTAAGCCTGCTCTCGGCCTTGTTCTACGCCGCGGGAGGCGCACCAAGCGGCACCGGCGTGCTGTTGATCATCGCCGTGGCCATTGCCAACATCCTGCTGCGCGGACGCATCGGCCTGGTGATCGCCGCTGCGGCAGCAATCGGCATGATCTACTCGACCTTCTACCTCAGCCTGAGCCACCCGGCTGCTTCATCGCAATACGTGCAGACCGGCGCCCTCGGTGCGCTGTGCTTTGCCGCCGCCTTCTTCCTCCAAGGCCTGACCCGGCGCCTGCAACAGAGTGAGAGCCTGGCGGAACAACGCGCCACCGACGTGGCCAACCTGGAAGCACTCAACGCACAGATCCTGCAGCGCATGCGCACCGGCATTCTGGTGCTGGACAGCCAGCATCGGGTGCTGCTGGCCAACCAGGGCGCGGTCGTCCTGCTCGGTCGTGGTGAATTGAGCGACAAGATCCTCGATCCGCACTGTCCGGAGTTGGTCAAGCGCCTGCAGCAGTGGCTGCACAACCCGACACTGCGCCCACAAAGCCTGCAGGCGATTCCGGAAGGACCACTGCTGCAGCCCAGCTTCATCCCGATGCAACGTGGCGGCAGCCAGCACACGCTGATCTTCCTCGACGACATTTCGCAGATCACCCAGCAGGCCCAGCAGCTCAAGCTGGCCTCGCTGGGCCGCCTCACCGCCGGCATCGCCCACGAAATCCGCAACCCGCTCGGCGCCATCAGCCATGCGGCGCAGCTGCTGCAGGAGTCGGAAAACCTGGAAGGGCCGGATCGTCGCCTGGCGCAGATCATCCAGGACCACTCGCGCCGGATGAACCTGGTCATCGAAAACGTGCTGCAGCTGTCGCGTCGGCGCCAGGCCGAGCCGCAGCTGCTCGACCTGAAATACTGGCTGCACCGTTTCGCCAGCGAGTTCCGCAATTCCGCCTCGCTGGACCAGACCCTGCACCTGGAAGCGCAGGGCAGTGGCCTGCAAACACGCATGGACCCACATCAATTGACCCAGGTGCTGACCAACCTGGTGCAGAACGGCCTACGCTACAGTGCACAGGTTCACCAGCTCGGCCAGGTATGGCTGAAGCTCGGCCGTGACCCGGAGAGCGAGCTGCCGATGCTCGAAGTACTCGATGACGGCCCTGGCATTCCGCCGGAACAGTTGCAGCATGTCTTCGAGCCGTTCTATACCACCGACAACAAAGGCACCGGCCTGGGCCTGTATATTTCCCGCGAGCTGTGCGAAAGCAACCAGGCGCGCCTCGACTACCTGCCCCGTGACGGCGGTGGCAGCTGCTTCCGCATCACCTTCGCCCATCCACGCAAGTTGAGCTGACCATGAGCACCCGGCAACGCGCCCTGATCGTCGACGACGAACCCGACATCCGCGAACTTCTGGAAATCACCCTGGGCCGGATGAAACTCGATACGCGCAGCGCGCGCAACGTCAAGGAAGCCCGCGAGTGGCTGGCGCGCGAGCCCTTCGACCTGTGCCTGACCGACATGCGCCTGCCAGACGGCACCGGCCTGGACATCGTCCAACACATCCAGCAGCGCTACCCGCAGGTTCCCGTGGCGATGATCACCGCCTACGGCAGCCTTGACACCGCCATCAACGCCCTCAAAACCGGCGCCTTCGACTTCCTGACCAAGCCAGTCGACCTCGGCCGCCTGCGCGAACTGGTGACCACCGCGCTGCGCATTCGCACGACCAGCGATGACGAGGCACCGGTGGACAACCGCCTGCTCGGCGACTCCCCGCCCATGCGCAGCCTGCGCAATCAGATCCAGAAGCTCGCCCGCAGCCAGGCGCCGGTGTACATCAGCGGCGAGTCCGGCAGCGGCAAGGAATTGGTCGCCCGCCTGATCCACGAACAGGGGCCGCGCACCGACCACCCCTTCATCCCGGTCAACTGCGGCGCCATTCCGACCGAGCTGATGGAAAGCGAGTTCTTCGGCCACAAGAAAGGCAGCTTCACCGGCGCCATCGAAGACAAACAGGGCCTGTTCCAGGCGGCGGGCGGCGGCACACTGTTCCTTGATGAAGTCGCCGACCTGCCGCTGGCGATGCAGGTGAAACTGCTGCGCGCGATCCAGGAAAAAGCCGTGCGCGCTGTCGGCGGGCAGCAGGAAGTGGTGGTCGACGTACGCGTACTCTGTGCGACCCACAAGGACCTGGCCGCCGAAGTGAACGCCGGGCGTTTCCGCCAGGACCTGTTCTACCGCCTGAATGTCATCGAGCTGCGCGTCCCCCCGCTCAGGGAGCGCCGCGAAGACATTCCACAACTGGCCGAGGTCATGCTTCGGCGCCTCTCCGAAGGTACCGGCCAGGCGCCAGCCAAACTGGCCGGCGAAGCGCTGGAGAAGCTCAAGAGCTACCGCTTCCCCGGCAACGTGCGCGAGCTGGAAAACATGCTGGAGCGCGCGCACACCCTTTGCGAAGACGAACAGATCAAGGCCAGCGACCTGCGCCTGGCCGATGCCGTCTGCTCGGCAGAAGACGGCGAAGCCTCACTGGCCAGCATCGACAACCTGGAGGACTACCTGGAAGACATCGAGCGCAAGCTGATCATGCAAGCACTCGAAGAAACCCGCTGGAACCGCACCGCCGCCGCCCAGCGCCTGGGCCTGACCTTCCGCTCGATGCGTTATCGCCTGAAAAAACTGGGCATCGACTGAGCCGTCAGCCCAAGCGGCCCGCTGGCGAATAGGGCGCCGGATCGACAATAGGTTCTTCACCTAGCATCAAATTTTTCAGCAACTCACAGGAAGCTGGAGCCAGTACCAGCCCGTTACGGTAATGCCCGCAGTTGAGCCACAGCCCGGGATATTCGGGCACCTCGCCAATGAACGGAATGCCATCCGGTGATCCCGGCCGCAACCCCGCCCAATGCCCGACCACCTCGGCATCCGCCAATGCCGGCAGCAACTCTTCGGCCGAGGCCTTGAGGCTCTGCAAGGCGTCATCGGTCGGGGTCTTGTCGAAGCCGACATGCTCCAGCGTACTGCCTACCAGGATATGGCCATCACGCCGCGGAATCGCGTAACGCCCCTTGGCCAGCACCATCGCGGGAAGGAAATCCTCAGCGCATTTGTAGAGGATCATCTGCCCTTTGACCGGTTCGACAGGAAGGTTCAGACCAAGCGTGCTCACCAGCTCGCCACTCCAAGCACCGGCAGCCACAAGTATCCGCGATGCCAGCAGATCACCATGCTGGGTCTGCACACCAACTATTCGCCCCTGATTATCAATAAATCGGCTGACCGAATGATTTTCGAGAGTCCTGACATTCGGCATCTCATCCAGAGACGCCCGGAGCGCACGTAGAAGCCGAGGATTACGCACATTGGCAATGTCAGGCATAAACAAAGCTCGCTGAAACCCAGCCCCCAACTGCGGCAACTCCTTAGTCACCAAAGAGATGGGGAAAGGAAGCAACTCACAGCTCTCAGCATCAGCCCAAGCCAAGGCTTGCGGCTCATCCTCCAAGTCCAACCAATACAGACCAGTGGCATGAACTTCGGGATCAATCCCCGTCTGCAGACTTAAAGCACTACCCAAATGTGGATAAAACGACCGAGACCAACGTGACAATGCGCTTACAGCAGCTCCATACCTCCACGGGTATAGGGGCGAGACGATTCCCCCTCCAGCCCAAGAGGCCTGTGAGCCGATAGTCGCGGACTCGAGCAATGTAACCGTCTCCCCGGCCTCAGCCAGAAAACGAGCAGACAAGAGGCCAATTGCCCCGCCACCGACAATCAGCACCGTACTCATAACGCCTCCAAAGTTTGCAAATTTCCATTGCCCTGACTAAACCAGATGCAGCCAGGACGGCTGAACAATATCAGGGAATATACCGATGAAACTTCATACTCAGCAGGCGTTTAGCCTCTATGAGCTAATGATTGCACTCGCACTCGCCTCCATTTTCGCCAGCATAGCGCTACCGGCCTTTTCTTCGTTGCGACTTAAGAACGATCAGGATGTGCTGCGCAACAGTCTGCACGCCTCACTCAACCACGCTCGCGCCCAAGCAATTTTGCGAAACACTCGCGTGGATTTCTGCCCACTCACAAATACATTGAAATGCGGTAATGACTGGCGCTTGGGCTGGATGTCACGCATCGCAGATAGTCAGGAAATGCTAGAAGCGGTGCAACAGCCCAGCCTGAACGCACTCCTCTGGGCTGGCTTCGAAGGAAAAATTCGATTTCACTCCAATGGCACTAGCCCCACCGGCAATGGGCGCTTCTATCAGTGTCATAACGGCTCCGTTTCGTGGCAGCTGGTCCTGAACCGTCAAGGCAGAGTACGTAACGGCACTCGAGCAGAAAACCAATCTCTCTCCAAAAAATGCCCCTAACCGTCGGTACCCCAACCAGTCGTCGGAGCCTGCAAACCAACCGTCAATCACAAGCAGACAAGCTAGACCTTGAAACGGAATATGCGCTCAGAAATCCATAAGGAGCACACCATGTCGCCCCATTCCGACACGCGCGGATTCAGCCTTATTGAGCTGATGATCGCCTTGGCACTCTTGTCGATAGCGGTTGGCATCGCCATCCCGAATTTCGCCGGACTGATCCGCAACAACCAGGTGCAAGCTCAAGCTCAAACATTGAATAGCTTACTGCAGTACGCACGTAGCCAGGCCGTCGTAAGACGAACCACTGTTGGCGTAACAAGCGCTGGAAACACTTGGACAGTAACTGCAGGAGCAACCCCGATTAGAATTGAAGAATTCAATCCTGCGCACGCAACCATTAAAGCAAGCGGCCCGATTAATATTACATACGCCTCAAATGGCTCAGCCAGTTCAATGAGGCTTATCGTTTGTCGTCCGGATGAAAACCCCGCCTTTGCTTACCTTATAGGCATTCTCCCTAGTGGCAGCGTTACTCTCCATCCCCGCGGGAGAAAGAGCGACAACACCACCCTACTTCAGGACTGCTCGACAGATGAATAACCATATAAGCCGAGGTTTCAGCCTAATTGAAGTAATGGTCACACTTATCCTCCTGACCATTGGAATTTTGGGGCTGGTAGCGATGCAGGGGCGCGGGATCCAATACACCCAAGACTCCGTCCAGAGAAACAACGCAGCGATGCTCGCAAGCGAATACATGGAGCTTGCTCGTGCAAACAGTGAAAATCTCGATGGCTACATATTGAGTGAACTGCCGGCAGCAGGTGATTGCGACACAAGCACACCAACCGAAATAAGCGACACAGCAAAGCAACTTACTTGCTGGGCCAATAAAGTCCACTTACTGCTACCTGACGCCCTAGCACTGAAAGATGAGTTTTACGCATGTCGCTCAAAAAACCCAGGCAGCTGCGCTACCGGCAGGGCATTGGAAGTACAGTTGGCGTGGCGCGCAAGCGGTGATGGATGCCTAGATGCCAATGCCGCAGCAGACGAAGACCTAAGCATCTGTCGCTTCAGATTACGCGGAGAGCTATAAATATGCATAAGCAAACAGGCATCTCCATGATTGAGCTCATGGTCGCCCTACTGATTAGTAGCTTTCTTATCCTTGGCGTTACACAAGTATATCTCGACAACAAAGAAAACTACCTATTCCAGCAGGGCCAGGGTAACAACATCGAGAACGCTCGATTTTCCATCCTGATCATCGACCAGCAACTCTCTAAAACCGGTTATCGCCGACGCCCTGACGAAACATTCGAATCAGCATTCCCGGCAACCGCTGACTGCGGAAACATGAGTGCCGGCCAAACCGTAAAAAAAGTTGATGACTCTTCATTTTGCATACGCTACCAACCCGCCTTCACCAACGCCAAAACCTGTGATGGAAACGATATTAATAATATTCCAACCAAACCTTACCTCAAGGCGGACCCCGTCACAGAGGTTTTCACCCTACAAGATAATGGAGACTCCACTTTAAACCTGACCTGCAGGGGCGTGGTCATAGCTACCAATATCGCAGCCATTCGCTTCGAGTACGGATTCAACTCTGGAGACGAGAAAAAGATCTCTGAATACTCAGCAGACCCGGAAGACGGAAGAACGATAAGAGCCATTCAATTTTCTATACTTGCCACAAGCACCAACGAAATAACAAAGAGCAATAGCAGCATGGCTTACAAGCATTGGTTTGGTAATGAGCCAACAGATCACAAGCTATACACCATGCTTTCAAGCAGCTCCAGCATACGGAACTTGATGCCATGACGCGCGCCTATCAGATCAAAAATCTCAATACACAAAATGGTGTAAGCCTTGTAATCGCCCTCGTATTTCTCTTGGTGATAACAGCCCTTGCGATATCTAACATGCGTGAAATCTCATTGGAAGCCAAGATCACAGGCAACATGATCGAAAACAAACAATTGCTCACAGTCGCCGAGTCTGCACTCCGTGATGGTGAAAGAAGAACTACGGAGCGCGGCCCCCAAGAGCCAAGCGACAACTGCGAAAACATCGCCACAAAGAAGCTTTGCCTACTAAATAGAGAACCAGAATACGCCGTGGACAAATCAAATGTTCAGGTTTATTCACCCAATGATGGAACAACCCTTTTTGGTGCCGCTCAATGGTACGCACAACCAGCCCCATCGGGGAGTAGTCAAGGCGAAACTGAGAACCCCGAATATGGCAACATGATTCTCGGCATCGGAATATTTCGCTATGAGGTCAATGGCATCGCCACCAACAACGACCTTTCTTCCGCTATTCGCTCAACTGTCGCAATTGATTCGAAAGGTCGAATTGAAAGTAATTAAGGTAA
Organism: Pseudomonas sp. PDM14; assembly: GCF_014851905.1. NCBI lineage: Bacteria > Pseudomonadati > Pseudomonadota > Gammaproteobacteria > Pseudomonadales > Pseudomonadaceae > Pseudomonas > Pseudomonas sp. PDM14. The sequence goes on along the minus strand of NZ_JACVAQ010000003.1, from coordinate 186,874 downwards.
TTGCCGCCCCACTCAGGAGCACCATATGAAGCTCTCAAACAGCCTAGAAAAATCTCTGGCGAGCGCCGTACTCTTCGGAATTTACTTCGGCGCGTCACTGCCAGCCAATGCCGCCGTGTTGAACATCAGCCAAACACCACTCATCCTGAGCGAAACTGTCGCCCCCAATCTAATCCTGACCCTTGATGACTCAGGCAGCATGGTGTGGGCATTCGTCCCAGACAGTATCGACAATCTACACAGCACGCGCCGAGCCAAGGCTGCATACTTCAACCCGATGAGCTACAACCCCGCCATCACCTACCGTATTCCGCCAAAATACGAAACAAGTGGCGCACTCTCTACCACACCGTTCAGTACCAGCTTCACCACCGCGTACCACAATGGTATGAACCCAGGCCGTGGCTCCTTCAACCTGAATAATGGTTATCGCGCAACTTGGGCATACAACCCAAAAGACACGTTACAGTCTACGACTCAGTACGGTTTCAGCAACACCTCCAGTCGCTATGCGTACAACCCAACCCCTGACTTCTATTTAGACACCACAACAAACCAAACGCTCACTAACGGCCAATCTTCCAGCGAAATTATTTTCAACAATATTAAATTTAAAATAAATCGAATTTCCAACACAAACTGCACAGCCACCATCGTTAGCGCACCCGCAACCATTACCGCACTAACCTGCAGCCGCTCAAACTCAACATATACAATCAGATCAACAACCGATCTAAGATCGACCGCAACACAAGCATACTACTACCTTTACGACGAAGCGCTCCCTAGCTGTACTACTATCGCCACCAATAGAAGAGCCGACGAAAACTGCTACAAACCCGTATTTGTTTCAACCACATCAGGAGAAATCCGTACAGACGACAGTGCCGTAGGTAAAGATGAACGACAGAACTTTGCCATCTGGTACTCCTTTTATAGAAATAGAGCGCTGGCCACTTTGAGCGCTGCACAAATTGCCTTTGCAGAACTCCCCCAGTCCGTCCGTATAACTTGGCAGGGCTTAGGAAAATGCACATCGTTCGATGGGAGCAACACCAACTGCAAGGACAACAAATTCAGAGAATACAACGCGCCGCAAAAGGGCCAACTATTCTCATATCTCCAAGATCCTTTTTTCGATCAAAGCACATATTTGCGCCAGGGCATTCGCCGTGCCGGCGAGTTTCTTAAATCAGCGACCGCGTGGCAAAAATATCCAAATGATTCGAGCCAAAGCAACAACGCTGGCAATACTTACTCCTGCCGCCCTAGTTATCACATTGTGATGACAGATGGCATGTGGAACGACTCCTATACCGCACCAAGTAACACCCTACGATCTGACGATGTAAACTTCTCACTCCCTGACAACACAGCATACAAAAACTCCACCAAACCGTTTTCCGACTCTACGACTCAAACGTTTGCCGATCTCGCCATGCACTATTGGGCAACGGACTTAAATTCTGGCTTAGACAATGGACTGCAGCCCTATTATCCCTTCAAGAGCAATAATGCAGACAGTGACTACTGGGACCCCCGTAACAACCCCGCCACTTGGCAGCATATGGTCAACTTCGTAATGGGGCTTGGCCTTACGAATTCCCTAGTGCAGCCCGGTCTTGAATGGGACCCATTGAAGGGGACATTTGGCGGCACGGGTTATGATAACTTGGTCAGCGGCGCCAAAGCATGGCCCGCCGCCGGCAGCGGCAGCGCAAACAACGTATATGACCTTTGGCATGCAGCCATAAACTCTCGCGGTGAATTTTTTAGCGTTGACAGCCCCGAAGATATGGTTAATGCATTTAAAGATATTTTGAACCGAATTTCTGACCGAACCACTTCTGCAGCAAGACCTGCAGTTTCAGCATCATTTGTTTCTGATGCCGATAGCAATAGCATTCAGAGCAACGTATATGCGACACAGTTTTCCAGTGAAGACTGGAGTGGTGAGCTCGTAAAAACTTTGATTAGCAGTAACGGGGACCAAGAAGCCAAGTGGAGTGCAAAAACCGCTAACCAGAGCATAAGCGCCAGCACCCGAAAAGTTTTCATGAAAGATGCAAACAACAGCACCACTGGATTCAAAGAGTTCACATGGAGCAATCTTGGCAGCACCTTTCAATCGTTTCTCAACCTGAACCCCGAGAGTTTAATTGCAGGAACCACCGATAGTCGCGGGCAAAATCGAGTCGCTTATATCAGAGGCGATAGAAGCAATGAAGGTACGGATACGACCAAATTCAGAAAGCGTAGCACGATACTAGGCGACATCATCAACTCCAGTCCGGTTGTAGTAGGAACACCCAGTTATCTTTCTTATTTGGCGGACGCCATCGAAAACCCTGACGGCAATCGCTCAGGCTATCAAAGCTATTCGAAATTTAGAGAAGCCAACCATAAATCCAAACGCAAAGAAATGATTTATGTGGGTGGCAACGACGGCATGCTGCACGGATTCAACGCAGCTAGCGGCAAAGAAGAATTTGCCTACATCCCAACTGAAGTAATAAAAAATCTATACAGGCTAACCGGGCAAAACTACAAGGGCGGCGAACATCGTTTCTTTGTAGATGGCTCGCCTGTTGTACGTGATATATATTTTGGCGATGCAACAAACGAGGGATGGCGCACTGTTCTGATTGGCACTCTGCGCGCAGGTGGGAAAGCCCTGTTTGCGTTGGACATCACAGATCCGGAAAATATAAAACTACTATGGGAGTTCGATTCGACCTCCGATAGCGATCTGGGTTTCACATTCGCTCAGCCGGAAATTACCCGACTACATTCGGGGCAGTGGGCGGTGCTTATGGGAAATGGCTATAACAGCACCAGTGACAAAGCTTCGCTTATGGTTATTGATATCAAGAAAGGGACACTCTTAAAGAAACTTACTGTGCCTGCGGTTGTAGAGTCTGGTGTCACATTACCAAACGGCCTTTCCAGCGTACGTGGAGCCGACAATAACGGTGATGGAGTTGTTGACTACGCGTATGCCGGAGACCTGCAGGGTAATTTGTGGCGCTTTGACCTACTGCCCACTAACGCCTCAAGCACTGCTACTGACCCGTTCAGCCGGAAGCTTCCCGAAGTCGCAGCCACAACGGTAAATGACTTCAAAATTGCTTACGGAGATAAACCTATCTTTACTGCGAGGGATTCAAAGTCGGGCCAGCAAAAAAGACAGGCTATCACTATTCAGCCCTCCTTGGTTCGCCACCCAACTGGATATGGCTACCTAGTCTTGATAGGTACAGGAAAATATTTTGAGAGCAGTGATGCCAACGTAGATACCAGTCGTTCAATGTCGCTGTATGGGATATGGGACAGGAAGACCAAACGCCAAACTACATCGGCCTCAAGCCTCTTGGCATCCCAGCGCAGCCGACTGCAGAAGCAGAAATTCACTACTCAAGCTAATGGTGTAACTATTGGCGATGAACAGCAAAGTGCGGTCAGTGATATTCGCTTGCTGAGCAGCGAAAGCATTCTCTGGTATACAGCCCCCAACCCGAGCGGCCCCATTGATCCTGAGTACATGCTCAAGGACGAAAACGTAAAAACGTGGGGTTGGGCCCTTGATCTCGCGGTAGAAAATACTTCTGGTGCACAAACACTGACAGGAGAAATGGTGGTCAACAACATGGCGGCACGGGGCAGAACGCTCTTCACAAGCAGTTTGACGCCAAATCAGGACCCGTGCAAAGCAGGTGCCGACACATGGCTTTACGGTATAGACGCCCATACTGGCGGCAGAACTGATTACAACGTACTAGATCTGAATAACGACAAAATCGTTAGCTCGAAAGACACTTACGGGACTTCGAAGGATGTTGTTTCCGGCGTTCGCTTCCCTGCAGTCGGAGGGTTTACACTCGCACCAGGGAACAAGGTTTATGGTAGCGCAGGTGCCAGTGACCCTGGAACGGTTGGTGACGACCCTAATAGCAGCGGCCGCCAAAGTTGGCATATTGTTCCTGAGGAATTGCAATGAAAGGCAAAACTCGAATTGCGGGATTCACTCTCATCGAGCTCATGTTAGCTGTCGCGATAATCGGCATACTTGCCGCCATCGCCACTCCGAACTACCTAGAGTACATAACTAGGAGCAAGCGCTCGGAAGGGCATGCACTACTTATTGAAGCCGCCACTCGCCAAGAGCGCTTTTATGCGCAGAACAGCCGTTACGTTACTGACAATAACGACATTGCTCTTCTGGCCTTGAGGAATACAGACAGCGGCACCAAAAAAGTGGCGTCTGAAAACGGCTACTACAAGATGACCATTAGCACTGCCGCCGGAGACGGCGGCTACACGCTGACGGCAGCGCAGGAAATCGGGGATGGGCAATGTGGCAATCTAACCCTTACCGCTCTCGGCACTAAGGGCCGAACTGGCAGTGGAAAGACCGTGGAACAGTGCTGGAAATAGTAACCAAACAAGAAGCCCAGCTTTTGCTGGGCTGCTTATTCTACTTGCTTAACTCTTAACTCTTTAGGCATTGAGAAGGTCACATTTTCTGGACGCCCATGCAGCTCAATGGAGCCAGAGACACCCCATCGTTCTAGATACTCGACAACACCACGAACCAGGACCTCGGGGGCAGAAGCGCCAGCGGTAATACCCACTCGCGAAATACCGTCAAACCACTCTTTCTTCAGATCCTCAGCCCCATCGATCAGGTAAGCCGGCGTCCCCATTCGCTCCGCCAGCTCACGCAGCCGATTCGAGTTCGAGCTGTTGGGGCTACCCACCACCAGCACCACATCGCACTCAGCTGCCAGGGTCTTCACCGCATCCTGGCGATTCTGCGTTGCATAGCAGATGTCGTCCTTGCGCGGCCCGCCGATGCTGGGGAACTTGCTGCGCAGGGCGTCGATCACGCGGCTGGTGTCGTCCATCGACAAGGTGGTCTGGGTGACGAATGCCAAGGAGTCGGGATTGCGCACCTGCAGGTTGGCGACATCTTCTTCGTCTTCGACCAGGTAGATGGCCCCGCCATTGCGCCCATCGTACTGGCCCATCGTGCCTTCGACTTCCGGGTGACCCTCATGGCCGATGAGGATGCATTCGCGGCCGTCGCGGCTGTAACGGGCAACTTCCAGGTGAACCTTGGTCACCAGCGGGCAGGTTGCGTCGAATATCTTCAGGCCACGGCCTTCGGCCTCCTTGCGCACAGCCTGGGACACACCGTGAGCGCTGAAGATGACGATGACGTCGTCCGGCACCTGGTCCAGTTCTTCGACGAAGATCGCGCCGCGGGCGCGCAGGTCCTCGACCACGAACTTGTTGTGCACGACTTCATGACGCACGTAGATCGGCGGGCCGAACACCTCGAGCGCGCGGTTGACGATCTCGATGGCACGATCGACACCGGCGCAGAAGCCGCGGGGGTTGGCGAGTTTGATGTGCATGCTGCTTAACCTCACTGCCCCTGCGGGCCTCTTCCAGGTGACGGAAGATGATTTAGACGGGCCGTACCGCGATGATTTCCACCTCGAAGCTCAGCGTCTTGCCAGCCAGCGGGTGGTTGAAGTCGATAGTCACCTGGGCCTCGTCGTAGGCTTTTACTACGCCCGGCAGCTCGGTGTTAGCGGCATCGTTGAAGATCACCAGCAACCCCTCGGACAGTTCCATATCCTGGAACTGAGTGCGCGGCATCACCTGTACGTTCTGCGGATTGGGCTGACCAAAGGCATTCTCCGGCTCGACCTGCACGACACGCTTGTCGCCCGCCTTGAAGCCAAACAGCGCCGCCTCGAAGCCCGGCAGCAGGTTGCCGTCACCGACCTTGAAGGTAGCCGGCTGCTTGTCGAAGGTGCTGTCGACCACGTCGCCCGACTCCAGCTTGAGGGCAAAATGCAGGGTCACTTCCTTGTCCGGCCCGATACGTAGCTCTTGAGAGAGTGAATCAGTCATGGGCAGGCTCTCCGGATTTCTTGCTCTTGAACATGTCCAGCGCCAGCATCACTGCACCCACGGTGATGGCGCTGTCCGCCACGTTGAAGGCGGGGAAATGGTGCAGGTTCTGCCAGTGCACCAGGATGAAGTCGACCACGTGGCCGAGGACCATGCGGTCGTACAGGTTGCCCAGCGCGCCGCCAAGGACCATCGCCAGGGCAATCGCCAGCCAGGTCTCGTCGGCCTTCAGGCGCTTGAGCCAGACCACCAGCACGGCGCTCACACCCAACGCGATGGCTGCAAAGAACCAGCGTTGCCAGCCTGACTCGCCTGCGAGGAAGCTGAACGCCGCACCACGGTTATAGACGTGCGTCCAGTCGAAATAGCCGTCGATGACCACGACGCGATGCCCGTACTCGAGCACCTGTAGCACGATCTGTTTGGTGCCCTGATCGAGGATGAACACCGCCAGCGCCAGCCACAGCCAGGCCAGGCGCCCGAAGCGCGAGGTATCAGACATGCTTGCGCACCTCGCCCGGGCCTTCGATGTTGCTCACGCAACGACCACACAGCTCGGGATGCGCGGCATGGCTGCCGACATCGGCAATGTGGTGCCAGCAGCGCCCGCACTTTGCATGCACCGACTTGACGATCTTCAGCTTCAGGCCAGCCACCTCGGTGTCCACCGCATCGGCAGGCGCATCGGCCAGCGGTGCCAGCTTGGCGCCGGACGTGATCAGGGCGAAGCGTAGTTCGTCACCCAGGGTGTGCAGCGCTGCGTTCAGCGCATCCACGCCGTACAGGGTGACCTCGGCCTGCAGGCTGCCACCAATGGCCTTGGCGGCACGCAGGTTTTCCAGCTCTTTGTTCACGGCGGCCTTGACGGTCATGACCTGGTCCCAGTACGCACGGTCCAGCACGAAGCCTTCCGGCAGACGGTCGAGCCCCTGATACCAGGTGTTGAGCATCACCGACTCGTTGCGCTCGCCCAGCATGAACTGCCAGATTTCGTCGGCGGTGAAGGCCAGGATCGGTGCGATCCAGCGCACCAGCGCTTCGGCGATGTGGTACAGCGCGCTCTGGCAGGAGCGGCGCGCCACGCTGTCGGCGGCGGTGGTGTATTGACGATCCTTGATCACGTCGAGGTAGAAGCCGCCCAGCTCCTGTACGCAGAAGTTGTGCACCTTCTGGTAAACGTTCCAGAAACGGTACTCATCGTAGGCCTCGATGATTTCGCCCTGCAAACGCGCCGCGGCGTCGAGCGCCCAGCGGTCCAGATCGAGCATCTGCTCGACCGGCAGCAGATCCTTGGCTGGATCGAAGCCGTTGAGATTCGAGAGCAGGAAGCGCGTGGTGTTGCGGATGCGCCGGTAGGCATCGGCGCTACGCTGCAGGATGACCTTGGACACCGCCATCTCGCCGGAGTAGTCGGTGGAGGCGACCCACAAGCGCATGATGTCGGCCCCCAGGCTGTCGTTGACCTCCTGCGGCGCAACCACGTTGCCCAGCGACTTGGACATCTTGCGGCCGTTCTCGTCAACCACGAAACCATGGGTCAGCAGGGCCTTGTACGGCGCGTGGCCATCGATGGCGCTACCGGTCAGCAGGGACGAGTGGAACCAGCCGCGGTGCTGGTCGGAGCCTTCCAGATACAGGTCCGCGCGCGGGCCGTGCTCGTGCCCCATGGGGTGCGAGCCGCGCATCACATGCCAGTGGGTGGTGCCGGAATCGAACCACACGTCCAGGGTGTCGCTGATCTTGTCGTACTGAGCAGCCTCGTCACCGAGCAGCTCGGCGGCGTCGAGCTTGAACCAGGCCTCAATGCCCTGCTCTTCCACGCGCGCAGCCACTTCGCCCATCAGCTCTACGGTGCGCGGGTGCAGCTCGCCGCTTTCCTTGTGCAGGAAGAACGGGATCGGCACGCCCCAGTTGCGCTGACGCGAGATGCACCAGTCCGGGCGCCCGGCGATCATGCTGTGCAGGCGCGCCTGACCCCAGGCCGGAACGAACTGAGTTTGTTCGATGGCCGCCAGGGCGCGCTCGCGCAAGGTGTCGCCCACGTTCGGCTGCTTGTCCATGCCGACAAACCACTGCGCCGTGGCGCGGTAGATCAGCGGAGTCTTGTGGCGCCAGCAGTGCATGTAGCTGTGCTGGATGGCTTCGTGCTTGAGCAGCGCACCCACTTCACCGAGCTTGGCGACGATGGCCGGATTGGCCTTCCAGATGAACTGGCCACCGAAGAAGGGCAGCGACTCGACGTACACGCCGTTGCTCTGCACCGGGCTGAGGATGTCGTCGTTGCTCATGCCGTACTGCTTGCAGGAACGGAAGTCGTCCTCGCCGTAGGCCGGGGCCGAGTGCACGATGCCGGTACCGGCGCCCGTTTCGACGTACTCGGCCAGGTAAACCGGCGAGAAGCGCTCGTAGAACGGGTGGCGGAAACGGATGTTTTCCAGCGCGGCACCTGGTGCGGTGGCGATAACCTCGCCCTGCAGGCCATAGCGCGCCAGGCAACTTTCCACCAGTTCCTCGGCCAGCAGCAGCTGGCGCTCACCGGTGTCGACCAGGGCGTAGATGAATTCCGGGTGAACGTTCAGCGCCTGGTTGGCCGGGATGGTCCAGGGCGTAGTGGTCCAGATGACGATGCTGGTCGGCTTGGCCAGGCTGGCAAGACCGAAGGCGGCCGCCAGCTTGTCGGCGTCCTCGACGGCGAAGGCCACGTCGATGGCATCGGATTTCTTGTCCTGGTATTCGACCTCGGCCTCGGCCAGCGCCGAGCCGCAATCGAAGCACCAGTTGACCGGCTTCAGGCCCTTGAATACGAAGCCCTGCTTGACCATTTCGGCCAGGGCGCGGATTTCTCCGGCCTCGTTGGCGAAGTCCATGGTCTTGTAGGGGTTGTCCCACTCGCCCAGCACGCCGAGACGGATGAAGTCGGCCTTCTGCCCTTCGATCTGCTGGCCGGCATAGGTGCGGCAGCGCTCACGGGTCAGGTCGGACGGCTGATTCTTGCCGAAGGTGGTCTCGACCTTGTGCTCGATCGGCAGACCGTGGCAGTCCCAGCCCGGCACGTATGGCGCGTCGAAGCCAGACAGAGTCTTGGACCGGGTGATCATGTCCTTGAGGATCTTGTTGACCGCGTGACCGATGTGGATGCTGCCGTTGGCGTAGGGCGGGCCGTCATGCAGGACGAACTTCGGCCGGTTCTCGCCAATCTGCCGCAACTTCTGGTACAGGCCAATGCTGTCCCAGCGCGCCAGGGTTTGCGGCTCGCGCTGCGGCAGGCCGGCTTTCATCGGGAAGGCAGTATCCGGGAGGTTCAGCGTGGCTTTGTAGTCGGTCATCTCAGGCTCTTGGACTCATCTAATACAGTGGTCAATCAAGCGGTTGGCCAAGCCAGTAGGCCCGGGCGGCGGCAACATCCGCATCTATCGCCGACTTCAATGCCTCCAGGGAGGCGAAGCGCTGCTCATCGCGCAGCTTGTGGTGGAAGATCACCGTCAGGCGCTGACCATACAGGTCGCCAGCGAACTCCAGCAGGTGCACTTCCAGGTGAGGCTTGCCATCGCCAGCGACGCTAGGCCGTTGACCGATGTTGGCCACACCGTGATAACGCCGGCCATCGACCAGCGCACTGACCAGATACACCCCGCGCAGGGGCGCAATACGGCGCTTGAGCTGCACATTGGCCGTCGGCGTGCCCAGTTGGCGCGCCAGCTTCTGCCCGTGCAACACCCGACCGGCCAGTGCGAACGGGCGGCCTAGCAAACGCTCGGCCAGTTCCAGCTCCCCGGCCTGCAAGGCCTGGCGCACGCGGGTACTGCTGACGCGATCACCATCGAGCTCGACGGTCATCGCCGCCTCGACGCTGAAGTCGTGCTCGGCACCGGCCTGCACGAGAAACCCGAAATCCCCGGAACGGTCGCAACCGAAGCGGAAGTCGTCACCGACCTCGAGGTGCTTCACATGCAGCCCCTCGACCAGCACCTGACGCACGAACTCGGTCGCCGACAGCTCGCGCAGACGGCGGTTGAATGCAAGACACAACACCCGATCGACACCCTGCTCGGCCAACAGCTCAAGCTTCTCGCGCAAGCGAGTCAGGCGTGCCGGTGCAGTATCCGGACCGAAAAATTCCCGCGGCTGCGGCTCAAAAATCACCACGCAGCTGGGTACGCCCAGCTCGATGGCACGCTCGCGTAAACGAGCGAGAATCGCCTGGTGCCCACGGTGCACGCCATCGAAATTACCGATGGTGGCAACGCATCCCTGGGTGAGGGGTAGCAGATTGTGGAGGCCTCGGACCAGCTGCATAGCGCGCTTCTTGCTTACAAAGTGGCCGATTATACGCACAGGCGCCGGCAGACAACAGGCAGAGCGTCTGCCACTCGCGCCTCAGGCCAGACTGCGCCGGGCGAAGTCACGCAGGCGAAAGCCCAGCAGCAGCAATACGCCGAAATACACCACCACGCCCGCCACCACCAGCGCGCCGAGGCGCAACAGGCGCAGGAGCATGCCGCCCTCATCCCAGGCCGGCATGTAGTGCATGGCCAGCAGCAGCACCGCCACCATCGCCACCACCGCCAGCAGTAGCTTGCCGATGAACACGCCCCACCCGACTTGCGGCTGGAACATGTCCGCCTTGCGCAACTGCCAGTAGAGCAAACCGGCGTTCAGGCAAGCCGCCAGGCCGATCGACAGGGCCAGACCGGCGTGGGCCAGAGGGATCACGAAGACGAACAGCACGTTCATCGCCTGGGTCGCCAGCAGGCTGACGATGGCGATGCGCACCGGGGTACGGATGTTCTGCTGGGCGTAGAAACCGGGCGCGAGGATCTTCACCAGGATGATGCCGAGCAGGCCGACCGAATAGGCAATCAGCGCCTGCTGGGTCATCAGCGCGTCCTGGCCGGTGAACTTGCCGTACTGGAACAGCGCCACGGTCAGCGGTTCGGCGAGAATCGCCAGGGCCAGCGCGCACGGCAGCACCAGCAGGAAGCACAGACGCAGCCCCCAGTCGAGCAGGCGCGAGTATTCGTCACGATCAGCACTGGCATAGGTTTTCGCCAGCGCCGGCAGGAGGATGGTGCCCAGCGCCACGCCGAGCACACCGGACGGCAGCTCCATCAGGCGATCGGCGTAATACATCCACGACACCGAACCAGCGACCAGGAACGAGGCGAAAATGGTGTTGATGATCAGCGAGATCTGACTGACCGAGACACCGAAAATCGCCGGCCCCATCAGCTTCAGCACGCGCCACACGCCGGCATCGCGCCACTTCAAGCGTGGCAGCACGAGCATGCCGATCTTCTTCAGGTGTGGCAGCTGGTAGAGCAATTGCAGCAGCCCGCCCACCAGCACCGCCCAGCCCAGCGCCATGATCGGCGGGTCGAAGTACGGCGAGAGGAACAGGGCAAAGACGATCATGCTGACGTTGAGCAGGGTCGGCACGAAGGCCGGCACCGAGAACCGGTTCCAGGTATTGAGCACCGCCCCGGCCAGCGACGACAGCGAGATCAGCAATATATAAGGAAAGGTCAGGCGCAACAGGTCGGTGGTCAGACTGAAACGCTCGGCCTCGTCGGCAAAACCGGGCGCCGAGATCCAGACGATCCACGGCGCAGCGAGAATGCCGATCAGGGTAACCAGCGCCAGCACCAGGGTCAGCAAGCCACAGACGTAGGCGACGAAGGTACGCGCAGCCTCCTCACCCTGCTGGGTCCTGTACTCCGCGAGGATCGGCACGAACGCCTGGGAGAACGCCCCCTCGGCGAAGATCCGGCGCAGCAGGTTGGGCAGCTTGAAGGCGACCACGAAGGCGTCAGACGCCACGCCTGCGCCGAACATGCGGGCAATGATGGTATCGCGCACGAAGCCGAGCACGCGGGACAACATGGTCAGGGAGCTGACAGCCGCCAGCGATTTGAGCAGGTTCATCTGAATGAGGGGCTTCCGCAAACGCGCGCATAGGGGGAGAATCCACCGCCGCGCAAAGCCGACGAGTGTAGCGGTCCGCCACTGGTCAGGCTAGCGAAGGCAAATGCTAATAAGCTTGACATCGGCACCCTGGCTCGGCATTATCCGCGGCCTTATTTGTTGCTATCCCCCCAGTTTTTTTTCGAGGAGCTTGACGGTGGCCAATACACCTTCTGCCAAAAAACGCGCAAAACAGGCTGAGAAGCGTCGTAGCCACAATGCCAGCCTGCGCTCGATGGTTCGTACCTACATCAAGAACGTGGTCAAGGCTCTCGACGCCAAAGACCTGGACAAAGCCAAAACCGCCTACACCCTGGCTGTGCCGGTAATCGACCGTATGGCCGACAAAGGCATCATCCACAAGAACAAAGCTGCTCGCCACAAAGGCCGCCTCAACGGTCACATCAAGGCGCTGAGCCAAGCTGCCGCCTAAGCGACAGCTGTTCTTGAAAAACCGGCCTCGGCCGGTTTTTTATTGCCCGCCATTCAGCGCATAAAAAAACCGGTGCAGGGCACCGGCTTTTCTCACTCGTTTGGCCAGGGCAGAATCGGGATCGCCGTGACCGCATTCTGCGGACTGCCCTCGATCACCCGATCGCTGTACACGAGATAGACCAGGGTGTTGCGCTTCTCGTCGAAGAAGCGCACCACCTGCATGGTCTTGAACACCAGCGACGTGCGCTCGCGGAACACCTCTTCACCATCCTTGAGCTTGCCGGTGAAATTGATCGGGCCGACCTGACGGCAGGCCAGCGACGCCTCGGCGCGGTCTTCCGCCAACCCAAAACCGCCCTTCACACCACCAGTCTTGGCGCGCGACAGGTAGCAGGTCACCCCCTCCACCTGAGGATCATCGAACGCCTCGACGACAATCTTGTCGTTCGGGCCGAGCCACTTGAATACCGTGGACACCTCGCCAATCTCTTCCGCCGGCGCCACCAGCGGAACCATCAGCAGCAAGCCGAGCAATCCTTTTGCCATGCGCATTGCACTCTCCTCAGACCAGAATCAGGTTGTCGCGGTGCACCAGCTCAGGCTCATCGACATAGCCAAGCAACTTCTCGATGGCATCGGAAGGCTGACCGACAATCTTCTGCGCCTCCAGCGCACTGTAGTTGGCCAGGCCGCGCGCGATCTCGCGCCCATCCGGCGCCACGCAGACCACCATTTCGCCACGACGGAAACTGCCCTGCACCTGACGCACACCAACCGGCAACAGGCTCTTGCGATCAACCAGCAGCGCCTTGACCGCCCCCGCATCCAGCACCAGCGTGCCACGGGTCTGCAGATGACCAGCCAGCCACTGCTTGCGCGCCGCCAGCAGACCCCGCTCGGGCGCCAGCAGGGTGCCCAGGCGCTCACCCGCCTTGAGGCGATCAAGCACGCGCTCGATGCGCCCGCCGACGATCACCGTGTAAGCCCCCGAGCGCGCCGCCAGACGCGCCGCGCGCAGCTTGGTCTGCATGCCGCCACGGCCGAGCGCACCACCGGTACCTCCCGCCACGGCATCCAGGGCCGGGTCATCGGCACGCGCTTCGAAAATCAGCTGAGCATCGGGATTGTGCCGCGGATCGGCGTCGAACATGCCATCGCGATCCGTGAGAATCACCAGCAGATCAGCCTCGACCAGGTTGGCCACCAGCGCCGCCAGGGTATCGTTGTCACCGAAGCGGATCTCGTCGGTGACCACCGTATCGTTCTCGTTGATCACCGGAATGGTGCCAAGCTCGACCAGGGTACGCAGGGTGCTACGCGCATTCAGGTAGCGCTTGCGGTCCGACAGGTCGTCATGGGTCAGCAGTACCTGCGCGGTGTGCTTGCCATGCTCGGCAAAGCTGGACTCCCAGGCCTGCACCAACCCCATCTGCCCGACCGCAGCAGCAGCCTGCAGCTCATGGATGGCACTCGGACGCGACACCCAGCCAAGGCGACTCATCCCGGCCGCCACCGCCCCCGAGGACACCAGCACCAGCTCGACGCCCGCCTCGCGCAGCGCAACCATCTGCTCGACCCAAACCGCCATGGCGGCGCGGTCCAGACCACGCCCATCCGCCGTCAGCAGCGCGCTGCCAATCTTGACCACCCAGCGCTGCGCACCTGTAACCTTGTCCCGCATCTTTTCCAACCCTAGCCAGAATGCAAATACGTGCCTGCAATCAGCACGACGCCGCTATCAAGCGGCGCCGTACGATACCTCAATCGCGAACGTAGATGATCTCCGGACCATCTTCGTCGTCCTCGAAATCATCATCCCAGTCGTCATCACCGACGTCATCCACGCTCTTCAGGCCGGCGCGACGCAGCGCACGCTTGTCGTCCAGCGCCTGCAGGCGCGCCCGCGCCTCGTCCTCGATGCGACGATCCAGCTCGGCCAACGCCTCGGCGTAAGCCGGCTCCTCGGCCTTGCGCAGGTCACGCTCATCGAGATAGCGCATGATCGCCTGGCTCAGCGACTCGGTGCCTTCGCTTTCCAAGGCGGAAATCACGTGCACCGGACCCTGCCAGTCCAGGCGCTCGACCACGGCCTTGACGCGCTCGTCGCGCTCATCTTCGAGCAGCTGATCGGCCTTGTTCAGCACCAACCAGCGATCACGCTCGGCCAGCGCCGGGCTGAACTTCTCCAGCTCGCGGATGATCACCTCGGCAGCCTCGGCCGGATCACTGCCATCAGGCGGCGACAGGTCCACGAGGTGCAGCAGCAGACGGGTACGCGCCAGGTGCTTGAGGAAGCGAATCCCCAGACCCGCGCCCTCCGAGGCCCCTTCGATCAGACCGGGGATGTCGGCAACCACGAAGCTCTTGTAGCGCCCGACACTGACTACACCCAGGTTAGGGATCAGCGTGGTGAACGGATAATCCGCCACCTTCGGCTTGGCGGCCGAAACGGAGCGAATGAAGGTGCTCTTGCCAGCATTGGGCAGACCGAGCAGGCCCACATCGGCCAAAACCTTGAGCTCCAGCTTGAGGTCACGCGACTCGCCCGGCTTGCCCGGCGTGGTCTGCCGTGGCGCACGGTTGGTGCTCGACTTGAAGCGGGTGTTGCCCAGGCCGTGCCAACCACCATGCGCGACCAACAGGCGCTGGCCCGGCTTGGTCAGGTCGCCAATGATCTCCTGGGTGCCAGCATCGATCACGGTGGTGCCGACCGGAACCGGCAGGATCAGGTCCTCACCCTTGGCCCCGGTACATTCGGTGCTGCCACCCTTCTCGCCATTTCTCGCGGTAAAACGCCGCGTGTAACGATAGTCGACCAGGGTATTGAGGTTGGCAGCCGCCTCCATATAGATGGAGCCGCCGTCACCACCATCGCCGCCGTTAGGGCCACCCTTCTCGATGAACTTCTCACGACGAAAGCTCATCATGCCGTTACCACCGTCGCCGGCTTTTACAAAAATAGAAACTTCATCGACGAATTTCATGGGTACGCCTCCCGTCGCGGCGACGGGCTAATGGAACACGGATACAGGGTATACAGAAACAAAAAAGCCCCGTCGCGAGACAGGGCTTCTTCAGCAAGCGCGGACTTAGGCAGTCACGACACTTACGTAGCGGCGGTTGAACGCGCCCTTCACTTCGAACTTGATCACGCCTTCGATTTTAGCGAAGAGGGTGTGATCTTTACCCATGCCAACACCGTAACCGGCGTGGAACTGGGTACCGCGCTGACGCACGATGATGTTGCCGGCCTTGATGACCTGGCCGCCATACATCTTCACGCCAAGGCGTTTGCTTTCTGAGTCGCGGCCGTTACGAGTACTACCGCCAGCTTTCTTGTGTGCCATGAGTCAAACCCTCCAATCAGGCCTGGATGCCAGTGATCTTGATTTCGGTGAACCACTGACGGTGGCCCTGACGCTTCATGTGGTGCTTACGACGACGGAACTTGATGATGGTGACTTTGTCGTGACGGCCTTGGGAGACCACTTCAGCGACAACCTTGGCACCAGCAACCACCGGGGCGCCGATCTGAACGTCGTCGCCATTGCCGATCAGCAGAACGCGATCAAAAGTCACGGATTCGCCAGTGGCGATTTCCAGCTTCTCGACCTTGAGGAATTCACCTTCGGCGACTTTGTATTGCTTGCCACCGGTAACGATTACAGCGTACATGGATATCTCTCCGTTAAACCTGCTCACCCGACTCTTTATAGGAAGAGTAATTGGCCGGCATGGCTGCATGGAACCTGGACTGGCGCCGTGCAATTGCGTAAGGCAGGGAGTGCCCAAAGAAGTTAGGGGCCGCGATTGTACGGAAAGCCCCGCAGCGAGGCAACCCCCGCCGGCACTTGCCTTGACAGCCCCTACCCCGGCCCCTAGCATGCCGCGCAATCAGATTACCCCCGGCCCCATCGCCGCAGCCCTGCCGGCGTACCCATAACAGGCGCCGCCCAGCCCCAGGAGCCACCCTCCACGATGCAACCCCAGGCCTTCTATAGCGTGGTGGCGAACGACTTCGCCGCCGTCGACGGCATCATCCGCCGCCAACTGGTATCACGCGTGCCTCTGGTGGAGAAGATCGGCGACTACATCATCTCCGCAGGTGGCAAGCGCCTGCGTCCGCTGCTCGTCCTGCTCAGCGGCAAGGCTCTCGGCTATCAGGCGGACGACCTGCGCCTGCTGGCCGCGACCATCGAGTTCCTGCATACCGCCACCCTGCTGCACGACGACGTGGTCGACATGTCCGGCATGCGCCGTGGTCGCGCCACCGCCAACGCCCAGTGGGGCAATGCGCCGAGCGTGCTGGTCGGCGACTTCCTTTATTCGCGCTCGTTCGAAATGATGGTCGAACTCGGCTGCATGCCGGTGATGCAAATCCTCTCCCGCGCCACCCGGGTGATCGCCGAAGGCGAAGTGCTGCAACTGTCCAAGGTGCGCGACGCCAGCACTACGGAAGAGACCTACATGGAAGTCATCCGCGGCAAGACCGCGATGCTCTTCGAGGCCTCGACCCACAGCGCCGCCGCGCTGGCCGGTGCCGACCACGCCCAGAGCGAAGCCCTGCGCACCTTCGGCGACCACCTGGGCATCGCCTTCCAACTGGTCGACGACCTGCTCGACTACCAGGGCGACGCCGCCACCCTGGGCAAGAACGTCGGTGACGATCTGGCCGAAGGCAAGCCGACCCTGCCGCTGATCTACACCATGCGTGAAGGCACCGCCGAACAGGCCGCCCTGGTGCGCAGCGCCATCCAGAAAGGCGGCATCGAAGACCTGGAAAGCATCCGCGCCGCGGTCGACGCCTGTGGCGCGCTGGCCTACACCGCCAAGCTGGCCCGCGAACATGCCGACAAAGCCATCGCCTGCCTGGACACGCTGCCCAACAACAGTCACCGCGACGCGCTGATCGAGCTCTGCCGGTTTGCCGTATCCCGCACGAACTGAGCCAAGCCTGGCTCCAGCGAAAAGCCCGTCCTTGCGACGGGCTTTTCATTTGCCGACAAAAGGCGCCCATTAAGTCTTGCTATAATCTCAATAAGAATTATTCTCATCTCAAGGACGACGACGGAGGATATGCACATGACCTATCTGATTGATGCCTGGCT
The DNA here is from genome assembly GCF_014851905.1 of Pseudomonas sp. PDM14. NCBI lineage: Bacteria > Pseudomonadati > Pseudomonadota > Gammaproteobacteria > Pseudomonadales > Pseudomonadaceae > Pseudomonas > Pseudomonas sp. PDM14. The sequence continues at coordinate 169,448 of NZ_JACVAQ010000003.1, read as the reverse complement.
GGACCGCCCACATCCCTACCTGCGGATTCTCAATCGGGAAACCGGCGAGGTGTGCGCTGTACTCGAAGAAGAGGCCATCGGCGAATTGCGCGATCAGGGCGATCTCGACCTGAGCTGCCTGAACTCCAGCGAACCAAGCGTGCTCAAGGAACTGGTGCGCAGCCTCTTCCTGTTCTGCTACGCCCGCGCCTTGCGGCCACACGGGGAGCTGCACTGACTGCCAGGGTCGGCCAACGACGGTCACCGGAAGCGGGAACACCCTGACACAGGGACGTGTCGGGAGCATGGGGCCAGCTGATGTGCCGCCATGTCGCAGAGGCGATGCCGCTTCTGCAGGTGCCCGGACCAGTCAGGACGACTGGCCGGGCATCGCTTTTTCTAGCGTGCTTAGAACCTGCTCACGATCTCGCGAGCTAGAGCGATACAAGGCAAAAGCAAGTGAGGAAGCGGAGTTTACGAGTGGTAAATGAGCATTCCGATTGGACTCGCATCCGAGCTTGCTTTTAACGTAGTAGCGCCGACGCGCAGCTGATCGTGAACAAGTTCTCAGAGGATCTCGAGCAGCTCGACGTCGAACACCAGCACGCTGTGCGGCGGAATGCTGCCAACAGCTTGGCCGCCATAGGCCAGCTCGCTCGGCACGTACAGGCGCCATTTGCTACCGGTGTTCATCAGCTGCAGGGCCTCGATCCAGCCGGCGATCACGCCGCCCACCGGGAATTCGGCGGGCTGGCCACGATCGTAGGAACTGTCGAACACGGTGCCGTCGATCAGGGTGCCGTGGTAGTGGGTGCGTACGTGGTCTTCGCGCGATGGCTTGGCGCCTTCGCCGGCGGTCAGCACTTCGTACTGCAGGCCGGATTCGAGCACGGTCACGCCGTCGCGCTTGGCGTTCTCGATCAGGTAGCTGCGACCGGCGCCAGCGGCCGCTTCAGCCTTGGCAGCGGCTTCGGCCTGCATGATTTCGCGGATGGCGCGGAAGGCGTTGTTCAGGTCTTCCGCAGCGACACGGCTCGGCTCGCCAGCGAAGGCGTCACGCAGGCCGGCGACCACGGCGTCCAGGCTCACGCCGGGCGGCGGATTGTCGCGCAGCTGGTCGCCCAGTTGGCGGCCGATGCCGTAGCTGACGCGCGTTTCGTCGGTGGACAGGTTGAGTTCGGACATGGCCGGGCTCCACGTTAAGGGTCGAAAAAGGGCGGCCAGACTAGCACAAGCCGCCCCGCGACGAGACCGCTTAGAGCGCATGCAAACCTGAGCGCAGAAAAAAGCCCGGCCACCTCGCGGTGCCGGGCTCGGCGTGTACGGTCACACGTCAGTCGTGCTTGGTCAGCTTGTCCAGGTAACCCATGGCGAACGCCGAGACGACGAAGGTCATGTGGATGATCACGTACCACTTGAGGTGTTCGGGGTCGTGGTTCTTGGCATCCATGAACACGCGCAGCAGGTGGATCGAAGAGATCGCCACAATCGATGCAGCCACCTTCATCTTCAGCGAGCTGGAATCCATCTTGCCCAGCCAGCTGAGTTTCTCCTTGCTCTCGTCGATATCCAGCTGCGAGACGAAGTTCTCGTAGCCGGAGATCATCACCATCACCAGCAGGCCACCGACCAGCGCCATGTCGATCAGCGACAGCAGCACCAGAATCAGATCGGCCTCGGCCAGGGAGAAGACGTTGGGCAGGATGTGGAAAACTTCCTGGAAGAACTTCAGCGCCAGTGCCAGCAGACCCAGCGACAGGCCGAAGTAGATCGGCGCCAGCAGCCAGCGCGAGGCATACATTGCGTTCTCGATAATGCGTTCCATGGTCCCCTCGCTGAATGAAAATCCGGCCGCGAGTATACCCACGCGAGCGTCTGGGACAAAGGCGACAGCGCCTTTTGCGGCTTATCCACGCGAACTGTGGATAACCTTGTGGGCAGGGACGGGAAAGGTGGTCGCGGCGCAGCGCCATCGGTGCTTTGCCGGCATTGGTGAAAAAGCGCTCAGCGGCGTGCTCAGCTTTCCGGGCGGAACTGGCAATCACCCACGTGACGGCAACGCTCGCCATTGAGCCGACGCAACTCGCCCTGCAGATGCAGGCACCAGATCGGCGGTTCCTCGCAGGCTTCGTAGCCCTGTACGGATAGGCACTGGGCGATCGAATCGAGTACCGCTTCGGCCACGAAAGGCCCGTGGAATGGGCCTTGCGCCTTGATCGCCGAGGGTTGCGCGCCAGACATGCCTGCCGCGCAGAGCAGCGTCCACAGCCCTCGCTCGCCAGCCAGCGGGCGAATCACACATTCGATCCGAGTGGTCAGGCCGAGGCACTGACGGGTGAGGCAGAGGCTGCGCGGCATGACGGCGGTCCTCGCAAGGTCTGGGTTTCAGACTACACCCCGAGGCGCCGACGGGGAAAGGCAAAGTTATCCCCGCACGCTGTGGATAACTCTGTGGAAGAAGTGAGGGCAAGCAGGTCCGAGCGAGGCCGCTCGCGGCCGCCGGGCAACTGTTCAGTGACTGACCAGTTGCCGGACGGTCACCGCGTCACTCCTTGGGCTTTTTCGCCACGGCGCGCCCCTTGGTCTTCACCTCGGCGATCTGCACCGGCTCCTTCTCCTCTTCCTCCATGCCCATCTCGGCGATGCTGCGCAGGCGCTCGACCACGCGCGCGTTGACGCTGCCGGCCGGGAATTCGCCCTTGTCGTTCGGTGTGCCGGCATCCTCGCCAACCAGCAGGCTCAGCGCCTCATCGACCTGGCGCACCGCATAGACGTGGAACAGGCCATTGCGTACCGCCTGCAGCACGCGCTCGTCGAGCATCAGCGTGGTGACGTTGGAGTAGGGAATGATCGCGCCCTGCTCACCGGTCAGGCCGCGCGCCTCGCACAGGCGGAAGAAGCCCTCGATCTTCTCGTTGACCCCGCCAACCGCTTGCACCTCGCCGAACTGGTTGATCGAACCGGTGATGGCGAAGCACTGCTTGAGCGGCGTGCGCGACAGGGCAGAAATCAGCGTGCAGACCTCGCCGAGCGAGGCGCTGTCGCCGTCGACGTAGCCGTAGGATTGCTCCAGGGCGATGCTCGCCGAAATCTCCAGGGGGAATTCCTGGGCATAACGGCTGCCGAGGTAGCCGGTGAGGATCATCACGCCCTTGGAGTGGATCGGCTGGCCGAGGTTGACCTCGCGTTCGATGTCGACGATGCCGCTGCCACCCGGATACACCGTGGCGGAAATCCGCGCCGGCACGCCGAAGGCCGAGTCACCGACCTCCAGTACAGTGAGGCCGTTGCATTTGCCGATCGCAGCACCGGCGGTGTCGATGAGGATGATGCCGGCGAGCATGTCATCGATGATCCGCGCCGAGACGCGGCCGGTGCGCGTGGCCTTGGCCTTCAGCGCACGCTCGATATGCCCGGCATCGGTCAGCTCATCGCTGGCCAGGCTGCGGATGAAGTCGGCCTCGCTGACCAGCTGGAACAGATCGCCGATACGCGCCGACAACCGCCCCTGGTGCTCGGCCAGGCGTGCACTGTAGGTCGCCAGGCGCGCCACGGCGGCGGCGGTGAGCGGCGCCATACCCTCCTCCGAGGTGCGCGTTTTGAGCAACTGGGCGAACTGTTCGAGGCTCTCGTCGGCGAGCGGGATGTCCTCGTCGAAGTCCACCAGCACGCGGAACATCTCCTGGAAGTCCGGATCGGCGTCCTGCAGCGCGTAGTACAGCTGGCGCGAGCCGATGATCACCACCTTCAGCTGCAGCGGGATCATCTGTGGCGTCAGGGTCACGGTGGCGATGCGGCCGAGGTCACCCAACGGCGACTCCATCTTCAACTGGCGCGAATGCAGGGCGCGCTTGAGCGCGTCCCAGACGAACGGCTCGCCGAGCATCTTCTCCGCTTCCAGCACCAGGAAGCCGCCATTGGCGCGGTGCAGCGCGCCGGGGCGCAGCTGCCGGTAGCTGGTGTAGAGCGCGCCCTGATCGGTGCTGTATTCGATGCGACCGAACAGGTTGTCGTAGGTCGGGTGCGGCTCGAACACCACCGGTGCGCCACCGTCGGCGTGATGGCCGACCACCAGGCTCGGGCAGTACTGCTCTTCGAGCATTTCGCGGCGCTCGACGTCCGGTTTGTCGTCGATCAGCTGATCGACCACGGTCTTCAGCAGGTTGACCTGCACCGCCTGCAGGTAGGCACCGATGCCGGCGTTCTCCGCGTATTTTTCCGACAGCGGCGCCAGCAGCGGCTGCAGCGCCAGGGTGATGGTTTCTTCGTTGAGCTGGCGGGTCTGGTTGCTCAGCTCGCGCTTCCACTGCGGCAGGCCGGCAAGCTCCTCGTTGAGGCGCTCCTCCAGCGCGGTGATGTCGGCATGGAAGCGCTCGCGCTCGGCCTCCGGCAGCTGGGCGAACTCGGCCTCATCAAGGGCCTTGCCCTCCTTCATCGGGGTGAAGGCGATGTTGCTGCTGTCGCGGTACAGCGCTACTTCCTTTTCCAGCGACAGGCGCTCGACCACGTCCAGCGCCTTGTCGTAGCGCTGGTTGAAGATGCGCTCGATGGCGCTCTTCTTCTGCTGGTAAGTGGGCGTCTCGAACACCGCCGGGAAGGTCGACAGCAGGTTGTCGATCAACTGGCCGATGTCGCTGATCAGCTCTCCCGCCGTGCCGGCCGGCAGCTCCAGCGCGCGCGGCTCGCGCGGCTCGTCGAAGTTGTTCACATAGAGATGGTCGGCCGGCGTGGCCAGGCGCTTGGCCTCGGCCTTGAGGTAGCGCTGCACGAACGAGAAGCGCCCGGTGCCGGGCTCGCCCATGACGAACACGTTGTAACCGGGGCGCGGCATGGCCACGCCGAACTGCAGCGCTTCGACGGCGCGCTCCTGGCCGAGCACGCCGCGGAACGGCTCCAGGTCATCGGTGGAAGTGAAGTTGAACTGTTCGGGAGAGAAGGGGCGAGTCAGGTCATCGGGCGCCAGGTGCAGGCCAGCAGCAAAAGATTCAGGCATCGGAAGTCCTTATCGGGCGGCAGCAGCGCCGCGGAAAGTTGGGACCATTCTGGCGCCGGCCGAACGCCGCTGGCAAGGCATCGGCGCTGCCCGTTCGCGGCTTTTCGTTACCACACGGAACACGCCGAATGCCCTTGCGCAATCGCCCGAAATGACCTTGCTTGACAGGCTTGCGGGCATGGGAAAAGCTCGTTCGGCTCGCCCTGGAAGAAGAAGCCCGCCCTTGAAACGGATGTTGCCGTACCTGGCGCTTTGCCTCGGCGCTCACCTGCACGCCGCCCCGCAGATTGCCGCGGAGCGCCTGGCCACACTGGCGGCCTCGCCCTACTGGATCGCCCTCGGGCACTACGAAACCGGCAAGCTCGGCGGCTGGCGCAGTTACGTCGACGACGCCGACTTCTTCCTCGTCGCACAGGGCGACAGCGACCCGCAGGCCGAACTGCAAGCCACCCTGCAGGCGCTCTATGCGCCCGCGGCGCAGGGCGACCTGCACCCGCAATGCCGCTATCCGGCGCGCACCCGCTGGCTGCGCGAACAGCTGGCCCTGACCGATCTGCCCACCCCCACCTGCACCGAATTCAACGCCTGGTTCGCCGACATCAAGCCGCACAGCACGGTACTGGTGTTTCCCGCCGCCTACCTGAACAGCCCGTCGTCGATGTTCGGCCACACCCTGCTGCGCATCGACCAGGCTGACGTCGACTCGCACAACACCGCCCTGCTCAGCTACGCGCTGAACTTCGGCGCCTACATCGAAGGCATGGACAACAGCATCCTCTATGCCTGGAAAGGCCTGATGGGCGGCTACCCCGGCCTGTTCGCCCTGGTGCCCTACCGCGAGAAACTCGCCGAGTACAGCCGTCTGGAGAACCGCGACCTGTGGGAATACCGGCTCAACCTCAGCGCGGCGGAAACCGGGCGCATGGTCGAGCACGTGTGGGAGCTGCGCCAAGTGCGCTTCGACTACTTCTTCTTCGACGAAAACTGCTCCTACCGCCTGCTCGAACTGCTGGAGATCGCCCGCCCCGGCCTGGAGCTGACCGAGCAGTTCCCGCTGACCGCCATCCCCACCGACACCGTGCGCGCGGTGAAGCAGGCCGGCCTGGTCGCGCGTACCGACTACCGCCCGTCCCGCGAGCGCGAGCTACTCGGTCGCGCCGAACAACTGAACGGCGCCGAACAGGACTGGGTACTGCGCCTGGCCGAGGCTCCGCAGCTGACTACCAGCATCGAATTCCAGGCCCTGCCTGCAGAGCGCCGCGCCTTGATTCAGGACGCCGCCTTTCGCCTGGTGCGCTACCGCGCCACCGGCGAAGCGCGCTCCGGCGAGATCGCCAGCCGCAGCTTCGAGCTACTGCGCGCGATCAACGGCAACCCGCCGCCGGCCCTGGCCCTCGAACGCCCCGGCCTGCCCGAGGACGGCCACGAATCGCGCACCTGGCAACTCGGCGCTGGCAGCCGCGATGACCGCGCCTTCGCCGAGTACGGCCTGCGCATGGCCTACCACGACCTCAACGACAACGCCTACGGCTTCCCCCTCGGCGCGCAGATCGAACTGGCCCAACTCAAGCTGCGCCAGTACGAAGGCAATCACTGGCAGCTGCAGCAGCTGGACCTCGCCACCATCCGCTCGCTGACGCCGCGCAACCGGCTACTCAAACCCTGGTCCTGGCAGGTCGGCGGCGGCCTGCAGCGGGTGCCCGGCGAGGATGGCGACGAGGTGCTGGCCAGCCACTTCAACGGCGGCGCCGGCGGCACCTGGAAACTCGGTGACAATGCCCTGGCTTACGCCCTGGCTACCACCCGCCTGGAGCACCACCAGGACTTCGCCGCCTTCGTCGCCCCCGCACTCGGCTTCGACAGCGGCCTGCTGTGGCGCAACGCGCTGGGCAACCTGACCCTGCAAGCCAAGGGTGACTACTTCCATAACGGCGAGGTGCGCCGCAGCCTGGCACTCGACCAGCAGTGGGAGCTGAGCCGTAACCTCGGTCTGCGCTTCAGTGCGAGCCGGGACTTCAGCCAGCTGAGCAGCCCGGAGAACGAGCTGATGCTGGAGCTGAAGTGGTACCACTACTGAGTTGGCGATAGCCGCTGCACGCGGCATGATCGCCACCCCACCATCACGACACCGCCCATGCCCGCCCGCGACGACCTGCACCCGCAACTGATTCACCTCGCCCAGCAAAGCGCCTGGCTGATGGAGGCGCTGCATGCGGCGCGTTCGCTGCAACTGGCATCGTGGTGCATTGGCGCTGGCGCGGTGCGCAACCTGGTGTGGGACCACCTGCACCAACGCCCGGCGCAGGTGCCGGGCGATATCGATCTGGTCTACTTCGACCCGAGCGCCCAGGCCGAGCAGGACGAAAATCTGCGCGAGCGCCTGGCCACCTGCTGTCCCGAATTACCCTGGGAGGTGACCAATCAGGCGCATGTACACCACTGGTACGCCAACTACTTCGGCCAGCCGATGGCGCCGCTGAACTCGCTGGAGGAGGCCGTCGGCTCCTGGCCGGAGTACGCCACGACGGTGGGCCTTTACCTGGACGCCGACGACAGGCTGCAGGTCATCGCCCCGCACGGCCTGGACGACCTTTTCGCCCTGCGCGTGCGTCACAATCCGACGCGCGTCGGCGTCGCCATCTATAACCAGCGCCTGGCGCAGAAGCGCTATCAGGAACGCTGGCCGCGCGTGCAGATCATCCCCGCCTGAAACGAAAAACGGAGCCCTGAGGCTCCGTTTTGCATTTCAGCGCGCGTTACTGCGCCAGCTTCTTGTGCCGCACGCGATGCGGCTGCGCCGCGGCCTCGCCCAGGCGTTTCTTGCGATCGGCCTCATACTCGGTGTAGTTGCCTTCGAAGAACTCGATGTGCGAGTCGTCCTCGTACGCCAGGATGTGCGTGGCGACGCGGTCGAGGAACCACCGATCGTGAGAGATCACGATCGCGGCGCCCGGGAAGTCGAGCAGCGCCTCTTCCAGCGAACGCAGGGTTTCCACGTCGAGGTCGTTGGACGGTTCGTCGAGCAGCAGGACGTTGGCGCCTTCCTTCAGGGTCAGGGCCAGGTGCAGACGGCCACGCTCACCACCGGAGAGGTCCTTGACGAACTTCTGCTGGTCGCCGCCCTTGAAGTTGAAGCGGCCGACGTAGGTTCGCGACGGCACCTCGTAGTTGCCGATCTTGATCATGTCGGCGCCGCCGGAAACGGCTTCCCACACGGTCTTGCTGCCGTCGAGGTCGTCGCGGCTCTGGTCGACGCAGGCCAGCTGCACGGTTTCACCGATCTCGATGCTGCCCGAGTCCGGCTGCTCCTTGCCCATCAGCATGCGGAACAGGGTGGACTTACCCGCGCCGTTGCCGCCGATCACACCGACGATGGCGCCCTTGGGCATGCTGAACGACAGGTTGTCGATCAGCGCACGGTCGCCGTAGCCCTTGCTGACGTTGATGAAGTCGATGACCTTGTCGCCCAGGCGCGGACCGGCCGGGATGTAGATTTCGTTGGTCTCGCTGCGCTTCTGGAATTCCTGCGACTGCATTTCTTCGAAACGTTGCAGGCGAGCCTTGGATTTCGACTGGCGAGCCTTGGCGCCTTTGCGCACCCACTCCAGTTCGTCTTTCATGGCCTTTTCGTGGGCCGACTGCTGCTTGGACTCCTGCGCCAGACGCGCGGACTTGGCCTCCAGCCAGCCGGAGTAGTTGCCTTCGTACGGGATACCCGCGCCGCGGTCGAGTTCGAGAATCCAGCCGGCGACGTTGTCGAGGAAGTAGCGATCGTGGGTGATCGCCACCACGGTGCCGGGGAAGTCGTGGAGGAAATGCTCCAGCCAGGCGACGGAATCGGCGTCCAGGTGGTTGGTCGGCTCATCCAGCAGCAGCATGTCCGGCGCGGACAGCAGCAGGCGGCACAGGGCCACGCGGCGCTTCTCACCACCGGACAGGTGTTCGACCTTGGCGTCCCAGGCCGGCAGGCGCAGGGCGTCGGCGGCGACTTCCAGCTGGCGCTCGAGGTTGTGGCCGTCAGCGGACTGCAGGATGGCTTCGAGCTTGGCCTGCTCGGCAGCCAGCTTGTCGAAGTCGGCATCCGGTTCGGCGTAGGCGGCGTAGACCTCGTCGAGACGGGCCTGGGCGTCCTTGATCACGCTGACGGCTTCTTCCACCACTTCACGCACGGTCTTGTTCGGGTCGAGCTGCGGCTCCTGCGGCAGGTAGCCGACATTCAGCTCCGGCATGGCACGGGCTTCGCCGTCGAACTCGGTGTCGACGCCCGCCATGATCTTCAGCAGGGTGGACTTGCCCGAGCCGTTGAGGCCGAGCACGCCGATCTTGGCGCCGGGGAAGAACGACAGGGAGATGTTCTTGAGGATTTCCCGCTTCGGCGGCACGACCTTGCCGAGCCGATGCATGGTGTAGACGTATTGAGCCATGGGGACCTTGGTTCTGCGTATATAAGAGAGAAAACCGCGTCGCCGGCCGAACGGCCGCGACGAAAACGTCGGGCGAGTCAGCATGATAGACCCTGCTCCCGCGCACGTGCGGCAAAGCTACCGGAATGCGCCAGACTGGGCAAACCCGTGGGCGACGGACAGTGATGGCACTTTGCCCGACTTACGGGCATGCTAGCCCGCTTTGTTCGCCTGGCTTACAGTCTTTAATACGGCTGCAGTAATTAGCAGGATTTCGCGCGTGCCCACACACCCTCGCCGCAAGCCTCGTTCACGGGGCGATCTGTCCGCCGGCCCCCGCCGAGGCTCGCTCAAAGGCGCCCTCGGCCTGCTGGTCGCGCTGATGCTGGGCCTGCTGCTGTGGCAATTGCAGCAGGAGTTCCAGCAGCAGGAAGACGGCTTGCGCCAGCGCAGCCTGGCCTACAGCACGCAGCTCGCCGGCCATTTGGGCCTGGCGATGAAACTCAAGGCCGAGGCTGGCAAGGTCTACCTCGAACAGTACGCCCCCGAGCCGCCCAGCGCAGACAAGCTGGCGGGCCTGCTCGGCCACCTGCACGAAATCTACCCCGCCCTGCACAGCCTGGCCTGGTTCGACGCGCAGGGCCGCATCCTCGCCGACAGCGCGCCGGCAGCGGATGAAAGCGCACTGCTGGCCCAGCTACTGAGCCACAAGGACGCCTCTTACCATTACGCCTACGGCCCGCGCGAAAACGGTTTGATCTACCTCATCCTGGGCAAGCCGAACGACCAGAGCGGCGGTTGGCTGCTGCGCCTGCAGTTGAGTGCGCTGAACAACTGGCTGCCGGCCATCCGCGAACAGCAGCCCTGGCTGCTCGAGGACCAACGCAGTGGCCAGGTGATCCTGCGCCAGACCGAGGCGAATACCGATACAGCCCTGAACAGCTCGCCCCTGAGCGACAGCGAGCACGCGCAGAGCATTCTGCAGACCGGCCTGAGCAGCAGTGACTGGCAGCTGCACGCGCTGTTCGACGAAGCCAGGGTGCGCGCCGACTTGCTGCCGCTGCAGGCGGGCAAGCTGCTGCTGTTCATCCTCTGCGCCACCCTCGCCCTGCTCGCCCTGTTCGGCCTGCTGCGCGAGCAGCGCAGCCTGCGCGAATCCCACGACCTGTCGCGGCGCTCGCTGGAAGATGCCATCGGCGCACTCGGTGCCATCGACGAGCGCGTGCTGGTGACCCAGGCCGACGGCCTCATCACCTACCTCAACCCGCGCGCCGAGCAGATGTTCGGCCTGACCAGCGCCGCCGCCAGCACCCGCCACCTGCTCAACCTGCTGCCGGCCCTGGCGCCCTGGCTGGAAAACTCCCGACGTGGCGACAGCGACCCGGTGGAAATCCTGCAGAACGGCCAGAAACGCCTGTACACGGTGACCTGCCACGTGCTCGCCAGCAGCGGCGCCAAGGCCTCCGGCCAGGCCTGGGTATTGCGCGACGTGACCGAGCAGCAGCACGCCATGCGCGTACTACAGGACACCCGCCGGCGTTATCAGGACATCTTCGAAGGCAGCGGCGTGGCGCTCTGCGTGTTCGACTTCAGCGCCCTGGAACGCTACCTGCGCGAACAGGGCCTGAACAGCAGCGCACAGTTCGCCAACTGGTTGGAGGCCAACCCGCAGGCCCTGGAGTCGCTGCTGCAGCTGTTCCGCATCACCGAGGTCAACCAGCTGACCCTGCGCCTGCTGGAAGTCGACACGGTCGAGCAGATCTGGCCACACATGATCGGCCATGGCCCGCTGCGCATCGGCGGCATCCGCTACGCACTGATCTGCGCGCTGCTCGACAGCCGCGCGGAAACCAGCTTCGAGAGCAAGATCCTCACCCCGCAGGGCTTCGAGCGTTACCTGTGGCTGACCGTGCAGCTGCCGCAGCGCCGCGAAGAACTGCACGCGGTAACAGTGAGCCTGCAGGACATCACCAGCCGCAAGCGCGTCGAGCTGTCGCTGGTCGAGCGCGAACGCTTCTGGTCGGACGTGGTGCGCGCCGTGCCGGATACCCTGTACGTGCACGACATGACCAACCAGCGCGTGCTGTTCAGCAACAACCGCCTGGGCCCGGACCTCGGCTACAGCAAGGACGAGCTGCGCCTGATGGGCGACAAGCTGTGGGAGAAGATCCTCCACCCCGACGACTTCGAGCTGTACCAGCGCGTGCGCAACCTGCAGAAGGTCGTCGGCAACCGCCAGACCCTGCAATGCCAGTTGCGCTGGCGCCACCGCGACGGCAGCTGGCACTGGTTCGATATCCGCGAGCACGCCCTCAGCCGCGACGCACAGGGCCGGGTCAGCCGCCTGATCGGCGTGGCCAAGGACATCAACAACGAGATCTGCGCCCAAGCCAGCCTGAGTGACAGCGAACGCCGCTACCGCCTGCTGGCGGAAAGCATCAGCGACGTGATCCTGTCGTCCAACAGCGACCTGCGCCTGACCTACGTCAGCCCCTCGGCGGAAGCCTTCTTCGGCTACAGCCCCGAGTGGATCCTGCAGAACGGCCTGTTCAGCGCCGTGACCAACCCGCGCCAGCTCAGCGGCGTGCTGGCCCTGCTCGACGAAGTGGCCAAGGCCCAGGGCGAGCCACACCTGCTCGCCGACCTGCAGACCCGCCTGACCGCCAAGCCGTTCGTCTTCGACTGCCTGCGCGCCGATGGTCGCAAGATCACCGTGGAAATGCGCGTGACGCTGATGTGGGACGAGTCGGACCGTTTCGAAGGCGTGCTCGGCATCGGCCGCGACATCAGCCAGCAGCGCCGCGCCGAGCGTGACCTGCGCATGGCCGCCACGGTTTTCGAGCACTCCACGGCGGCGATCCTGGTCACCGACCCGGCCGGCTACATCGTGCAGACCAACAAGACCTTCCAGCGCATCAGCGGCTACACCACCGCGGAAGTGCTCGACCAGCTGCCGGCCATGCTCACCGCCGACCGTCAGCAGGCCGGCCAGCTGACCTTCATCCTCACCCAGCTGAACAAGAACGGCATCTGGGAAGGCGAGCTGTGGCTCAAGCGCAAGAACGACGAACAGTACCCGGCCTGGGTCGGCATCACTGCGGTGCAGGACGAAGACGGCGACCTGGTCAGCTACGTGTGTTTCTTCAACGACATCAGCGAACGCAAGGCCAGCGAACAGCGCATCCACCGCCTGGCCTACTACGACGCCCTGACCCTGCTGCCCAACCGCACGCTGTTCCAGGACCGCCTGCACACCGCCCTGCAGCATGCCGAGCGGCATGATGAGTGGGTGGTGCTGATGTTCCTCGACCTCGACCGCTTCAAGCCGATCAACGACTCCCTCGGCCACGCCGCCGGCGACCGCATGCTCAAGGACGTGGCCGTGCGCCTGGCCGCCTGCGTCGACGAGGACGACACGGTGGCGCGCATGGGCGGCGACGAATTCACCCTGCTGCTGCGCCCGCGCAACACCCGCGAGGGCGCACTGAACCGCGCCATCCACGTTGCCGAGCAGATTCTCGCCAGCCTGTCGCAGCCCTTCGTGCTGCAGGGCCGCGAATTCTTCGTCACCGCCAGTATCGGCATCGCCCTGAGCCCGCAGGACGGCGACGAGCTGAGCCAGCTGATGAAGAACGCCGACACCGCCATGTACCATGCCAAGGAGCGCGGCAAGAACAACTTCCAGTTCTACCAGGCGGACATGAACGCCACCGCCCTGCAGCGCCTGGAGCTGGAAAGCGACCTGCGCCACGCCCTCGAGCAGGACCAGTTCCGCCTGTACTACCAGCCGCAGCTCTCCAGCGACGGCAAGCGCCTGACCGGCGTCGAGGCGCTGCTGCGCTGGCAGCACCCGGTACGCGGCCTGGTCGCGCCGGGCGAGTTCATTCCGGTGCTGGAAGAGCTCGGCCTGGTGGTGCAGGTCGGTGACTGGGTGATCGCCGAAGCCTGCCGTCAGCTGAAGACCTGGCACAACGCCCGGGTGCGCGTGCCCAAGGTCTCGGTCAACCTTTCCGCCCGCCAGTTCGCCGACGGCCAGCTGGGCATGCGCATCTCGCGCATCCTCGGCGAAAGCGGCATCGCCCCGGCGTGCCTGGAGCTGGAGCTGACCGAGAGCATCCTGATGCGCGACGTCAGCGAAACCCTGCAGATCCTCGTCAGCCTGAAGAAGCTCGGTCTGTGCATCGCGGTCGACGACTTCGGCACCGGCTACTCGTCGCTGAACTACCTCAAGCAGTTCCCCATCGACGTGCTGAAGATCGACCGCAGCTTCGTCGACGGCCTGCCCGGCGGCCAGCAGGACGCGCAGATCGCCCGCGCCATCATCGCCATGGCGCACAGCCTGAACCTCTCGGTCATCGCCGAGGGCGTCGAGCGCCAGGAGCAGCTCGACTTCCTCCGCGACCACGGCTGCGACGAGGTGCAGGGCTACCTGTTCGGCAAGCCAATGCCGGCCAGCAAGTTCGAGGCGATGTTCAGCGGCGCCGCCCTGTTCGTCCTCAACTGACCCCGCCGGCCAGGCAAACCGCCGCGCAGAGCCCTCGGCCGAGAGGGCCCGGTGCGGATGAAGGCCACTTGTCCGTCACATGACTGGCTTTCATATGCCAGCGCCCGAGCTATGGGTTAGAATGCGCGCCTTTTTCCCGCACCGATCCGCAGAGGACCGCCATGTTCAGCCGTGATTTGACCCTCGCCCGTTACGACGCCGACCTGTTTGCCGCGATGGAGCAAGAAGCCCAGCGCCAGGAAGAGCACATCGAGCTGATCGCTTCCGAGAACTACACCAGCCCAGCGGTGATGGAAGCTCAGGGCAGCGTGCTGACCAACAAGTACGCCGAAGGCTACCCGGGCAAGCGCTACTACGGTGGCTGCGAGTACGTCGACGTGGTCGAGCAGCTTGCCATCGACCGCGCCAAAGAGCTGTTCGGCGCCGACTACGCCAACGTCCAGCCGCACGCGGGCTCCCAGGCCAACGCCGCTGTCTACCTGGCCCTGCTGAGCGCCGGCGACACCATCCTCGGCATGAGCCTGGCCCACGGCGGCCACCTGACCCACGGCGCCTCCGTTTCCTCCTCCGGCAAGCTGTACAACGCCGTGCAGTACGGCATCACAGATGCCGGCCTGATCGACTACGACGAAGTCGAGCGCCTGGCCGTCGAGCACAAGCCGAAGATGATCGTTGCCGGTTTCAGCGCCTACTCGCAGGTACTGGACTTCGCCCGCTTCCGCGCCATCGCCGACAAGGTCGGTGCCTACCTGTTCGTCGACATGGCCCACGTGGCCGGCCTGGTCGCCGCGGGCGTGTACCCGAACCCGGTACCGTTCGCCGACGTGGTCACCACCACCACCCACAAGACCCTGCGCGGTCCGCGTGGCGGCCTGATCCTGGCCAAGGCCAACGCCGATATCGAGAAAAAGCTCAACTCGGCCGTCTTCCCGGGCGCCCAGGGCGGCCCGCTGGAGCACGTCATCGCGGCCAAGGCCGTGTGCTTCAAGGAAGCGCTGCAGCCTGAGTTCAAGGCCTACCAGCAACAAGTGGTGAAGAATGCCCAGGCCATGGCCGGCGTGTTCATCGAGCGCGGCTTCGACGTGGTGTCCGGCGGCACCCAGAACCACCTGTTCCTGCTCTCGCTGATCAAACAGGAAATCTCCGGTAAGGACGCTGACGCCGCACTGGGCAAAGCCTTCATCACCGTCAACAAGAACTCGGTGCCGAACGACCCACGCTCCCCGTTCGTGACATCCGGCCTGCGCTTCGGCACCCCGGCTGTCACCACGCGTGGTTTCAAGGAGGCCGAGTGCAAGGAACTGGCTGGCTGGATCTGCGACATCCTGGCCGACCTGAACAACGAAGCGGTGATCGATGCCGTTCGTGAGAAGGTCAAAGCCATCTGCACCAAGCTGCCGGTGTACGGCAACTAAGCCCAGCACCCGCAACAGAAAGAGCCCGGCCGATGCCGGGCTTTTTTATGCCCTCGAAACCACCGAGGTGTGGCGGCTGCGCTGGGTGCGCCAAGTGTTTTGTGCCGCCCGAACTGAAACCACGCTTTGTAATGCCCGGCCTATACCGTAGGGTGGCTCGTAACCGCAGCCACAGAAGACCACGATGAGCACGGATCAGCCGTCGAAAGCCAAGCGCCAGTACCGCGAACGGCCGAGCAAGGAGCAGATCAGGCTGCTGCCGCCGTTCGACGCCCTGCCGCTGCAGAGCATCCACGTACTGCGCACGCCGGAAGACTTCGCCACGGCCCTGCAGGCACTGCGGCGCGAGCGCTTCATCGGCTTCGATACCGAGTCAAAACCCTGTTTCACCAGCGATGCGCCACGTACCGGCCCGCATGTGCTGCAGTTCGCCACCCGCGAGCAGGCCTTCATCGTGCAGCTGAGCAGTAACCCGCCACTCGACTTCCTGCGTGAGGTGATCGAGTCGCAGCAGCTGATCAAGGTCGGCTTCGGCCTCAAATCCGACCGCGGCCCCTTGCAGCGCAAGCTGGGCGTGCAGCTCGGCGCCAGCATCGACCTGGCCAGCGGCATGCGCCGGCTCGGCTACAAGCAGGCAGTCGGCGTGCGCACGGCAGTGGCCATCGCCCTGGGCCGGCAACTGCGCAAGTCCAAGTCGGCCACCACCTCCAACTGGGCGGCCACGCAGCTATCGGAACACCAGGTGCAGTACGCCGGTGAAGACGCCTTCGCCGCGCTGGCGGTGTTCTACGCGCTGGGGCTGGCCGACGAACCGACCGTCTAGCGGACCACCTCGGCAAAGCCCTGGCGAATCTCCGCCTCTGGCAGGTTGTCGCCGATGAACACGATCACGCTCTCGCGCTTCTCGTCGGCGCCCCACTCGCTGTCGAAGTCGAAGCCGTACAGGCGCAGCACGCCCTGGAACACCATGCGCCGCGGTTCGCCAGCCACATCCAGCACGCCCTTGTAGCGCAGCAGCGAGTTGCCGTGCTCTTCCAGCAGGCGCTCCATGAAGGCGCTCAACTTGTCGATATCCAGCGCCTGCTCGCTCTTCAGCACCAGGGTGGCGATACGGTCCGGACTGGCGCCAACGGGCGTCAGCGGGCGCAGCGTCAGCGCCGGTGCGATATCGGCATTGAGATTGAAGCCGCGAATATCCAGCAGCTCGGCAAGGTCGATGCGGCCATGCTCAACCACGGCGATCGGCGCGCGGCGGTTGATGCGCTGCAGACGCTGACGCAAAGCGTCGATGTGCTCGGCACCGACCAGGTCGGTCTTGCTCAGCAGGATGCGGTCAGCGAACCCGACCTGGGCCTGGGCGATGGTTTCCTGCAGATGGCGTTCGGCGTTGGCCGCGTCGACCAGGGTGATGATGCCGTCGAGCACGTAGCGTTCGCACAGCTCGTCACCGGCGAAGAAGGTCTGCGCCACCGGCGCCGGGTCGGCCAGGCCGGTGCACTCGATCACCAGGCGGTCGAAGGCCAGCTCGCCGCTGTCGAGCTTGTCCAGCAGCAGGTACAGGGCCTTTTCCAGCTCGACATGGATCGAGCAGCAGACACAACCGTTGGCCAGGGTCATCACCTGCACGGGCTCATCGCCCAGCAGCTGGCTGTCGATCGGCGTGTCGCTGTATTCGTTCTCGATCACCGCCAACTTGAGGCCGTGCTCGGCCTGCAGCATGTGGCGCAGCAGGGTGGTCTTGCCGGCACCGAGAAAACCGCTGAGCACGGTGACGGGAATGGGAGTCTGTGACATCGGAATCGTCCTGCGGAAGGCGGAGCCTATCGTCCACCGAGCGGGTTGAATGGCGGATGAGCTGCGCTTTATCCGCCCGGAAAAGAACACGCCACGACGAGTCGTGGCGTGTGGGTAGTGCACTCAACCTTAACCTGCCTCGCCGAGCGTCGCGTGCGGCGCTCAGCGAGCCAGGCTCAACAGCAGCGGATAGGTCTGCCCTTTCCGCCACCGTAGCGCGCCTCCTGGCGCTCACGGAAAAACGCCTCGTAGCTCATCACCGGCAGGTCCGGATGCTTGTTGCCCATATGCTCGACGTACGTGTCGTAGTCGGGCATGCCAACCAGCATCCGTGCGGCCTGGCCGAGGTATTTCCCCATGCGGCTGAGGTCGTTAAACATGCGTCACCCCTGGCGCATCGGCCGGAATCGCCTGGTACGGCGCTTCCCGGTCGCTAGGCTCCGGCTTGATCCACGACGCGCGGCCCACCTTGATCGCGTAGAACAGCACGCTGAGGACCACGAACAGGAACAGCACCGACAGGGTGGCGTTGGTGTAGGCGTTGAAGACCACATGCTGCATCTGGCCGATGTCCTTGGCCGGAGCGAGGATCTGCCCGGCATCCAGCGCGGTGCTGTACTTGTTGGCCAGGGCCAGGAAGCCGACGGCCGGGTTCGGGTCGAACAGCTTGATCAGGCTGGCAGTGGTGGTGCAGATCAGCAGCCAGGTGGCCGGCACCAGGGTGACCCAGACGTAGCGCTGACGCTTCATCTTGATCAGCACCACGCTGCCGAGCATCAGGGCGATACCGGCGAGCATCTGGTTGGAGATGCCGAACAGCGGCCACAGGGTGTTGATACCACCCAGCGGATCGATCACACCCTGGTACAGCAACCAGCCCCACATCGCCACACAACCGGCGGTGGCAATCAGGTTGGCGGTCCACGACTCGGTCTTCTTCAGGGCCGGGACGAAGTTGCCCAGCAGGTCCTGCAGCATGAAGCGCCCGGCACGGGTGCCGGCGTCTACCGCGGTGAGGATGAACAGCGCTTCGAACAGAATGGCGAAGTGGTACCAGAACGCCATGGTGTTCTCGCCCGGCAACACGCTGTGGAGAATCTGCGCGATGCCCACGGCCAGCGTCGGTGCACCACCGGCACGGGCCAGGATGGTGTTCTCGCCGATGTCACGGGCGACCGCTTCCAGCGCGTCCGGCGTGATGGCGAAGCCCCAGCTGCTGACGGTGGCGGCGACGCTGACGACGTCGGAGCCGACCAGCGCGGCCGGGCTGTTCATGGCGAAGTACACGCCCGGCTCGATCACCGAAGCGGCGACCATGGCCATGATGGCGACGAACGACTCCATCAGCATGCCGCCGTAACCGATGTAGCGGGCGTGCGATTCGTTGGCCAGCAGCTTGGGCGTGGTGCCCGAGCTGATCAGCGCGTGGAAGCCGGACACCGCGCCACAGGCGATGGTGATGAACAGGAAGGGGAACAGCGTGCCTTTCCACACCGGGCCGGTGCCGTCGGTGAACTGGGTCAGCGCCGGCATTTTCAGCTCGGGCATGACCACCAGAATGCCGATGGCCAGGGCGATGATGGTGCCGATCTTGAGGAAGGTCGACAGGTAGTCGCGCGGTGCGAGGATCAGCCACACCGGCAGTACCGCGGCGACGAAGCCGTAGCCGATCAGCATCCAGGTGATCTGCACGCCGGTGAAGGTGAAGGCCGGCCCCCAGACCGGGTCAGCGGCAATCTGCCCACCGAGCCATATGGAACCGAGCAGCAGCGCCACGCCGATGATCGAGATCTCACCGATGCGCCCTGGGCGGATGTAGCGCATGTAGATGCCCATGAACATCGCGATGGGTATGGTCGCCATCACGGTGAACATGCCCCACGGGCTTTCGGCCAGGGCCTTGACCACGATCAGCGAGAGCACCGCGAGGATGATGATCATGATCAGGAAGGCGCCGAACAGGGCGATGGTGCCGGGCACCTGGCCCATCTCCTCGCGTACCAGCTCGCCCAGCGAGCGGCCGTTACGACGGGTAGAAATGAACAGAACCATGAAGTCCTGCACCGCCCCCGCCAGCACCACGCCGGCGATCAGCCAGAGCGTGCCGGGCAGATAGCCCATCTGCGCGGCGAGTACCGGACCGACCAAGGGGCCGGCGCCAGCGATGGCGGCGAAGTGGTGACCGAAGAGGATGTGCTTGTTGGTCGGGACGTAGTCCAGGCCGTCGTTGTTGAGCAGCGCCGGGGTGGCGCGGGTCGGGTCCAGCTGCATCACCTTGGTGGCGATGAACAGGCTGTAGTAACGGTAGGCAACGAGATAGAGGGCAACCGCCGCCACCACTATCCACAAGGCGTTGATTGCTTCGCCGCGGCGTAGCGCCACGACACCCAAGGCACAGGCGCCCACCACTGCCAGCACTGCCCAGGGCAGGTGACGCAGCAGGCTATTGTTATTGTTCATACAAGCTCCCAATGAATGGACAGACAAGCTGCCGCACAAGCTTAGCTCTTCCCAGGCAAGTCACTATCCGACCTTGGTCTACCGTTGCACCCCGTGCGAATTGGCGAACAAAAAAAGCCGGGCATACGCCCGGCCTGATGGTGTGTACGGCGCTAGGCCGGCTGCTTGGTGTAACGAGCCAACTGCTGATCGCGGCTCATCACCTCCAGCGTGGCAGCCAGCACCTGTTCGCTGGTCGCGTCCGCCGAGGAGAAGATGGTGCCGAAGTTGGCGTGGGTGACCTTGGCGAAATGCGCCCGGTCCGCCTGTTCCACACCGAGCAGCGTGGCGTAGGCATCGAGTGCCTCGCCCTGCCCCTGGGCCATATCTTCGGCAATGCTGTCGAGCATGCCGTTCATTGCCAGCAGCGAGCGGCCACCATAGCCGAGCTTGGTGCTGGAATCGCAGCCGTTGGTACCGGACGTGAGACCGAAGGTGGCATTGCCCGAGGTGCCGTTGGTGGTGGTTGCCAGCAGATGGGGGAACAGGCCGCGCTGGCCCTCGAACAGCATGTTGCCCCAACCGCATCCCTTGCCGCCGGCTTCGTCGGCCTGCACACCGAGGCTCGCGGCACTCAGTACGCCAAGAAGCAAAGCCTTGCCCAGCAGTCGTGAATCCATGTTCTGCACTCCGCAGTGGTGATGGGTACTACCTTGTGCAGCGTTGTTGAACCCAAGGGCCCTGTCAAACCGATGGCAGAGCGGGCCGATGAACGTCGCATCGCGAGCGCCCGCGGTGAACTGTGCACAAGCGCACCTCCCACCACCAATCGCCCTGATCGACCTTGCCGGCACCTGCGCATCGGGTGTGTAATCGCCGCGCCGACACCCGCGCTGCGGGCGCCGAAACCTCTCGCGGACCCGCCACGACCTCATGCCCGAACTGCTACGCCGACGGCTGGCGCCACTCCTCTGCCTGTTCACCCTGCTCACGGGCTGCCTGCCGGAAGAGCCGCGCCCGCTCGATCACCAGGCCTACATCTGGCAGCGCCAGTGGCGCCCCGCCCATGCCGACGCACTGGCCGCCAGCCGCGCCGACTTCTCCACCCTGCGCGTACTGGCCCTGCAGGCCCACCCCAAGGCCGGCTGGGCACGCGCCTACCCGGACCTGCAACTGCTGCGCCGCGACGGCCGCCCGCTGATCGCCGTGGTGCGCCTCGACGGCCAGTTGCCGCAGCTCGACGAGCGGGCGATCCCCGAACGCGTCACCCACCTGCTGCGCGACTGGCAGGCCGCCGGCATCCACGTGCAGGGCCTGGAAATCGACCATGACTGTGCCAGCGCACGCCTGCCGGCCTACGCCGAAATGCTGCGCGCGCTACGCCGGCAACTGCCTGCCGACATCGCGCTGAGCATCACCGCCCTGCCCGCCTGGCTGAGCAGCCGCGAACTCGACGACCTGCTCGCCAGCGTCGACAGCTCGGTGCTGCAGGTACACGCGGTGAGCGACCCGCGCCTGGGGCTGTTCGATCCGCAGCAGGCCGAGGACTGGGCCGCAGCCTATGCGGCGCGCACCCGCAAACCCTTCTACCTGGCGCTGCCGGCCTATGGCGTCGCCGTACTCGACAGTGCCAGCGGCACGCCCGTGGTGGAGAGCGAGGTGCGCCTCAACGCCTCCGGCCCGCGCCACGAGCTGATGGCCGACCCACAGCAAGTGGCCGACCTGCTCGGCGCGCTGCACCGGGCGCCGCCCGCACACCTCGACGGCATCATCTGGTTCCGCCTGCCCCTGGCCGGCGACCATCGCGCCTGGCCGCTGAAGACGTTGCAGGCCGTGCGCCACCAGCAACCCCTGCGCAGCGACGTGCGGGTGCAACTGAGCCAGCGCGATGACACCCGCGAACTGCAGTTGCACAACCTCGGTTCGCTCACCAGCCAATTGCCGAAGCAGATCAGCCTGAGCGCCAGCGAGTGCGAAGCGAGCGATGCGCTGGGCGCCTACCGCTTGCAGCGCAGTGCCGACGGCCTGCTGTTCACCCGCCAACACGACGGCCAACTGGCCGCCGGCAGCCAGCGCGCCCTGGGCTGGGCGCGCTGCCGCACCATCGATCAAGGAGCAATCCATGTGCAATTCTGAATGGCGCCTGAAGCTGCTCAGCCTGAGCATCGGCGCGCTGCTGCCGCTGACCCCGGCGCTGGCCTGCGGGCCGGACTTCCCCTACCGCCTGCTCGGCGACCGCGAAAACGCCCTGCGCGAGTTGCCCGAGGGCAACTTCGACTTCGAGACCAGCCGCCTCGGCACCCGTATACCCGGACTCGGCCAAGCTGGCGATGCCACGCTCGATCGCTACTGGGACGAAGACCAGCAGCGTTATATCGACGCCCGCGTGGCCGCCGACCAGCAGCAGCTGAGCGCCGAGCAGGCGAGCCGCAGCAAGGCCCTGCGCCAGCTGAGCGACGCCCGCCAGGTGGAGCACGACGGTGCCGACCTGCCCCCCGAGCTGCGCCTGTACACCGCCGGCGCCGTGGCCTTCGCCCAAGGCGAGCACGCCGTCGCCGCCGAGTATTTCCGCCGGGTCCTGGCCCTGCCCGTCGGCGAGCGCGCCCTGCGCAGCACCTGGGCCAGCTATTCCCTCGGTCGCAGCCTGGCCATGCTGGCCGTCAGTGCACCCGTCGAGGCGATGGACGATGTGCAACTCGCGGCCTATCAGCAGCGCCTGCGCCAGGAGGCCGTGGCCAGCTTCCAGCAGGTGCGCCAGCAAGTCGCCGCCGGCCTGGCCGACCCGCTGGAACTGGGCATCGCCAGCCTCGGCGAGGAAGCCCGGTTGCGGCTCGACGAGGGCGACTGGGGCGCGGCCATCCGCCTCTACGCCAGCCAGTCGCTGCACAACTCGAGCACCGGCTACAGCTCACTGCGCCAGGTCGCCCGTGAACTGGCGCAGCTGCCAGACGTCGAACTGCGCTCGGCGCTGCACAGCCTGGAGGTACAGCAACTGCTTACCGCGCAGGTCCTGACCCGTATCGACGACTACGACGGGCAGCGTCCGGTGGGCGGCGAACGCTTGCTGCATCTGCTGCGTGAAGGCGCTATCGCCAAGCTGGAGAACGCCGACCGCCTCGCCGCACTGAGCTACCAGAGCGGCGACTATCAGGGCGCGCAGGACTTTCTCCAGCACGCCGGCGACGGCGGCCTGGCCTGGTGGTTGCGCGCCAAGCTGGCGCTGCGCGACGGCGACAAAACCACCGCCGCCCAGGCTTACGCCAAAGCAGCCAAGGCCTTCCCCGCCGACGAGGACTGGGGCTGGCGGCGCAACGAGAACTGGCAGTACGAGACGCTCAAACCGCACTGCCGCGTGCAGGGCGAGGCGGCGATCCTGGCCATGGAACGCGGCGACTACCTGGAGGCCTTCGACCAGCTCTACCGCAGCGGCGAGGTGTACTGGCAGGACGCCGCCGAGGTCGCCGAACGCGTGCTCAGCACCGACGAACTCAAGGCCTATGTCGACCAGAATGTCCAGGCTGCGCCGATCAAGGACGGCGAGGAATACGCCTGGGAGCGCCCGGTGCCCAATCGCCTGCGCCAGCTGCTCGGCCGGCGCCTGCTGCGCGAACAGCGTTACGAGGAGGCGGTCACCTACTTCGTTCGCCCGGAACTGCAGGCCGCGGCGCGCGACTATGGCCAGGCCCGCGACGCCGCCGACAGCGCCTGGGGTCGCATCGCCCGCGCCGAGGCCTACTACAAGGCCGCCGTGCTGGCGCGGGTGCAGGGCATGGAGTTGCTTGGCTACGAACTGGCGCCGGACAGCGCCTGGAGCGATGGCAACTACGGCGCGCAAATGCAGAAGCCGGTGCAGGCGGCCGGGCTGCTCAGCCCCGCCGAGGCCACGCTGCAAAACGCTACGATGGCGCAACCGAACCGCCGCTACCACTACCGCTGGGTCGCCGCCGACCTGGCCAACCGTTCCGCCGACCTGCTGCCCGCACGCAGCCAGGCCTTCGCCGCCACCCTGTGCAAGGCCACCGGCTGGCTGATCAACAATGACCCGGACACGGCGCGCAGCTTCTATCGACGCTACGTCGAACACGGCGCCTACATTCCCCTGGGTGCGGCGTTCGGCACGCCCTACTGCGACGAGCCGGACTTCGAGCGCGCGCGTGATCGCCTGTGGGTCGAACGCGAGCAGGCCGCCCGCGAGCTGCTGCGCCCATTCAAGTACAGCCTGCCGGCCGCCCTGCTCGCGGCGGCGGCTGCCTTCATCTACTGGCGGCGGCGACGCGCAGGCTTGGCTATAGTGGATAAAACCGCAGAGGAATCCCGCAATGAGTGAAACAACCAACGAGCGTCGGCGCTTCCAGCGCATTGCCTTCGACGCCGCCACGGAGCTTACCCAGGGTGAGCGGCGCTGGACGGTTGAGCTGCATGACGTGTCGCTCAAAGGGCTGCTGGTGAAACGTCCCGCGGGCTGGAACGGTGACCCCGACCAGCCCTTCAATGCGCTGATCAACCTGGATGCCGACACCCGGCTGCAGATGGAAGTGGTGCTGACGCGCACCCGCAACGACCTGCTCGGCTTCGTTTGCCGGCACATCGACCTGGACTCGATCAGCCACCTGCGCCGCCTGGTCGAACTCAACCTCGGCGACGAAAGCCTGCTCGAACGCGAGCTGGCGGCGCTCGGCGAAGACGATGACTAAGCGCCCGCTCTCACCCAGGGGCGCTAAACGTTCCTCTACAAGCCCGTCGGTGCGCAGAGCGCACCTTACGAGCCCGAGTAACCGCCAGCTAAAGTGCCTGTTCGCGAACGCCTGATTCGCGGCATTGGGCTTCGGCCTTCTGCGTGCAGTGACGGGCCTGCACCCGGCGGGTCGCCATGCTCGCCTCGCGCCGCTCTTCGGCACGATCACGCGGCTGGCCGGGCTCGTAGTTGAGGGTCTTGGCGAAGAAATCGAAGAACGAAAACATGGGTCATCTCCTCTCTGGGTACGACCTCATGCTCCTCCCGCCCGGCACGGCGAAACTTGATCTGCGACAAGTGGGGCACCCTGCCCCCAGCGGCAGAGCGCCGCAGGTCGGTCACTCGAACAGGGCATCCAGCGCCTGTTCGAGGCGCGTCACGGCGATCACCTGCAGCCCCGGCGGGGCATCCTTCGGCGCGTTGCCCTTGGGCACGATGGCGCGCTTGAAGCCATGCTTGGCGGCCTCCTTCAGGCGCTCCTGACCGCTCGGCACCGGGCGGATCTCGCCGGACAGGCCGATCTCGCCGAACACCAGCAGGTCATGCGGCAGCGGCTTGTTGCGCAGGCTGGAAATCACCGCCGCCATCAGCGCCAGGTCCGACGCCGTCTCCAGCACCTTGACCCCGCCGACCACATTGAGGAACACGTCCTGGTCGTAGGTCGGGATGCCGCCGTGGCGGTGCAGCACGGCCAGCAGCATGGCCAGGCGGTTCTGGTCCAGGCCGAGGGTGACGCGGCGCGGGTTGGCCAGGTGACTGGTGTCGACCAGCGCCTGCACCTCCACCAACATTGGCCGGGTGCCTTCCCAGGTCGCCATCACCACGCTGCCTGGCACTTCCTCCTGGGCACGGGTGAGGAAGATCGCCGAGGGGTTGGTGACTTCCTTGAGGCCCTTGTCGGTCATGCCGAACACGCCCAGCTCGTTGATCGCGCCGAAGCGGTTCTTCACCGCGCGCAGCAGGCGCAGGCGGCCGTCCGACTCACCCTCGAAATACAGCACGGTGTCGACCATGTGCTCGAGCACGCGCGGGCCGGCCAGGGCGCCTTCCTTGGTCACGTGACCGACCAGGAAGATCGCCGTGCCGCTCTGCTTGGCGTAGCGCACCAGCAGCGCCGCGCTCTCGCGCACCTGGGCCACGCCGCCGGGGGCGGACTGCAACTGCTCGGTGAAGATGGTCTGGATCGAGTCGATGACCATCACCTTGGGCTGCTCGCGGCGCGCCACCTCAATGATGGTTTCGATGCAGGTCTCGGTCATCACCTTGAGCTTGTCCTGCGGCAGGTCCAGGCGTCGCGCGCGCATGGCCACCTGCTGCTGCGACTCCTCGCCGGTGACGTACAGGGCGGGCAGGCGCTGGGCGATGTTGCACAGGGTCTGCAGGAGAATGGTCGACTTGCCGATGCCGGGGTCGCCGCCGATCAGCACCACCGAGCCATCGACCAGACCGCCGCCGAGCACGCGGTCCAGCTCATTGGAGGCAGTGGAGAAGCGCGGCACCTCCTCGACGCTGACCTCGGCCAGGGTCTTCAGCTGCGCCTGCTGCCCGGCCCAGCCGCCACGCCCGCTGGGCGTGGGTGCGTTGGCCTCGATCATGGTTTCGGTCAGGGTATTCCACGCACCGCATTCGCCGCACTGCCCGGCCCATTTGGGAAAGGTCGCACCGCACTCGGTGCAGCCATACATGCGCTTGGCCTTGGCCATGGAAGTCTCCGCCGCTGGAAAAACGGCGATAATAGCGCCCCGCTCTCCCATGAGTCGCCCCGCGATGCAGATCGAACTCGTCCCCGCCAGCGCCGACCAGCTGCCGCTGATCCGCAACCTCTACCAGTTCTATGCCTACGAGTCGTCGGACTGGGAGCAGGAAGACGTCGAGCTCGACGGCCGCTTCTACATCCACGAGCCGCACCTGCAGCGCTACTGGCAGGAGGCCGACTGGCAGGCCCTGCTGATTCTGGTCAACGGCTTCATCGCCGGCTTCCTGCTGATCGAGCGCAGCGAACTGCCCGGCGTCGATGCCCTGGAGTTCGCCGACCTGTTCGTGCTGAAGAAATACCGTCGCCAGGGTATCGGTCGCGCACTGGTGGAGCAGGTGATCGTGAGCGGCGGTGGCGATTGGCTGGTGAGTTTCTACGGAGAAGACGCGCTGGCCAGCAGTTTCTGGCGCGCGCTGTTCGCCGAGCTGCCGCTGCGCGTGCAGCAACTCGACGCGGACAGTGAGCAGCCTGGCCTGCTCAGCTACCTGCTTTCGCCCCGCACGCACTGACGGCGGGAGCCACCTCAGCCGGCGCAGCCATTACCGCATCCGCAGCACTGCCCGGCGGCGCGCTTGAGCTGGCGAGACAGGTCATCCTTGCGCGTCACGCGCTCCAGCTTGAGCTGGCTGAGCGTTTCGTCGTCGAGCAGCTCGACGCCGTCCTCGACCCGGCAGATGCGCTTGTCCAGCGCTTCGTACTCGTCGGCCTGGCGGGAAAAGTGCAGATCCTCGCTGCGCAGGCGTTGCAGCTCGCTGCGCAGTTCCGGGAAGTCCTTGATCAACGGGTGATGTTCGACGTGCATGCTGTGGCTCCTGAGTCAGATGGCCACAGCCTACGGTGCGCCGCTGAGCGAACCCTTGACCCCGATCAAACAACCGGCGTGGTCACTCAGCCGCACGCCTGAGCAGGTCGGCGATTTCGTCCTTGTGCGCGACGCGGCGCATCTTCAGGTCCTGCAGCGCCAGATCGTCGAGCGCCTCGCGCCCGGCTTCGGCCTGATAGATACGGGTATCGAGGTCCTGGTAGGCCTGGGCCAGGCGGACGAAGTGGGCGTCGTTCATCAGGGTCTGCAGCGCGGCCTTGTACTCGGGGAATTCGCGCGCAAGCGGATGGTGTTCGAGCGGCATGGCATTCACTCCTCGGCTTCGATCCGTTCAGGCTAGCCAGCATCGGATGGGGTCGCACCAACGCCGTGACCGACGGTCATAGCCGTTTCAGAGCCTGCGCATGGCTGCGCCGGGCTGGCAGCGGCCTCGCGCTGAATTACACTGCATGCCATAACCAGACTAACCACGGAGTGAAACATGAGCCTACTCAACGAATTCAAAGCCTTCGCCGTCAAAGGCAACGTGGTCGACATGGCCGTCGGTATCATCATCGGCGCCGCGTTCGGCAAGATCGTCAGTTCCTTCGTCGGCGACGTGATCATGCCGCCGATCGGCCTGCTCATCGGCGGCGTAGATTTCAGCGACCTGGCCGTCACCCTCAAGGCGGCCGAGGGCGATATCCCGGCGGTGGTGCTGAGCTACGGCAAGTTCATCCAGACCGTGCTGGACTTCGTCATCGTTGCCTTCGCCATCTTCATGGGCGTCAAGGCGATCAACAAACTCAAGCGTGAAGAAGCCGTGGCCCCATCGGTACCACCAGCACCAACCCCGCAAGAAACCCTGCTCACCGAGATCCGCGACCTGCTCAAGGCGCGCCAGGAAGACAAGCTGCCCTGACCCGGCACGCGGAAAAACAAAAACGGCGCCCGAGGCGCCGTTTTTATTGGGTCACTGCGCCGCAGGCGGCTTGAGCAACAGTCGGTTGATCCGCCGCTCCTTGACCTCGATCACGCTCAACTGCCAGTCGGCGAACTCCAGCGAGTCCCCCACCATCGGCAGGCGGTCGAGCAGGCTCATGGCCAGGCCGGCGATGGTCTGGTAGTCCTCGGTGGCCTGGGCACGAAAACCGATGCGCTCGCGCAGCACGCTGAGGTTGAGCGCACCGCTGACCTGGTAGGCGCCGCCCACTTCCTCGATCTCCGGGCCATCCACCTCGCTGGCATCCGGCAGTTCGCCGGCGATGGCCTCGAGGATGTCGGTCAGGGTCAGCATGCCTTCGAAGCCACCGAACTCGTTGACCACGAAGGCCACGTGGGTCGAGGCCTGGCGCATCTGTTCCAGGGCGCCGAGCACCGCACAGCTGTCCGGCAGGTTGAGCGGCCGGCGCAGCAGGCTTTCGATGTCCGGCTGCTCGCCCTTGAGCAGCTCCTTGAACAGCTCCTTCTTGTGCACGTAGCCCAGCGGCTCGTCGACCTGGTCATCGCGGATCACCAGCAGGCGCGAGTACGGCGACTGCGCGAGGTCGGCGCGGATGGTCTCGGCGTCGTCGCTGAGGTCGATGTGGTGCACCTGCATGCGCCCGGTCATGACGTTGCGGATGGACAGCTCGGCCAGGCCCAGCACACCACTGATCATCACCCGCTCGCGGCGGTCGAACAGCACGCGCTCGCCTTCCCCCCCTTCGAGCATGTCGGCGATCTCGTCGCCCACCTCGTCCGCCTCGATCTTGCCGCCGAGCAGGCGCAGCACCGCATGCGCAGTGCGCTCACGCAGGCCACGGCTGCCCTGCATCTGCCGCTTGCGCTTCCAGCGCACCAGCTGGTTGGCCATCTCGATGAGGATGGAGAAGCCGATGGCGGCGTACAGGTAGCCCTTGGGAATGTGGAAGCCCAGACCTTCGGCGGTGAGGCTGAAGCCGATCATCATGAGGAAGCCCAGGCACAGCATGATCACCGTCGGATGCGCGTTGACGAAGGCCGTCAGCGGCTTGCTGGCGATGATCATCAGGCCGATGGAGATGATCACGGCGATCATCATCACTTCCAGGTGCTCGACCATGCCCACGGCGGTAATCACCGCGTCGAGGGAGAACACCGCGTCGAGCACGACGATCTGCGCCACCACCGGCCAGAACAGCGCGTAGGTGCGGCTGCCGCCCGGCTGGTGGGTGCGCCCTTCGAGGCGTTCGTGCAGCTCCATGGTGGCCTTGAACAACAGGAACACTCCACCGAACAGCATGATCAGGTCACGCCCGGAGAAGCTCTTGTCGAACACCTCGAACAGCGGCGCAGTGAGCGTCACCAGCCAGGAAATACTGGCCAGCAGACCCAAGCGCATGATCAGCGCCAGGCTCAGGCCGATCAGCCGTGCACGGTCGCGCTGATGCGGCGGCAGCTTGTCGGCGAGGATGGCGATGAACACCAGGTTGTCGATGCCCAGGACGATTTCCAGGACGATCAGGGTCAGCAGGCCAAGCCATGCCGTTGGATCGAGCATCCATTCCATAGCGGTCAGAAGTTTCCGATGTGCAGAACGAGAAACGCACCGCGAGCGCGGTTACGCGAGGCATGACGAGAGGGTTGGCAGCGCGGCGCGAGGCCTGTGCCGGGTAATGCGGAGGGGGCCACCGGGGGTGGCTTGCAACAATCGCTGTCCATGGAGTCCAGTCGGATAAAAACGGACGCCCATGCTAAGTGCAGTACCGCGCCGGCCAGAAGGGTTAAAACGTAACCAATTTTTTTCGCCGACGGTCGGTTGCCTTTTACGGCGCGCCTTACCAGTAGTTCTCCACCGCCACGGCACCGGGCCGGCGACTGAGCGAGAGCTGCATGTCGCGGGTCTTGAGCACGGCACGGGTGTCCTCGATCATCTGCGGGTTGCCGCAGAGCAGCACCCGCGAATGCTCGGGGCTCAGCTGCAGGCCGGCGGCACGCTCCAGCTCGCCGTTCTCGATCAGCGTGGTGACCCGCGCATTCAACGCGCCGGGCACCTGCTCGCGGGTCACCACCGGCACGTACACCAGCTTGCTGCCAGCGCCCTCCAGCCACTCGCGTTGCGGCAGCTCGGCGATCAGTTCCTGGTAGGCCAGCTCGCCGGTGTCGCGAGCGCTGTAGACCAGCACGATGCGCTCGAAGCGTTGCCAGGCTTCCAGGTCCTGGAGAATCGACAGGAACGGCGCCAGGCCGGTGCCGGTGCCGATCAGCCAGAGGTCGCGGCCATCGGGGAAGCGGTCGAGGGTGAGAAAGCCGGTGGCCTGCTTTTCCACCAGCAGTTCGTCACCGACCTGCAGGCGGCTCAGCTCGCTGGTGAACTCGCCGCCCGGCACGACGATGGAGAAGAACTCCAGATAGTCGTCGTGCGGCGCCGAGACAATCGAGTAGGCACGCCAGACCACGCCGCCATCGGCCTTGCGCACGCCCAGGCGGACGAACTGCCCGGCGCGGAAGCGAAAGCCGGCGTCGCGGGTGCAGCTCAGGCTGAACAGGCTGGGCGACCAGACGCGGATATCGGTCAGGGTCTGGCGGGTGAATTTCTCTTCGCTGGCGGACATCGGCACTCGACTCGGGACGCTTGCAGGCCGCCAGTGTCCCGCAAAGCCGCGCCGGGGAACACCCGCGGGTTCTGCGGGAATTGCCGAGCCGCCGGATCGAACAGCAGACCATTCGCCAGCGCCCGCGTCTTGGTGCCGAGACTTTTGCGCCACTTGCGCCGACAATACCGACCAGCCGCTAGCGCCCCATCCTCCGTTCGCCACCGAGTCACCGATGCCCATCTTCACCAGCGCCTTTGCCCAGCTCGACCTGATCCGCCAGCCCGAACAGGCCAACGAACCCCTGCAGGCCTTCGACGCGGCGGACGAGTACCTGCTCGCCCACGTCCAGCAGCAGGGCCTGGCCGCGAACAGCCGGGTGCTGGTACTCAACGATGGTTTCGGCGCCCTGGCTACCAGCCTGGCCACGCACGCCACGGTGGTCAGCAGTGGTGACTCTCACCTCGGCCACCTGGCCCTGCAGAAGAACCTCGCGCGCAACGGCCTGGCGGCGGATAGCGTGCAGTTCGTTCCGGCCAGCGCCGTGGCCAGCGGGCCGTTCGACTGGGTGCTGATCCGCGTGCCGAAGACCTTGGCACTGCTCGAGGAACAACTGATCCGCCTGCACAGCCAGCTCGCCCCCGGCGCCCGCGTGGTCGCCGCCGGCATGATCAAGCACCTGCCGCGGGCCGCCGGTGATCTGCTGGAACAATACATCGGCCCGGTGCAGGCCTCTCTGGCGGAGAAGAAGGCGCGCCTGCTGTTCGCCACGCCCGAGGACAAACCCGCCGCAAGCTCGCCCTACCCCAGCCGCTACCGCCTGGAGCAGCCACGCATCGAGCTGCGCAACCACGCCAACGTGTTCTGCCGCGAAGGCCTGGATATCGGCACCCGGGCCTTTCTGCCGCACCTGCCGAAGAGCCTTGGCGAACGCCGCGTGGCCGACCTCGGCTGCGGCAATGGCGTGCTCGGCATCGCCTACGCCCTGGCCAACCCCGAGGCGCAGCTGACCCTGGTCGACGAGTCGTACATGGCCGTGCAATCGGCGCAGGAAAACTGGCAGGCCGCGCTGGGCGAGCGCCCGGTTGAGATCCGCGCCGGTGATGGCCTGGCTGACCAACCCGCCGACTCGCTCGACCTGGTGCTGTGCAACCCGCCCTTCCACCAGCAGCAGGTGGTCGGCGATTTCCTCGCCTGGCGCATGTTCACCCAGGCCAAGGCGGCGCTGGTGCGCGGCGGCGAACTGTGGATCGTCGGCAACCGCCACCTGGGCTATCACGCCAAGCTCAAGCGCCTGTTCCGTGGCGTCGAGCAGGTCGCGGCGACGCCCAAGTTCGTCATCCTCAAAGCCATCAAGTAAGACGATCTCGAACAGGCCCGGCAGCGTGCCGGGCCTGTCATCGCAGCACGATCAGAAGTCCACGGTCGCCGAGACCTTCAGGGTGCGCGGCGCGCCCTGGGTCAGGTAGCCGCCGTTGCTGGTCGCGGCCGAAGCCCAATAGTCCTTGTCCGTCAGGTTTTCCAGCGCAGCACGCAACACCACACGCTTGTCGTCGAGATCCATCGTGTAGCGCGTGCCGATGTCGAAACGCGTCCAGGCCGGAGTTTCCTGGCGGTTGGCCACATCGACGAACTGCCCGCCGGTACGCAGCATCAGGGCATTCAGGGACAGACCACGCAGCCCTGGAACCTCCCAGTCCGCCCCCAGGTTGTACTGGAACTCCGATACACCGGTCGCGCTGTTGCCATCATTGGTCCCCCCGGCTGTGCCCCGCAGCTCGGTATCCATCAGCGTGGCGCCTGCCAGCAGGCGCAGCCCGTCCACCGGCTCACCAAAGAGATTCAGCTCCACGCCCCGATTGCGCTGCTCGCCGTCGACGCTCGCGATGTTGTTCTGAGTAACCAACTGCGGCTGTTCGATGCGATAGACGCCCAGGCTACCGCCCACGGTCCCCCAATCCAGCTTGATACCCGCCTCGATCTGTTTGGAGCGGTACGGCGGAAAGATCTCGCCACGGTTGCCAGAAGCCGTACTGACCTGGCCAGGCTGTAGACCCTCCATGCGGTTGGCGTAGAGCGAGAGGTATTCGGTCGGTTTGATCACCAGACCGTAGACCGGCGTGGTGATGCTTTCTGCGTAGCCCGGCGCACGCAGGCCGGTCGCCGC
Organism: Pseudomonas sp. PDM14; assembly: GCF_014851905.1. Lineage (NCBI taxonomy): Bacteria > Pseudomonadati > Pseudomonadota > Gammaproteobacteria > Pseudomonadales > Pseudomonadaceae > Pseudomonas > Pseudomonas sp. PDM14. The sequence continues at coordinate 136,907 of NZ_JACVAQ010000003.1, read as the reverse complement.
GGGCCAGGAGTCAGTCACGATGTTCTGTCGGCGCAGGCCGAGCGTCAGCAGCACGCGGTCATCGAAAAAGCCCAGGGTGTCGGACACGGCAATACTGCGCGCCTGCGTGGAGCCGGTCTTGCGCGGGTCGTGCATATCGCCGGAAATGGAGGTCGGGTTCGGCTCATTGATCGGGAAAGGGTCGTACAGGTTATTGCCCGGCCGACCAGCCGGCCCGGTAAATTCGTTGGCGCTGCGGAACTCACGCCAGTTGCCACTCAACGCCAGGTTGAGCTGGTGGCTTACCGGCCCGGTGCTCAGCGTGCCACGCACGCCGGCAGTGGCGCTGCGGCTTTCTTCATCACGCGGGGTGTAGAGGCGCCCCACCGTGGCCGCGCCATTGAAATTGCTGACATACAGCGACGAATACACACCGTTTTCCCGCGAATACTTGCCGCCGGCGGCCAGGAAGGCCGTCCAGTTTTCGCTCAGGTCGTACTCGGCATTGAACATGCCGTAGGTGTCTTCCAGTTGCGACCAGGTCCAGGACTGCGCGTAATTCTTCGTCGACGAAGGTGCCTTCGGCACCCCTGCCAGACCGGGGATGTAAATAACCGGGCGGCCACCGTCGATACGCTGTTTCTGGTAGCCGAAATCGGTCGACAGGCGCAGACGCTCGCCACGGTAGTCCAGGCCAAGGGCCACCAGGCTGTATTCGCTATCCTCGTCGTCGATTGCCGTCTCGCCATCACGCTTGGCCAGGTTGACCCTCACGCCAAAGCGATTGTCCTCACCGAAACGCTGGCCGATATCGAAGCTGCCGCCCACGCGTTCGTCGCTGCCATAGTCCAGGGTCAGGCTGCGCGTCGGCGTGTCCTCGGCCTTCTTCGATACCACGTTGATCGCCCCGCCAACCCCCGTGCCGGTCGGCGATACGCCGGTGAGAAAGGCACTGGCGCCCTTGAACACCTCCACACGCTCCACCGACTCGGTGCCGATGATCTGCCGCGGCAGCACGCCGTACAGGCCATTGAAGGCGATGTCATCGGAGGCCAGGGAGAAACCGCGAATCACGAAAACCTGGGAGAAGTTGCCAAAGCCATAGGACTGACGCACCGCCGGATCACTGAGCAGCACTTCGCCAAGGGTCTGGGCCTGGCGCTCGGCAATCAGCTCGCTGGTGTAGCTCGCGGCACTGAACGGCACATCCTGCATGTCCTGGTTGCCCAGCATGCCCATGCGCGCACCGCGGGCGACCTGGCCGCCGGCGTATTCGAGCGGCAGATCGCGGCGGCCGTCGGCCTGGCTGCTGACCGTGGTGGTGTCCAGCTCGACTGCGCCCTGCAGGGCGCCCACCGGTTCCAGGGTCACGGTGCCGTCGGCGCCCATGCGGTAGGTCAGCCCGGAGCCCCGCAGCAGGCGCTGCAGCCCTTCGGCCACCGAATAATCGCCTTTCAGGGCGGGCACGGCGGCGCTGTTGCGGGTCAGCGCGGCGTCGTACAGCAGGCGCACGTTGGCCTGCTCGGCGAAATCGGTCAGCGCGGCATCAAGGCTCTGCGCCGGCACGTCGAGTTCGACCGCCGAAACGAGCGCACTGCCCAGGGCGAGAGGGATGGCGACGAGCGCCTGGCGAAGAAGGGTACGCTGGGACCGCATGCTGAGCTTCCTGTGTTCTGCCAAAAGAGGTGATGCGAGAACGTCGCATTTGCAGAAACAGAAGACGAAAGCGCCGCATCTTTCTGAACCTTCGCCCCACATATTTTTTCGCGGGACGCTTTTTGCCCGCGCGAATCAGTCGCGCGAGGCGACCAGCAGCACGCCCGGCAGGCGAATCAGGCGCACCGGGAGGTTGCTCTCGATGGCACGCAGCAGCGCCTGCGGATCGTCGAGGGCGAACACCCCGGTGACCTGCAGCTCGCGGGCGGCGGCATCGAGGAACACCACGCGCTGGCTCTGGCTGCGTTCCAGCTCGGCAAACACCTCGCCCAGCGGTCGTGCGCGGAACACCAGCTTGCCGCGTTGCCAGGCCAGGCGCTGGGCATCCAGTGCCTGCACGGATTGCAGCTGACCCGCACGCCACGCCACCTGTTGCCTGGCATTCACCGGTACTGGGGAGCCGCCATCCTCGCTGGCCTGGACCTGGCCGTGGGTGACGGCCAGCAGCACGTCGCCGCCGCGGTGGTTAACGTCGAAGCGGGTGCCGGTGACGCGGATACGTGCGGGACCGGCCGCCACCAGGAACGGACGCGTGGCATCGGCGGCGACCTGGAAATCCACCTCGCCGCGGTACAGCCGCACTTGCCGCTGGCCATCGACGAATACCCAGTCCAGCGCGGTATTGCCGTTGAGGGTGAGCAGCGAGCCATCCTCCAGACGCAGTTCGCGGATCTCGCCCGGCGCGGTGGATTCGTCGGCATACAGACCGAGCCACGCGCCGCGCGGCAACCACAACGCCAGGACCAGCGACGCCGCTGTGGCCAGGGGCACTACCCAGCGTGCGCTGCGCCGGGCGCGGCGCGGTGCCAGTGGCACGACCTCGGACGTGGCTGGCGGCGCACTGCTGCGCGGATCGAGCTGGCCGAGCAGCGCCCACAGGTCTTCCACCTCGCGCAGCGCCTGGGCGTGTTCCGGCGCAGCGAGGCGCCAGGCCTCGGCCGCTGCCTGGTCGGCCGCCGTGGCGCGCCCGGAATGCAGGAGTACCTGCCATTCCCGAGCTTGGGCGAGGTATGCGGCGTGAGAGGTCAAGGCGTGGTGTCCATGTGCTGCTGGCAGTATTCGAGGGCCTTGAGGATATAGCGTCCAGCCATACTTTCCGAGACACCCAGGCGCTCGCCAATCTCGCGCTGGGTCAATCCGTCCAGGCGATTCCACAGCAGTGCCTGGCGCAAGTGCGGTGGCAGTCCCTGCATCACGACCTGCAGTTGCGCCAGGCGCTCGCTGCCGCTGGCCGCCTCTTCGGGCCCCGGCTGGGCGCACGCGTACTCGCCATCGACGGTTTCCTGCGGCGGGCGGGCGTCCTGCTGGCGACGGTGGTCGATGATCAGGTTGCGTGCGATGCGGTACAGCAGCGCCCGCAGGTTACCCACTTCGCCCTGCTCGCTGCGCACGAAGCGCAGCCAGGTTTCCTGGCGCAAGTCGGCCGCCAGCTCCGCGCACTTCACCTGGCGCGTGAGAAAGCGCAGCAACTCGCCCGAATGGCGCTGGAGCTGGCCGTCAGCAGAGTGGGGATCGATGGGCGGAGACACGGCGGGCCTTAGAACCTGTCCACGAACGGCTGCGCGCAGGCCCTGCGGCGGAAGCGGGGCGCTCGCTCGCGAGAGCGTGAACAGGTTCTGACATCTCGCGAAGAGACGCGAACATATAGCCACTGAGAATAATTTTCAATTGGCAAGCGACGGCGAGTCGGCTTTGCCGGCACGACGCCACATCAGCAACGCAACCGGGGCCCATTGCCAGGCCCCGGCAGGCGAGTGCTCAGGGCGTGCTCAGCCCCGCCGCATTCATGAACAGGCGCAGCAGGTAAGACACCGCGCCCAGCGCCAGCACGCTGGCGGCCCAGATGCCCACCAGCCAGCCCAGGCGTTGCCACAGCGGTTTCTTCTCGACCTTATCCATCGCTGCGCGCCCTCTAGTGATAGCCATGCTCGGGGGTCACCTTGCCGCGGAACACGTAGTAGCTCCACGCGGTGTACATCAGGATGAACGGGATGATGAACAGCGCGCCGACCAGGGCGAAGCCCTGACTCTGCGGCGGTGCGGCGGCCTGCCAGATGGTCAGCGAGCCGGGCACGATGTTCGGCCACAGGCTGATGCCCAGGCCACTGTAGCCGAGGAAGATGAGGATCAGGGTGAGCACGAACGGCTTGATGTTGTCGTCGTTGGCCACCGAGCGCAGCAGGTAGAAGAAGGTCACCAGCACCAGCAGCGGCACCGGCATGAACCAGAACAGGTTGGGCATGCTGAACCAGCGCTGGGCGATGGCGTCATGCGACAGCGGCGTCCAGATGCTGACGATGCCGATCACCGCCAGCAGCACCAGCGCCAGCGGCCGCGCCATGTCGTGCATCTGCCGCTGCAGGCGACCTTCGGTCTTCATGATCAGCCAGGTGCAACCGAGCAGCGCATAAGCGGCGACCAGGCCAAGGCCGCTGAACAGCGGGAAAGGCGCCAGCCAGTTCAGCGAATCCCCGGCGAAGGCACGGTTCTCCACCGGGATGCCCTCGATGAAGGTGCCCAGCGCCACGCCCTGAAAGAAGGTCGCCATCAGCGAGCCGCCGATGAATGCCTTGTCCCAGATATGCTGCTTGTGCTCCTTGGCCTTGAAGCGGAACTCGAAGGCCACGCCGCGGAATACCAGGCCGATGAGCATGAACATCAGTGGCAGGTACAACGCGCTGAGCACCACCGAGTAAGCCAGCGGGAAGGCCGCGAACAGCCCCGCGCCGCCGAGCACCAGCCAGGTCTCGTTGCCGTCCCAGACCGGTGCCACGGTGTTCATCATGATGTCGCGCTCGCCCTTGTCCGGCACGAACGGGAAGAGGATGCCGATACCCAGGTCGAAGCCATCCATCACCACATACATCATCACGCCGAAGACGATGATGACGGCCCAGATCAGTGAAAGGTCGATACCCATGGTTCAGCTCCTCGCGCCCAGGTCGTCTTTGCTGTCGTCGTCTTCCATGCCCTCGTCGGCCGCCGAAATCGGCCGCGCCGGCGTGCGTTTCTGTCCGGGGCCACCCACGCCCTGCTCCTTGCCTTCGTCGGTGATCGGGCCTTTGCGCACCAGGCGCATGACGTAGCTGAAGCCCGCGCCGAACACGGCGAAGTACACCACCACGAACATGATCAGGGTCAGGCTCATCTGCGCCACGCTATGCCCCGAGGAGGCATCGGCGGTGCGCATCAGGCCGTAGACCACCCACGGCTGGCGGCCGATCTCGGTGGTGAACCAGCCGGCGAGGATGGCGATCAGCCCGGACGGGCCCATCCACAGCACGAAATAGAGGAACGGCCGCGACTCGAACAGCCGGCCGCGCAGGCGCAGCCACAGGCTCCAGGCACCGGCCAGGATCATCAGCAAGCCCAGGCCGACCATGATGCGGAACGACCAGAACACGATGGTCGAATTCGGTCGGTCTTCCTTGGCGAACTCCTTCAGCGCCGGCACCTGCTTGTCCAGGCTGTGGGTCAGGATCAGGCTGCCGAGCTTGGGAATTTCCAGCTTGAAGTGGGTGACCTCTTCTTCCATGTCCGGCCAGCCGAACAGGATCAGCGGGGTCGCCTCGCCGGGCGGGTTTTCCCAGTGGCCTTCGATGGCGGCGATCTTCGCCGGCTGGTGCTCCAGGGTGTTGAGGCCGTGGAAATCGCCGATCACCGCCTGGATCGGCGCGACGATCAGCGCCATCCACATGGCCATCGACAGCATCTGCCGCACCGCCGGGTTGTCACGCTTGCGCAGCAGGTGCCAGGCCGCCGAGGCGCCGACGAAGAACGCCGTGGCGAGGAACGCGGCGGTGGCCATGTGCATCAGGCGATAGGGGAACGAGGGGTTGAACACCACCGCGAACCAGTCGGTGGGGATTACCCGGCCGTCGATGATCTCGAAGCCCTGCGGGGTCTGCATCCAGCTGTTGGAGGCGAGAATCCAGAAAGTGGAAATCAGCGTGCCGACCGCCACCATCACCGTAGAGAAGAAGTGCAGGCCAGGCCCGACGCGATTCCAGCCGAACAGCATGACGCCAAGGAAGCCGGCTTCGAGGAAGAACGCGGTGAGCACCTCGTACGCCAGCAGCGGCCCGGTGACCGCGCCGGCAAAGTCGGAGAAGGCGCTCCAGTTGGTACCGAACTGGTACGCCATGACCAGGCCGGAGACCACGCCCATGCCGAAGTTGACGGCGAAGATCTTCGACCAGAAGTGGTAGAGGTCGCGGTAGACCTCCTGCCCGGTCTTCAGCCACAACCCTTCGAGCACCGCCAGATAGCTGGCGAGACCGATGGTGATGGCCGGAAAGATGATGTGGAACGAGATGGTGAAGGCGAACTGTATTCGCGCCAGGTCCAGGGCTTCTAAGCCGAACATGGGACTTCCTCGGTCAGGTTGTGTTCTGGCTACCGGGAACCCTTCTAGCCTGCACGGCGGCCTCTACGACGGGCCTTACACGCAGGTGAACGGTTCCAAGCCGACCAGCGGCTCCAGGTTTGGAGTCCGGGGTGGGGAAATTGTTCTTATTGGAAATCGGCCTGCTGCGCGCATCCGGCCAAAACAGCCAGCATGCCGACCCGAACGGGTCATTGATGCAGATCAATGGACGATCAAAGAATATCCCGCCGCGTTTGCCGACACCCTGTGGTGGATTGCCGCTGTGGCGGACTGTCGCTGCGCGGCCATCGAGCACTCAGGCGTGGGTTGAGCGTAGCTTGGCGCGCAGAAGAAGCGCTGTTGCGGCTCCTCGCATCGTGCGCACCCATAACCCCGCGGATGCGCTTCGCCGGCGTCTTACGTAGAGCCGTTGCGTGACCGCAGACGACTTTCAGCGCAACAGGCGCTGCAGCTCCGCGCTGATCGGCATCGGCCGGAACGCGCTGACCCGCGCCCGCCCGGTATTGCCCAGCGGTACCCAGAGCCGCGAGAACAACAGCGCCGCAAGCATCCGCGGCGCCTGACCGAGCACCTCGCGCCAGTCGCGGCAGCGCCAGCCCACTTGCAGCATCAGCCAGTGGCTGTGCAGGTGCAGCAGCGGCAGGCGCTGGCTGAGAATGTGCGCACGCTCCAGGCTGGCGTATGCCGCAGGCCATTGCCGCTGTGCCAGCGCCTGACGGGCATCGCTGAAAGCCTGATCGATGGCCAGGTGCAGGACGTCAGCCATGACCGTGCCCCTCGTGAACGTCCTCGCGCAACTCGCCACTCGCCTGGCGCAGCACCTGAATCGCCGCGGAAATCGCCAGAAAGGCCATGATCGCCGCGACGATCAGGTCCGGCCAGGCGCTGCCGGTACCGAACACGCCCAGCGCCGCCGCCAGCACCGCGAGGTTGCCGAGGGCATCGTTGCGCGTGCACAACCACACGCTGCGCATGTTGCTGTCACCCTCGCGGTAGGCATACAGCAGCGCCGCCACGCCAAGGTTGGTGAGCAGCGCCAGGGTGCCGATCACGCCCATGGTCGGCGCACTGGGCACGCCACCCTGGAGCAGGTGCCAGATCGCCGCACCGAGCACGCCGATGCCGAACAGCAGCATGCACAGCGCCTTGAACTGCGAGGCCCGTGCGCGTATCGCCAGGCCCAGGCCAAGCACCCACAGGCTGATGCCGTAGTTGGCGGCGTCGCCGAGGAAGTCCGCCGAGTCAGCCAGCAGTGAGACCGAACCAGCCTTCACACCGGCACCGATTTCGACGACGAACATCGCCAGGTTGGCCACCAGGGCGATCCACAGGATGCGCCGGTAGCGTTGCGAACGAATGGCGTCCTGCTCGGACGGGCCGTGATTACAGCAATGTGCGCTCATTGGCTTTCTCCACGTTGAAGATGGCGCTAGGCTAAACCCCGTAGTCACTACAGGGTCAACACCCTCGGAGTCATCATGAGCAAGCCGCTCACCATCGGCGCCCTCAGCCGCGACAGTGGCGTCAACCTGGAGACCATCCGCTTCTACGAACGCTCCGGCCTGCTGCCCGCCCCCGCACGCAGCGCCTCGGGTTATCGCCACTATGAAGAAGTCGACGTACGCCGCCTGCGCTTCATCCGCCGTGGCCGCGAACTGGGCTTCAGCCTCGACGAGATCCGCAATCTGCTGGACCTCGCCGCGCACCCGCAAAGCCCCTGCGACGCCGCCGACCGCATGGCCCGCGAACACCTGGACGCCATCGAGACGCGCATCCGCGACCTGCTCAGCATGCAGGCCGAGTTGCGCAAACTGGCCGACTGCCACAGCGGCCACGCCGAACACTGCCGTCTGCTCGAAGCGCTGGACAGCCGTGAGTGCTGCGGCTGAACGCTGGTTCAGGTAGCGCGCGGCTGGCTCTGGTGCGCACGGCGCACCCTCCAGGGCCTCATGCCTGACTGGCGCATTGAGCCCGGCGACGCTCTCAGGGTTTCAGCGTGGCCGCCATCCGCAGGGCTTCGTCGGCGGACATGAAGCCGGAAATGACGATGCGCCCATCGCTGATCGGCGCCTGCACCAGGGGCGCCAGGCGCAACGTGCCATCGATGAGGATCGCCAGCGGCTGGTTCAGCGCGTCACGGGTCATCTGTTCCAGCTTGCCGCGCCCGGTGGCATCGAAGGTCAGCAGCACCACCGCCTGACCCGTCTCGTCGAACAGTGCTTCGGCGCTGTCCAGTTGCTGCTCGCTGAGCTGCGCCTGCGGCTCGACCCAGTACTGCATGTTGCCCTGCGCATCGCTCATCGGCGTCCAGCCCGACTGCGCGGTGACCTGTGCGCGATGCAGGCCCAGGCCGTGCCGCTCGACCGGCGTCGGCGCCGCACAGGCCACGAGCAGCAGACCCAGGACGACTGCGCCGAAGGCACGCATCAGGGCACCAGCATGGCGTTCGCCACCTGGTTGCGCGTGGTCTTGCCAACCAGTTGCTCGACCAGGGTCAGGGCGAACTCCAGGGCGGTGGCCGGGCCCTGGCTGGTGATGCAGTTGCCGTCGAGCACCACCGACTGGTCGACATAGGTGCAGCCGGAGAGCCGGTCGCTGAACGAGGGATAGCAGGTAACGCGCCGCTGCTTGAGCACGCCGAACGCCTGCAGACCGAGCGCGGCGGAGGCGCAGATGGCAGCGAACAGGCGGCCGCTGCGCGCCTGCTCGCGGACCTTGTCGGCCAGCGGTTCGTGCGCGGCCAGGCGCTCGGCACCGGGCATGCCGCCGGGCAGGACGATCAGGTCGAAGTCCTGGGCGAGCACATCGACCAGCATGATGTCGGCGGTCATGCGGCTGCCACGGGCACAGGTGAACATGCGCCGGTTCTCGATGCTGGCGACCACCACTTCGACTTCGGCGCGGCGCAGCACATCGATGAGGGTTACGGTTTCGAGGTCTTCCACGCCATCGGCGACGGCGATCAGGGCTCTGGTAGTCATGGCAATCTCCTGAAAATCTGCCTCGGGTCCGGACGGCGAAGCGAGGACGATGCGTCACCCATCCGGTATAGCCTGTAGCGGCGCGCCCCTTAACCGGGGCTGAAACCGGGGCCTTGTAGCCCATGTGACCGAGGCCGCGCGGCGATGTTCGCCAGCGCCCCGCCACCGGCCGGCGCCCGCATGCATCGCGTGTGGGTGAGCTGGTATGATGCGCGCCTTTTCCCGACCGGCCTATCGAGCAGCGCAGCCAGCGACGCTGTGCTTTGCTTTTGCCGGTCCGCAGCCGACGCCCCGGGGGCCAAACCATGCTGGAAAGACTCTTCCACCTCAAGGCGCACAACACCACCGTGCGCACCGAGATCCTGGCCGGCCTGACCACCTTCCTGACGATGGCCTACATCCTCTTCGTCAACCCGGAAATCCTCGGCAAGACCGGCATGGACGTCGGCGCCGTGTTCGTCGCCACCTGCCTGGCCGCCGCCATCGGCTCGGCACTGATGGGCCTGATCGCCAACTACCCGATTGCCCTCGCTCCCGGCATGGGCCTCAACGCCTTCTTCACCTACACCGTGGTCCTGCACATGGGCTACAGCTGGCAGGTGGCGCTGGGCGCGGTATTCATCTCGGCCACGCTGTTCTTCGTGCTCTCGGTGTTCCGCATTCGCGAATGGATCGTCAACAGCATCCCGCTGCCGCTGCGTTCGGCGATCAGCGCCGGCATCGGCCTGTTCCTGGCACTGATCGCGCTCAAGGAAGCCGGCCTGGTGATTGCCAACCCGGCGACCCTGGTCGGCCTCGGCGACCTCACCGCGCCCGGCCCGTTGCTGGCGATCCTCGGCTTCTTCCTGATCGTCGCCCTGGAGGCGCGGCGCGTCACCGGCGCGGTGATGATCGGCATCCTCGCAGTCACCCTGCTCGCCGTGCTGCTCGGCCTGACGCCGTTCAACGGCGTGGTCTCGCTGCCGCCGTCGATCATGCCGACCCTGCTGCAACTGGACCTGCTGGGCGCGCTGGACGTGGGCATGATCAGCGTGATCTTCGCCTTCCTCTTCGTCGACCTGTTCGACAACACCGGCACCCTGATCGGCGTGGCCAAACGCGCCGGGCTGATGCGCGCCGACGGCCACCTGCCAAAGATGGGCCGCGCGCTGATCGCCGACAGCACCGCGGCCATGGGCGGCTCGCTGCTGGGCACCAGCACCACCACCAGCTACATCGAATCCGCCTCCGGCGTCGCCGCTGGCGGGCGCACCGGGCTGACCGCCTGCGTGGTCGCCGGGCTGTTCCTGCTCGCGCTGTTCTTCGCCCCCTTGGCCGGCACCGTGCCGCCGTTCGCCACCGCCCCGGCGCTGCTGTTCGTCGCCGTGCTGATGACTTCCGGCCTGGCCGAAGTCGACTGGAGTGACATCACCGTCGCCGCGCCGGTGGTGATCACCGCCCTGGCCATGCCGCTGACCTTCTCCATCGCCAACGGCATCGCCCTGGGCTTCATCGCCTGGGTGGCGATCAAGGCACTGGCCGGGCGCTGGCGTGAACTCAATCCGGCGCTGGTGAGCCTCGCCATCCTTTTCGTCCTCAAATACGCCTTCACCACGACCGCATGAACCAGACTCGCGACGCCGCGGCCTACGCCGCCCAACTGCAGGAAAAGACCGACCGCCTGCGCGAGCTACTCGCGCCTTTCGCCGCCCCAGAGCCACAGGTATTTTCCTCGCCGGGCGAACACTACCGCCTGCGCGCGGAGTTCCGCCTGTGGCGCGAACAGGAAGAGCGCCACTACGCCATGTTCGCCGCCGGCGACAAGCACACGCCGATTCTGATCGATGACTTCCCCATCGCCAGCCTGCGCATCAATGAGCTGATGCCTCAGCTCAAGGCTGCCTGGCAGGCGAGCAAGGCTCTCTCATTCAAGCTGTTCCAGGTCGAGTTCCTCACCACCCTGGCCGGCGATGCGCTGATCACCCTGTGCTACCACCGCCCGCTGGACGCTGCCTGGCAGGCCGAGGCCGAACAGCTGGCGGCCAGGCTGGGCGTCAGTCTGGTCGGCCGCTCGCGCGGTCAGCGCCTGGTGATCGGCCGCGACTACGTGCAGGAAGAAATGCAGGTGGCCGGGCGCACCTTCCGCTACCGCCAGCCCGAGGGCGCCTTCACCCAGCCCAACGGCCTGGTCTGCCAGCAGATGCTCGCCTGGGCCGTCGAGGCGCTCGGCGAGCGTGACGACGACCTGCTGGAGCTGTACTGCGGCAACGGCAACTTCACCCTGCCGCTGTCGACCCGCGTGCGCAAGGTGCTGGCCACCGAGATCAGCAAGAGTTCGGTCAATGCCGCGCTGGCCAACCTGGCCGACAACGGCATCGACAACATCGAGCTGGTGCGCCTGAGTGCAGAGGAACTGACCCAGGCGCTGAACGAGGTGCGTCCGTTCCGCCGCCTGGCCGACATCGACCTGAAGTCCTACGACTTCGGCGCCGTGTTCGTCGACCCGCCCCGCGCCGGCATGGACCCGGACACCTGCGAGCTGACCCGGCGCTTCGACAACATCCTGTACATCTCCTGCAACCCGGAGACCCTGGCAGCGAACATCGCCCAGCTCAACGACACGCACCGCATCGAGCGCTGCGCGCTGTTCGATCAGTTTCCGTGGACCCATCACATGGAGTCGGGCGTGCTGCTGGTACGCCGCTGACGTTGCCGCGCAGGGTGCGCCGCAGCACCGCTCGTCTACGGAGGCGGCGCATGCAGCACCCACAAAAAAGCCCCGGCATGCCGGGGCTTTTTCGTTTCGGGCGAACTCAGTTGGCCGGTGCCTGGGCCGTCTGGGTCTGCTCGTTCCAGCCGCCGCCGAGGGCCTTGTACAGGTTGACCTCGCTGACCAGCTGGTTGAGGCGGTCTCCGATCAGCTGCTGCCTGGCGCTGAACAGCTGACGCTGGGCGTCGAGCAGGGTCAGGTAGCTGTCCACCCCGGTGCGGAAGCGCCGCTCGGCCAGGCCGTAGTAGTCCTCGCTGGTGGCGACCAACGCACGCTGGGCAGTGAGCTGCTGCTCGTAGGTGGTACGCGCGGCCAGGCCATCGGCGACTTCCTGGAAGGCGGTCTGGATGGCTTTCTCGTACTGCGCCACCTGAATGTCCTTCTGCACCTCGGCGTAGTCGAGGTTGGCCTTCAGGCGTCCGGCGGTGAAGATCGGCAGGTTGATCTGCGGCTGGAACAGCCAGGTGCCGGAACCCCCATCGAACAGGCCGGACAGCTGGCTGCTCGCCGTGCCGGCGTTGGCCGTCAGGCTGATGTTGGGGAAGAACGCCGCACGCGCCGCGCCGATGCTGGCATTCGCCGAGCGCAGCGCATGTTCGGCCTGGAGCACGTCGGGGCGACGTTGCAGCAGGTCGGACGGCAACCCCGCCGGCACCTCGGCGAGCAGGTCGGCATCCAGCACCGCACCGGCCGGCAGGTTCGCCGGTACGCCATTGCCCAGCAGCAGCGCCAGCGCGTTGCGGTCCTGGGCGACCAGGCGGGTGTACTGCGCCAGGCTGGCTTCGGCACTCTGCACCGCGGTGCGCGCCTGGCTCAGCGACAGCGCATCGGCGACACCGACGTTGAAGCTGCGCTCGGTCAGGCTGTAGCTCTTGCGGTAGGTCTCCAGCGTGTCGCGGGTCAGCTGCAGCAGGGCCTGGTCGGCCTGCAGGGTCAGGTAGGCGTTGGCCACGCTGGCCACCAGGCTGATCTGCGTGCTGCGTCGGGCTTCCTCGCTGGCGAAGTACTGTTCCAGGGTCTGCTGGTTGAGGCTGCGCAGACGGCCAAAAAAGTCGATTTCCCAGGCACTGGTGCCCAGGGTCGCGCTGTACTGGCCGCTGGTGGTGGCTTCGCCGCTCTGCGACAGGTCGCCCGGCAGGCGCTGGCGGGTGCCACTGCCGGCCGCGGAGACACTGGGGAACAGCTCGGAGCGCTGGATGCGGTACTGCGCGCGGTAGGCGTCGATGTTCAACGCGGCGATGCGCAGGTCGCGGTTGTTGACCAGCGCCACCTCGACCAGCTGCTGTAACGCCGGGTCGCGGAAGAACTCGCGCCAGCCCAGCTCCGCCGCAGTGGTGGAGGTCTGCGTCTTGGCACTGTCGGCGTACGCCTCGCCTTGCGGGTAGGCAGCGGCGACCGGCGCTTCGGGACGCAGGTAATCGGGGATCATCGTGCAGCCGCTCAGCACGGCGCTGACGATGGCCAGGGACAACAGGGACTGCCTCACTGGACGGCCTCCTTCGATTCGGTTGCTTTAGCGCGTTTGTCCTTGAACATCGCGCCGACCATCACATAGAACAGCGGCACCCAGAAGATCGCCAGAACCGCCGCGGTGAGCATGCCGCCGATCACGCCGGTACCGATGGCGTGTTTGCTGCCGGCACCCGCGCCGCTGGAGATCGCCAGCGGCACGACGCCGAGGATGAACGCCAGCGAGGTCATGATGATCGGCCGCAGACGCATGCGGCAGGCCTCGACGGCCGCCTCGACATAGGTCTTGCCCTGCTCGTGCAGGGACTTGGCGAACTCGACGATGAGGATCGCGTTACGCGCCGACAGGCCGATGGTGGTAATCAGACCAACCTGGAAGAACACGTCGTTGGACAGCCCGCGCGCCAGGGTGAACAGCAACGCGCCGAACACGCCGAGTGGCACCACCAGCATCACCGAGAACGGGATCGACCAGCTCTCGTACAGCGCCGCCAGGCAAAGGAACACCACCAGCAGCGACAGGGCGTAGAGCGCCGGTGCCTGGGAGCCCGACAGGCGCTCCTCGTAGGACTGACCGGTCCAGGAATAACCCACGCCATCCGGCAGCTGTCGGGTGATTTCCTCGACCGCGGCCATGGCGTCACCGGAGCTGTAGCCAGGGGCCGGCTCACCGAGGATTTCCAGGGCGCTGACACCGTTGTAGCGCGACAGCTTGGGCGAGCCATAGACCCACTTGCCCGTGGCGAAGGCGTCGAACGGCACCATCTGCCCGCTGTCGTTGCGGATGAACCATTTGCTCAGGTCTTCCGGGTTCATCCGTGCGTTGGGCTCGCCCTGCAGGTAGACCTTTTTCACCCGACCCTGGTCGATGAAGTCGTTGACGTAACTGCCGCCCCAGCCAATGGACAGGGTGCTGTTGACGTCGGACAGCGACACACCCAGGGTGCGCACCTTCTCGTCGTCGATCAGCAGCTGGTACTGCGGTTCGTCCATCAGGCCGTTGGCCCGCACGCGCGCCAGCACCGGATTCTTCGAGGCCAGCTCAAGGAACTTGTCGCGCGCCTCGTTCAGCGTCTCACGGCCGACACCGGCACGGTCCTGAAGGAACAGGTTGAAACCGGTGGCGTTACCCAGCTCCATCACCGCCGGCGGCGCGAAGGCGAACACCATGGCATCACGGAAGCTACCGAAGTGCTCCTGCGCGCGGTGCGCCAGGTCGAACACGCTGGTGCCATCAGCCGTACGCTCGCCCCAGGGCTTGAGCATGATGAAGGCCATGCCCGAACTCTGTCCGCGACCGGCGAAGTTGAAGCCGGTAACGGTGAACACCGAACTGACCGTATCCTTCTCGTCTTCGAGCAGGTACTTGCGCATGTCGTCGACCACCACCTGGGTGCGCTCGGCACTGGAGCCGGACGGCGTCTGCACCTGGGCGAACAGCACGCCCTGGTCCTCGTCGGGGAGGAACGCGGTGGGGATCTTGGTGAACATCCACACCAGGATGCCGACGATCACCAGGTACATCAGCAGGTACGGCGCCTTGCGCTTGAGCATGGCGCGTACGCCGCGCTCGTAGCCGTTGACGCTGCGCTCGAAGTTGCGGTTGAACCAGCCGAAGAAACCGCCCTTCTCGTGGTGATCGCCCTTGGCGATCGGCTTGAGCAGGGTGGCGCAGAGGGCCGGGGTGAAGATCAGCGCGAGAATCACCGAAAGCACCATGGCCGAGACGATGGTGATCGAGAATTGCCGGTAGATCACGCCCACCGAGCCGCCGAAGAAAGCCATCGGCAGCAGTACCGCCGAGAGCACCACGCCGATACCGACCAGCGCGCCCTGGATCTGGCCCATGGATTTGCGCGTCGCCTCGAGTGGCGACAGGCCTTCCTCGCGCATCACCCGCTCGACGTTCTCCACCACCACGATGGCGTCGTCCACCAGCAGGCCGATGGCCAGGATCATGGCGAACATGGTCAGGGTGTTGATGCTGAAACCGAACATCGAGAGGATGCCGAACGTACCCAGCAGCACCACCGGCACGGCCAGGGTCGGAATCAGCGTGGCACGCAGGTTCTGCAGGAACAGGTACATCACCAGGAACACCAGGACGAAGGCCTCGACCAGGGTGCTGATAACACCGCTGATCGACGCCGAGATCACCGGCGTGGTGTCGTACGGGTAGACCACTTCCAGCCCCGCGGGGAAGAACGGCTTCAGTTCGTCGATGGTCTGGCGCAGCGCCTTGGCCGTGTCCAGCGCATTGGCACCGGTGGCCAGCTTGACCGCCAGGCCGGACGCCGGCAGGCCGTTGAACTGGGCGTTGATGCTGTAGTTCTCACCACCCAGCTCGACCTTGGCCACGTCGCCCAGGCGCACCTGGGAACCGTCGCGGTTGACCTTGAGCAGGATCTTGCGGAATTCCTCGGGAGTCTGCAGGCGTGTCTTGCCGATGATCGTGGCGTTCAGCTGCTGGCCGGGGCCGGCAGGCAGGCCGCCGAACTGGCCGGATGAGATCTGCACGTTCTGCGCCTGGATCGCGCTGCGCACGTCGACCGGGGTCAGCTGGAAGTTGGTCAGCTTGCCCGGGTCGAGCCAGATGCGCATGGCGTACTGGGCGCCGAACACCTGGAAGTCACCGACGCCCTTGGTCCGCGAGATCGGGTCCTGCATGTTGGACACGATGTAGTTGGAGAGGTCGTTACGGGTCATGCTGCCGTCTTTGGAGACCACGCCGATGACCATCAGGAAGTTTCTCACCGACTTGGTCACGCGGATGCCCTGTTGCTGCACTTCCTGCGGCAACAGCGGGGTGGCCAGCTGCAGTTTGTTCTGCACCTGGACCTGAGCGATATCCGGGTTGGTGCCCTGATCGAAGGTCACGGTGATGGTCATGCTGCCGTCGGAGTTGCTCTCCGAAGACATGTAGCGCAAACCGTCGATGCCGTTGAGCTGCTGCTCGATGACCTGCACCACGGTGTCCTGCACGGTCTGTGCGGAGGCGCCCGGGTAGCTGACCTGGATGCCCACCGCTGGCGCGGCGATGCTGGGGTACTGGTTGATCGGCAATTTGAGGATGGCCAGGCCACCCGCCAGCATGATCACCAGGGCAATTACCCAGGCGAAGATCGGCCGGTCGATAAAGAAGTTCGCCATCTGCTTGTCGCTCCTTAGCGGCTGCTGGCCTGGTCGGGCTTGGACGCCGCCGGCGCCTCAACGACATTTTTCGCAGGGCTGGCCTTGACCTCGTCGCCCGGGCGGACGAACTGCAGGCCTTCGGTGATCAGTTGGTCGCCCGGCTGCAGACCTTCGCTCACCAGCCAGCGGTTGCCGGCAGTGCGCTCAGCCTTGAGCTTGCGCAGCTCGGCCTTGTTCTCGGCGTTCACCACCAGCGCAGTCGGCTCGCCCTGGCCGTTGCGGGTCACGCCCTGCTGCGGCGCCAGAATCGCCTGCTGGTTGACCCCGGCAGTCAGCGTGGCATGCACGAACATGCCCGGCAGCAGGTTGTGCTCGGGGTTGGGGAACACCGCGCGCACGGTCACCGAACCGGTGCCTTCGTCGACCGCGACTTCGGAGAATTCCAGGGTGCCTTCGTGCTCGTAGAGGCTGCCGTCTTCGAGCTTGAGTTTGACCTTGGCGGCGTTCTCACCGCCCTTCTCCAGCTTGCCGCTGGCCAGTTCGCGGCGCAGACGCAGCATTTCCTTGGTCGGCTGGGTGACGTCGACGTAGATCGGGTCGAGCTGGTGGATGGTGGTCAGCGCCAGTGTCTGGCCATTGCTGACCAGCGCACCCTCGGTGACCACGGAACGGCCGACACGGCCGGAGATCGGTGCCAGCACCTTGGTGTAGCGCAGGTCGATGCGCGCACGCTCCAGGGCGGCTTCAGCCTGCAGGCTGGCGGCGCGGGCTTCGTCGTAGGCCTGCTTGCTCACGGCCTGATCGACCACCAGCGCCTTGTAGCGCTCGGTCAGCGACTGGGTGGACGCCAGGGTGGCCTGGGCGCTCTTGAAGCTGGCCTGATACACCGACGGATCGATCTGATACAGCTGCTGCCCGGCCTTGACCTCGGAACCCTCGGCGAACAGACGCTTCTGGATGATCCCGTCGACCTGCGGACGCACTTCGGCGATGCGGTACGCGGTGGTGCGCCCCGGCAGCTCGGTGGTCAGGGTGAAGGGCTCGGCCTGCAGGGTGACGACCCCGACCTGCGCGGTCTGGGCGGGCGGTGGCGCCTCGCTGTCCTTGCATCCGGCAAGGGTCAGCGTGGCCAGAGCGACGGCGGAAACCATGGCTGCGAAGGCTGGCTTCTTCTGCATCTGAATCGACCTCATAAATTAGCGCGTGCCTGGGCAGCAAGGCACCAGAACGGGACAGCGGGTGGATTGTTTAGTTAGCTAACGAATATACTTACGTCCGAGAATGTTTGTAAACGATTCTTCTCATCGGACTGTGAATCTTTATGTCACTCGCCGATGAGGCCCGAACCGCCGCCGAGAGCCCCCGCCGCATGGTCAGACGTACCAAAGAGGAAGCCGAAGAAACCCGCCTGCAGATTCTCGATGCAGCCGAGCGCACCTTTCATGACAAGGGTGTTTCGCGTGCCTCGCTGGCCGATATCGCGGCGGCGGCGGGTGTTTCCCGTGGCGCCATCTACTGGCACTTCCAGAACAAGGTCGACCTGTTCCAGGCGATGATCGACCGCCTGCGCATGCCACTGGAAGACCTCGCCCAGGCCAGCCAGAGCGAGAACGAGCCGGACCCGCTGGGGCGCATGCGCGAGCTGCTGGTGCAGGTGCTACGCCGGGTCGAACTGGACGCCCAGTGCCGCCGCGTCAGCGAGATCTTCCAGCACAAGTGCGAGTACACCGAGGAACTCGGCGACCTGCGGCAGAAGATGCAGACCTTCAACCTGGAGTGCGATCAGCGCATCGAGAAATCCCTGCGCAACGCGGTCAAGCGCGGGCAGCTACCGGACGACCTCGACTGCCGTCTGGCTGCCTTCAGCCTGCACGCGCATATCAGCGGCCTGCAGGCTCACTGGCTGCTGGCGCCGGGGCAGCTGTCGCTGGCTGCGCAGGCGGAAAACCTCATCGACGGTCTGCTCGACATGCTGCGCAGCAGCCCGGCCATGCGCCAGCGCTAGGTCTCGCTCAGGGCTGACGGTCGAGCCCGCGCAGGATGGCGAACGCCAGGCCCGACGAGACGATCTCGAACAACATCACGTAGAGGTTGAAGGTTTGCTGCAGGCCGCCATCGAGCCACAGCCCGGCGGCGCGGCCGAGGGCAATCGCGCAGTACAGCAGCACCAGCAGGGTCAGCGCCGGACGCAGCAGCGCCTGGCGCAGCAGGGCGAGCACGAGGAATACGCCGACACCGATCTGCAGGCCGCCGTAATAACCGCGCACATCGGTGATCGCCGCCGGCTCCATCAGCAGCATGCCGCTGAGGTTGGCCATCTCCTGCGGGCGCACCAGATAGGCCAGGCCGAAGCCGACCAGCAGCAACGCCTGAACGCTCAGGTAAATGCGGGCTAACAGCATGCTCAATCTCCTTGGTAACGAGCCGGGCACCAGCATAGGCCGCGGCGTTGCAGACGGATACAGTCGCGCGCTGGGACTGTGCGCTGCACGCGGCTATGCTGCGCCGGTTCCCGTGGAGACCTCCCAATGCGCAAATTCCTCATCGCCACCGCCCTCTTCGCCAGCGCCGCCCAGGCAGCCGAACCGCTGAACATAGACGTCTACCGCGACCCCAACTGTGGCTGCTGCAAGGCCTGGATCAGCCACCTGCAGGAGAACGGCTTCCAGGTCAGCGACCACGTCGAAAGCAACATGAGCGCACTCAAGCAGCGCCTCGGCGTACCGCCGCGCCTGGCCTCGTGCCACACCGGGGTGATCGACGGCCAGTTCGTCGAAGGCCACGTGCCTGCCAACGATATCCTCAAACTACGCAGCCAGTCCGACCTGCTCGGCGCCGCGGTACCCGGCATGCCGGCCGGCTCGCCGGGGATGGAAATGGGCGACCGCCACGACGCCTATCAGGTCATCGGCCTGCAGCGCGACGGCAAGGAGCGGGTGATCGCCGAGCACTGAGCCCGGCTGCGCGAGCAGCCAATTGCCGACGGGGCTGCCCAGGTGGCAGCCCACTCACGCCAACAGCCACGCCCATACTCTCCTTCACGAAACTTACTCGCCGCACCGCCCCCCCCGCCGCTTCGCGTCCTTGCCCTGCACATGATCGCCAACCGTTCGCCACGTCACTGACCGCCGGGCTGGCGCTGCCCTCCGCAAGGGGCAACACTGTCAGCCTCGACATTCACGGAGCACGGCCATGCGCTGGCAACGGGCAAGACGCAGCGATAATGTGGTGGACGCCCGCGGCGGCGGTGGCGGCATGCGCTTCGGCGGCGGCAAGGGCCTGAGCCTGGGCGGCATCGCCGTGGTCGTGGTGATCGGCCTGCTGATGGGCCAGGACCCGCTGACCATTCTCGGCAACCTCGCCGGCCAGGCCGGCGTCACCACCCAGAGCCAACAGCCGGCACCGACGGCCAACGACCCGCAGAGCGAATTCGTCCGCGCCGTGCTCGGCGACACCGAAGACACCTGGCGCGCCCTCTTCCAGGCCGGCGGCAAGCAGTATCAAGACCCGAAACTGGTGCTGTTCAGCGGCGGCGTGAATTCCGCCTGCGGCTTTGCCGATGCCGCCGTCGGGCCGTTCTACTGCCCGGGCGACCGTCAGGTCTATCTCGACCTGCAGTTCTTCCACGAACTGGAAACCCGCTTCGCCGCGGCCGGCGACTTCGCCCAGGCCTACGTCATCGCCCACGAGGTCGGCCACCACGTACAGACCCTGCTCGGCGTCTCGGCCAAGGTCAACGCGGCGCGCCAGCGCGGGCAGAAGCTGGAGGGCGACAACGGCCTGCTGGTACGCCAGGAGTTGCAGGCCGACTGCTTCGCCGGCGTCTGGGCGCACCATGCGCAGCAGCGCCTGGACTGGCTGGAGCCGGGCGATCTGCAAGAGGCGCTGACGGCTGCCAATGCCATCGGTGATGACCGCCTGCAAAAACAGTCGCGTGGCCAGGTGGTGCCGGACTCCTTCACCCACGGCACCTCGCAGCAACGCGTGCGCTGGTTCAGCACCGGCTTCGACTCAGGCAACCCGGCGCGCTGCGACACCTTCGCCGCCAGCCGCCTGTAAGCCCACCCATAGGGTGCGGGCCGGGTGATAACCGGCCCTGCCCGCACCCGCCCCTACGAGGCCGCGTAGCCCTTGGGCGTGACCCCGAACCAGCCCTTGAACGCCTTGTAGAACGCGCTCGGTTCGCTGAAGCCAAGCTCGCGACTGAGCTGCTCGATGGTGCACCCCGGCTGCGCCAGGCGCTGCAGCGCATAACGCTGGCGCACCTCGGCGAGCAGCCCGGAAAAGCTGCAGTCCTCGCTGCGCAGGCGCCGGTGCAGGGTCTGCCGGCTGATGCCCAGGCCACGCGCCGCCGCTTCCACCGACAGTTCACCACTGGGCAGGCTGCGCTCGATCAGCTGCAGCACCTGCAACCGCGCGCTGTGCTGCGCCGGCAACTGCGCCTGCATGTCGCTCACCCGCTGCTGCATCAGGCCCTTGAGGTAGGCGTTGGCGCCGGGCACCGGCAGCAGCAGGTCGCTCTCCAGCAGTTCCAGATAATCGAAGGCCTCGGCGAAGCGCGCGGGCACGCCGAACACCTGGCGGTACACCGCCGGCGCGGCCTGGGCGGCATGGCGAAAGCCGACCGCCTGCGGCACCAGGCGTACACCCGTGAGCTGACGCGCCCAGCACAGCGCCGAACTGAGGCTGTGCTCGCAGGCCACGGCGTGACCGAGCAGCGGGGCGTTGAGCAGAAAGTGGATGCGCACCCGCTTGCCGATAGGCTCGACCCGCAGGCTCTCGCCCTCGCTCATCACCGGGATGTAGCGGCGGAACAGCTCGATCGCTTCGCCCAGGGTGGCGCTCTGCGCGGCCAGGTGCGCGACCGGCCCACGGGTATGCAGGCCACGCTGCTGACCGACCAGCAGGCCGATCTCCGGGCGCGCGCCACGGCTGGCCGCGCGCTGCCACAGGTGCAGGACCCAGGCCACCGGAATGCGCCGTTCCAGGTCGCGCAACTGCTCCGGCTCCAGGCCCAGCTCGCGCACATCGTCGGGCCCTACCAGGCCGAAGCCGTGCAGCGACAGGTACAGGTCGAGCAGCTGCGAAGCGGTCGCGCTGGGGGTATCGGCCAACAGCATGGGCACTCCATTTTCCATCCGCGGGTGCCGTGATTGTGCGCCGGCGCTGAGACGAATTGCCACTCACGTGCGACCCCTGGCTATCAACAGTCTCACCAGGACTGACTAGATTGATCGGCAAACAACATCGAGTGCTTCGCACCGCCGGGAGTCCCGCACCATGAGTCATGCCGACCTGATCACCCTGCCCCGCCTGCTGTCCCGCCTGCCACGTCTGCTCGTCGACCTGCCCGGCATCGTCAAGGGCCTGCACATCGGCAACCGCAGCCGCGGCGCCTACCCCGTCAGCCTGGCCAGCTGCGTCGAGACAGCAGCGCGCGACAACCCCGACGGTGCGGCGTTGATCCAGGACGGCGAACGGCTCAGCTACGCCGAATTCGACCGCTGGGCCAACCAGCTGGCGCACTACCTGCGCGACCACGGCCTGCGCCAGGGCGACAGCGTGGCGCTGATGTTCGAGAACCGCTTCGAGCTGCTCGCCGGGGTGGTTGCCTGCGCCAAGCTCGGCGCGGTCAGCGCGCTGATCAACAGCAGCCAGCGCGGCCGCGTGCTGGCCCACAGCATCACCCTCGCCTCACCGCGCCTGGTGCTGGTCGGCGAGGAACTGTTCAGCGCCTTCAGCGAAGTGGCCGACGACGTGGCGCTGCCTGCCGAGGCCTGCCACTACTTCGCCGACCGCCCGACCTGGCGCGACCCCGGCGAGGCGCCGGCCGGCTGGCAACACCCGGCGGCCGAACTGCACCGACACCCCATCGATGCACCCTTGCTGGAACGTGCGGTGCGCGCCGACGACCCGTGTTTCTTCATCTACACCTCCGGCACCACCGGCCTGCCGAAAGCCGTGGTGTTTAACCACGGGCGCTTCATGAAAGGCTACGGCGCCTTCGGTTTTGCCGCCGTGCGCCTGGGCCGCGCGGACCGCATGTACGTCAGCCTGCCGTTCTACCACGGCACCGCGATGGTGGTGTGCTGGGGCTCGGTGCTGGCCGGCCAGGCGGCGCTGATCATGGTGCGCAAGTTCAGCGCCAGCCGCTTCTGGGACGACGTGCAGCGTCACCGGGCGACCGCCTTCGGCTACGTCGGCGAGCTGTGCCGCTACCTGCTCGACCAGCCGCCACGCGCCAGCGACGGCGACAATCCGATCCGGGTGATGGTCGGCAACGGCCTGCGCCCGAGCATCTGGCACACCTTCAAACAGCGCTTCGCCATCGAGCGGGTGGTCGAGCTGTATGCCTCCAGCGAGGGCAATGTCGGCTTTACCAACCTGCTCAACCTGGACAACACCGTGGGTTTCTCGCCCTACCCCTACGCCATCGTCCGCTACGACCGTGAACGTGAAGCGCCGCTGCGCGAGAACGGTCATCTGCAACGCGTGGCCAAGGGTGAGGCCGGCCTGCTGCTGGGCCAGATCACCGAGAAGTCGCCCTTCCACGGCTACACCGATGCCCGCGACACCGAGCGCTGCATCCTGCGCGACGTGTTCGAGCCGGGTGACGCCTGGTTCAACACCGGCGACCTGATGCGCGACATGGGCTTTCGCCACGCCCAGTTCGTCGACCGCCTGGGCGATACGTTCCGCTGGAAGGGCGAGAACGTCTCCACTACGGAGGTCGAGGCGGTGCTCGATGGTGTTGTCGGAATCAGCGAAACGGTGGCCTATGGCGTCGAGGTGCCCAACACCAACGGCCGCGCCGGCATGGCCTGCATCCGCCTGGCGTGCGCGCCCGAGGCGTTCGACTTCCAGGCCCTGCTCAACCACCTGCGCGAGGAACTGCCGGCCTACGCCGTGCCACTGTTCCTGCGCCTGAGCGCGCAGATGGAGACGACCGGGACGTTCAAGCACAAGAAGGCGCCGCTCAAGGAACAGGGCTTCGACCCGCAGCGCTGCGCCGATCCGCTGTACGCGTGGTTGCCGGGGAGCGATCGGTATGTGCCGCTGGATACGGAGTTGCATGCGGCTATTCGGAGTGGCGCGTATCGGTATTGACTCCTACCGACCTGAAGCACCCTCACCCCCGGCCCCTCTCCCGGCGGGAGAGGGGAGGTGCATTGCGAATGCCTCTAGCCCCGAGGCAGCCTTAATACCTCCAGGCGGAAGGGAGTTAGCACAGCACACCATCTGTTTTTAACTCCCCTCTCCCTCCGGGAGAGGGGCCGGGGGTGAGGGAGGGGCAACTTCGAGGTAGATCCTTTCCAACACCGCCTGCAACTCCAACAGTACTTCACGACTACTGAAGCGCAACAAGCGTATCTCCTTACTGCGTAGATACGCCGTCCGCCGCCGATCATGCGCCAAACCCTCTTCCGTATAGTGCTGCCCACCATCCAGCTCCACCGCGAGCCCCAGCTCGCCACAGTAGAAATCCAGCACATAGGGCGGCACCGGATGCTGACGGCGAAACTTGCAGCCGGCCACCTGACGGCCACGTAAATGGCGCCAGAGCAGAATTTCAGCAGCCGTCGCGTCGCGCCTCAGCTGGCGAGCGAAGTCGAGTTGGGCGGCATCGAGAGGCAGGTTGCGGTGAAGCATGTCAGGCGTCCTTTCCTGAAGATCCGCACAGCTAGCAGCCTGCTATATGGCCGCCCCATCGCCAGGGCGAGGACCAAGCGCAGCCAGCAATGCGGCGCAATCCTCGGCATGCAGATCGGCCAGCTCCGGCCAGGGGTTCTCCGCCAGGTTGACCAGCACACCGAAGGCACCCGCCGCGCGCGCGCAGTCGAGGTCGAAGCGGTAGTCGCCGACCATCACCAGCGCGTCCGGCGGTACATCCCAGCGCGCCGCCAGTTGCAGCAGGCCGTCCGGGTCGGGCTTGGGGATCGCTTCGTCCCGGCCGATCACGTCGGCGCTGGCGAAGCAGTCGCCCAGGCCGATTGCGGCCAGGGTCACCAGCGCCAGCTCATGGGCGTTGCGGGTCAGGATGCCGAGGCGCACACCGCGCGCATGCAGCGTGCGCACCAGCTCGACCGCGCCCGGCGCCGCTACCGCGCCGATGGCCAGCTCGCGCTCGTGCTCCATCAGCCAGGCGTGCTTGGCCTGGGCCTCGGCAGCGGGCAGTGCCGCCAGATGGCCGAGGATGTCCTCGTCCTGGGCGATGCCCAGCGCCCGCTTGATCGCCGGAAAATCGTGCACCGCCAGGGTCAGGGTGCCGTCCATGTCGAACACCCAGTGGCGGGCGGCGGCGAGGTTCATTTCCAGTCCTCGCGCTGACGGATCAGCCCCTCCTGGCTGACCGAGGCGACCAGTTGGCCGGCGCGGTTGAAGATGCTCGCCCGGCTGAAGCCACGAGCGTTGCCGGCCCACGGGCTGTCCATCGAGTACAGCAGCCAGTCGTCCATGCGCAGGTCGGCGTGGAACCACAGCGAGTGGTCGAGGCTGGCCACCTGCATGAACTTCTGGAACACCGATACGCCGTGCGGCAGCATCGAGGTGGTCAGCAGGTTGAAGTCGCTGGCGTAGGCCAGCAGGTATTTGTGCAGCTGCGGCTCGTCCGGCAGGCTGCCGTCGGCGCGGAACCAGACGTGCTTGACCGGCTCGCCCGGCTTCGGTGCGAAGGGGTTGATGCGCGCCACCGGACGGATCTCGATCGGCTTGTCGCTGGTCATGCGTTCACGCATGCGCTCGGGAATCAGCGCCGCCACCTGGCGCGCCAGCTCGGTTTCCGACTGCAGCTCTTCCGGGCCGGGCACGTCAGGCATGCTCAGCTGGTGATGAAAGCCCTCTTCGTCGTACTGGAACGAAGCGCTGCAGGTGAAGATCGGCTGGCCCTTCTGCACCGCCGTCACGCGGCGGGTGCTGAAGCTGCCACCATCGCGCACGCGCTCGACCTGGTAGACCACCGGCAGGGTCGCGTCACCGGGGCGCAGGAAGTAGCCGTGCAGCGAGTGCACATGGCGCGCCTCCTCGACCGTCTTGCTCGCCGCCGACACGCACTGGCCGATCACCTGACCGCCGTACAGCTGGCGAAAGCCGAGGTCCTGGCTCACGCCGCGAAACAGGTTTTCCTCGATCTGCTCCAGGCTCAGCAGGGCCACCAGATCATCCAGCACTTTACTCATCGACGCGTTCCTCAGGCTTTTCTCGGCGCAACACCGGGTAGGCGGGGGCGCTACTTAGTCGCTCATCCCATACCGCCCGGCCAAGGGTGAAATGGTAAAGGCTTTGCCAGCGGCTGTCGGCTACCGCGAGCAATTCGTGCAGCGAATCGTCAAAGAAACAGCCAATTCCGGTGCCCGACAGCCCGGCAGCCTCGGCTTCCAGGTAGAGCAACTGGCCGATCTGCCCGCACTCCCAGAACAACCTGGGGTAGTGCCAGGCGCCCTGCGCCAGGGCGGCATCGAAGCGCGCCAGCATGGCCACGGCGACGCAACCGTCGGCGGCGATGTCCTGGCCGCAGGAGATGAACGCCGACAGCCCGCGCGCATCCCCTTCCAGCAGCCGGTACAGCGGCAGCTCGGCATGCGCACGCTGCCAGAGGAAATCCTCGCGCATGCCGGCCTGCGCCTGACCATCTCCCCGCGCCAGCCAGTACAGCCCCGGCTCCAGGCCCTGCACACGGTGCACGAACAGCAGCAGGTCGACCTGCGCCGCCTCGCCAGTCACCGCGAACGGCACCGGCGAGGCGTCCGGCAACAGGCGTTGCAGCCAGGCGAACAGCAGCTCGGCGTGGATACCGCTGCGCCCATCCATCTGCTGCGCACTGCGCCGCCGGTGCAGGATCGGCCGCAGCGGCAGGCCGGGGTTGGCCGCCTCGGCGAGCCCGGCAGCCACCTGCCAGGAGCGCGCGGGCTGCGCCGGCGCCCGACACAGCGCGTGCACCCGTTCCAGCTCTGGCCATGGGCGATACTGGCGCGACAGACGATTGGGCGCGCCGGCCAGCTCCAGCGCGGCCAGGCCTTGCAGCAGTGATTCGGGCAGGCGCGGTTCGTCGCGCTGGGGTGGACCGACCCACAGCAGGCAGTCCGCGTGTTCGGCTTCGTGAAAACCCTCGCGATCCAGGCCCAGCAGCCCATCCAGGCGCGCTTCGGCCACGCCGCGCAGCAGCCGCACCTGCCAGCCCTGAATACTGGCGGCGATGCTCAGGCAGGCCAGTGCGTGGCCAAGATCATGCTGGCAGTAGCGGTAGGCACGCTCGCCGTACTTCCACGCTTCGCGCCAGGCGATGCTGGCCAGGCCAAGGAGCAGGCCGCCAGGCGGCAGCGCGGCGCTCAGTTGCGTCGCCAGCGGCGCCGGCAGCTCGGTGCGCACCTCCAGGCCATGCACATCCGGCGCGTAGTGCGCGAGCACGGCGGCCTCCGCCACGCTGCCGGCGGGCAGCAGCAGGTAGGCCTCGGTCGGGTGCAGGTTGCCGGACGACGGATTGACCCGCAGCGCCCAGCGATTGCCGCCGGCCTCCTTCCAGGCCGATAGCGCCAGGCTGTCGTAGAGCAGCTGCGAGACACTGGCGCGGGTCAATAGCGCCGGCGCGCCAAGCGGCGCGGCGAACACCGCGTCGTAGCCCGGCGACTCTTCCTGCGGGCGCTGCCACAGCTCGATCAGCCGCGCACCGGCATAGCGGCGAAACGGCGCCGGCTGGGTCACCCAGTCCAGTTGCCCCGGCCCCGGCGCATAGGCTTCCGGGCGGTGCTTGCTCAGCGCGTGATAGGCGCGCACGGCCTGTTCAGCGTCCATCCTGCAGCTCCTGCCAGCGCACACGCGGGAGTCGATAGAGCACATGCGGGCGCAGCGCGTGGCCGAGCGGCAGGCGCGGGTGCTCGAAGTCGCCATCGGCATCGCGCTGCATGCCCAGGCGCTGCATCAACCGTTGCGAGGGCAGGTTGGCCGGCACGGTGAAGGCCACCACCTGATCGAGATCCAGCCGTGTGAAGGCACATTCCAGTGCCGCCTGCGCAGCCTCCAGCGCATAGCCCTGACGCCAGAACGCCCGGTGCAGGCGCCAGCCGATTTCCACCGCCGGGGTGAACGCCGCCGCGAAGCTCACGTGCTGCAGGCCGAGCACGCCGATCAGCCCGGGCTGCTCGTGACGCTCCAGCACCCACTGGCCAAAACCGTGCGCGGCGAAATGCCCGCGAATGCGCTCGGCCAGTGCCAGGCTCTCGGCCTCGCTCATCACCCCGGGGAAGTGACGCATCACCTCGGCATCGGCATTCAGTACCACGAACGCCGGCAGGTCGTCATCGCGCCAGGCGCGCAGGCGCAATCGCGCGCTGTGCAATTCGATCGGTTGCATGGTCTGCACCTTGAGCCCCTCGTCAGGCCCACAGCATACTGCCTGACGCTTTGCCGCGAGAGCCGCCCGATGCACCTGCCGCTGGTCTACCACGATGACTACAGCCCGCCCTTCCCGCCCAACCATCGCTTTCCGATGGAAAAATTCCGCCTGCTGCGCGACCACCTGATCGACAGCGGCCTGACCCGCGACGCCGACCTGTTGCGCCCTGAGCTGTGCCCGCCGGACGTACTGGCGCTGGCGCACTGCCCGGCCTACATCGCGCGTTTTCTCGGCGGTGACCTCAGCCACGACGAAGTGCGGCGCCTCGGCCTGCCGTGGAGCGAAGCCCTGGCGCGGCGCACCATCCGTGCGGTGGGCGGCTCGCTGCTGTGCGCCGACCTGGCCCTGCAACACGGCATCGCCTGCCACCTCGCCGGCGGCACCCACCACGCCCACTACGACCACGCCTCCGGTTTCTGCATCTTCAACGACCTGGCGGTGATCGCCCGTTACCTGCTGGAAAGTGGCAAGGCCGGGCGCGTGCTGATCTTCGACTGCGACGTGCACCAGGGCGACGGCACCGCGCGCCTGCTGGAAAACGAGCCGGAGGCGATCACCGTGTCGCTGCACTGCGAGAAAAACTTCCCCGCGCGCAAGGCGCGCAGCGACTGGGACATCCCGCTGCCCAACGGCATGGGCGACGCCGACTACCTCAAGGTGGTCAACGACAGCCTGAGCTACCTGCTGCCGCTGTATCAGCCGGACATCGTGCTCTACGACGCCGGCGTCGACGTGCACCGCGACGACGCCCTCGGCTACCTGCAGCTGACCGACGCCGGCATCGCCGCCCGCGACGAAGCGGTGTTCGAGCACTGCCTGGGCCGCGACATCCCGGTGGTCGGCGTGATCGGTGGCGGCTACGACAAGGACCGCGCCGCCCTCGCCCGCCGCCACGGCATCCTCCACCACAGCGCCGCCCGCGTTCTGACCGGTAACGCCATCGGCTAGACGCGGAGAAATACATGGCCCATGGCTATAAGGGCCCCAGGAGCGCTGGTTAGAATCGCCAGCTTCTCAACATGGAATGTTCACATGGAAGCCCAGCCGTATCAGGTCCCCCAGTCCAGCCTACTGCCACAGACCGTCTACTGCCGCTACTGCGCGGCGCAGATCGGGCCGACCGAGAACATCTGCCCGGCCTGCAGCGCCAGCCAGAACCTCAACGCCAAGAGCAAGATAGCCGCGGGGCTATTGGCAATCTTCCTCGGCGGCTTCGGTATTCACCGCTTTTACCTGGGCCAGTGGTGGGGGCTGTTCTACCTGCTGTTCTACTGGAGCGGCGTGCCCATGCTGATCGCCTGGGTCGAGGCCATCGTGTTCTTCTGCACCAGCAAGGCCAGATGGCAGGCCAAATACGGCAACGTCAAACAGGGCAGCGCCGTACTGGTGATGGTCGGCGTGTTCATCGCCGTAGCCATCGTCGGCATCCTCGCCGCCATCGCCATTCCGGCGTATCACGACTACAGCAAGAAGGCCGAGCAGCGCGCCCAGCAGATCGAGCAGTCACGTTGAGTCTGCGCTGGCTCATGTAGAATCGGCGCCCCGCACTTTGCATTGCCGACCATGCCTGCAGCCACCGTTTCCCCCCACCGCGTCGCCGTCATCGGCGGCGGCCCCGCCGGGCTGATGGCCGCCGAGGTCCTGGCCGCGGCGGGCGTGCAGGTCGACCTGTACGACGCCATGCCCTCGGTCGGGCGCAAGTTCCTCCTGGCCGGCGTGGGCGGCATGAACATCACCCATTCGGAAGCCAAGGATGCCTTTCTCGGTCGCTACCGCGAGCGCCGCGAGGAGGTCGCCCGGCTGCTCGCAGACTTCGACGCCGACGCCCTGCGCCAGTGGATTCACGGCCTGGGCATCGACACCTTCGTCGGCACCTCCGGCCGCGTATTCCCCACCGACATGAAAGCCGCTCCGCTGCTGCGCGCCTGGCTCAAACGCCTGCGCGACGCCGGCGTGCAGATCCACACGCGCCAGCGCTGGCTCGGCTGGAATGCCGACGGCAGCCTGCGCCTGCGGGGCGTGGATGGCGAACAGACAGTCCGTGCGGACGCCTGCGTGCTCGCCCTGGGCGGCGGCAGCTGGGCGCGCCTGGGTTCGGATGGCGCCTGGGTGCCGCTGCTGGCACAGCGCGGCGTCACGGTGGCAGCGCTGCAGCCGGCCAACTGCGGCTTCGAGGTCGGAGGCTGGAGCGCGCTGCTGCGCGATAAATTCGCCGGCGCGCCGCTGAAGAACGTCAGCCTGCGCCTGGGCGATCAACCGGCACGCCGCGGCGAATTCATCCTCACCCGGGACGGGGTCGAAGGCAGCCTGGTCTATGCG
Organism: Pseudomonas sp. PDM14; assembly: GCF_014851905.1. Classification (NCBI taxonomy): domain Bacteria; kingdom Pseudomonadati; phylum Pseudomonadota; class Gammaproteobacteria; order Pseudomonadales; family Pseudomonadaceae; genus Pseudomonas; species Pseudomonas sp. PDM14. The sequence goes on along the minus strand of NZ_JACVAQ010000003.1, from coordinate 106,785 downwards.
CTGTCGGCGGCGATCCGCGAACGCATCGCCCAGGGCGGCAGCGCAACCCTGCACCTCGACCTGCTGCCGGACCGGCCGCTGGACAAGGTCATAGCCGCCCTGAGCAAGCCACGCGGTTCGCGCTCGATGGCCAAGCACCTGCACGGCCAGCTCGGCCTGGATGGCGTGAAGGCGGCGCTGCTGCGCGAGCTGACCGACGCCGCGCAGTTCGCCGAGCCAAGCGCGCTGGCCACGGCGATCAAAACCCTGCCGCTCACCCTGCTGCGTCCACGGCCGCTGGACGAGGCGATCAGCAGTGCCGGCGGCGTGCCATTCGAAGCGCTGGATACGAGCCTGATGCTGCGCCAGCTGCCCGGCGTGTTCTGCGCCGGCGAAATGCTCGACTGGGAAGCCCCCACCGGCGGCTACCTGCTGACCGCCTGCTTCGCCAGCGGCCGCAGCGCTGGTCTCGGCGCACTGGCCTGGTTGAAGAGTCAGTCCGCACCGTAGTCGGCAACGCGCTGTTCATCCACGGCCATGCCGGCTCGGTGGAGTGGTAAAGCACGACTCCCCCACCGAACACCCACAAAAAAGCCCGGCATCTGCCGGGCTTTTTACATCCACTGCAACTCAGTACTCGGTGTTGCCACGCAGCTGAGCTTCGGCGGCTTTGGCCAGGTCCGGCGGCAGGAAGTCCTGGTCCGGGTTGTAGTCGGGCTTGAGGAAGTTGGACAGTGCCTGCAGGTCGGACGGCGCCAGGGTGCCGGCGGCCTGCTTCAGGCGCAGGTTGTTGAGGATGTAGTCGTAGCGCGCGTTGTTGTAGTTGCGCACCGAGCTGTACAGCTGACGCTGCGCATCGAGCACGTCGACGATGTTGCGGGTGCCGACCTGATAGCCGATTTCGGTGGCTTCCACGGCACTCTGGTTGGAGATGATCGACTGCTTGCGCGCCTGCACGGTCTCCACGTCGGTGTTCACCGCGCGGTGCAGGTTGCGGGTGTTCTCGACCACCTGGCGGCGCAGGCTTTCGCGCTGGAACTCGGTCTGATTCAGGCGCTCGTAGGCCTCACGCGCCTGCGAGCTGGTCAGGCCACCGCTGTAGATCGGGATGTTCAGCTGCACGCCGATGGTGGTCTGCTCGACATCGCTGCCGTAACGCACCGGGCTCAGGCCGTTGTTGCTGAAGCCGAGGGCGTCGTTGTCGCCCTTCTGGTACTGGGCGATGGCATCGACGGTCGGCGCGTGGCCGGCCTTGCGCTGGCGCACGGTTTCCTCGGCGGCCTCGACGGCGTAGTTGCTGGCCTGCAGGTTGAGGTTCTGCTGGGCAGCGGTGTCGACCCAGGCCTTGGCATCGTTCGGCACCGGCGTCAGCACCGGCAGGGTGTGCAGGATGCCTTCGATGGAGGCATGTTCCTGATTGGTCAGGGTAACCAGGGCCTGGAACGCGTCTTCCACCTGACGCTGGGCGATGATGCGGTTGGCACGGGCGGTATCGAAACCGGCCTGAGCCTCGAGCACGTCGGTCTTGTCGGACAGGCCGACGTCGAAACGCTCGTTGGACTGGTCGAGCTGGCGCTTGAACGCCGCTTCTTCGGCCTTGGTCGAGGCCAGGTTGTCCTGGGCGCGAAGCACGGCGAAGTAGGTCTCGGCGCTCTGCAGGATCAGGTTCTGCTCGGTGGCGGACAGCTCCAGCGCGGCCTGGTCGCTGACGGCCTTGGCGGCCTGGTACTGGAACCAGCGGTCGGCACGGAACAGCGGCTGGCTGAGCTGGGCACGGTAGGACAGGCCACTGCGCGAGGAGGTCATCGACGGTTCGTCGAGCTGGGTGCGGGTATCGCTGAGGTCGGCACCGCCGCTGATGTTTGGCAGCAGGCCGGCGCGGGCTTGCGGCACCACTTCGATACGGGCGCGGTAGTCGGCGCGCGAAGCGGCCAGGTCGGCGTTGTTCTTCACCGCTTCGTTATAGATGGTTACCAGGCCGGTCTTGCCGGATTGGGCGGCGTCTTCCGCCCAGGCCAGTCCACTGGTTGCGGCAGCTACAGCGAGGGCCAGAGAGAGTCTGCGTAGCATGATCAATCCTAGATACGGAGGGGAATCGGGCAAGGCTAAGGGGGCGGCCTGCAGTGGTCAAGGTGCCATTCGCACGACGACAGCCTAGCTGGCAACATGCTTTGTTGCCTGGCTGCAACAATACGCCGCACGGACTTTCCCGCCGAACGGCAAGGCGTCTCTGCAACGGGCGTTTGACACCGGCATTGGTGTTCTGCGGCCGGCTTGATTAGACTGGCCGTCGTTCTTGTCGGGGTGCCCAGAATCGTGGGCTGAGATCGGATAGTTCCGGATCCCGTTGAACCTGATCAGGTTAAGGCCTGCGTAGGGAACAAGATGTCCTCGCCATTCGGCGAGCCCTCTCGGCACCACTCCCGGTGCGCCCACGCTGTTCCTCCGTCGTTTTCAGGTTCGCTCCGACAGCCCACAGGAGCCAGCCGATGCGTGCCGAACAGCAGAACAAGAACCTCAGTGAATCCGCCCAGGTCGACCAACAGTCGATCCAGCCCCTGCCACGCTCGCAGAAGATCTACGTGCAGGGTTCGCGTGCGGACATCCGCGTGCCGATGCGCGAGATCAGCTTGGACGTGACCCCGACCGCCTTCGGTGGCGAGATCAACGCCCCGGTCACCGTCTACGACACCTCCGGCCCCTACACCGACCCCGCCGTGACCATCGACGTGCGCCAGGGCCTGAGCGATGTGCGCAGCGCCTGGATCGAGGATCGCGGCGACACCGAGCGCCTCGATGGGCTGTCGTCCGAGTTCGGCCAGCGCCGTCTGGCCGATGCCGAGCTGACCAAGATGCGCTTCGCCCACGTGCGCAACCCGCGCCGGGCCAAGGCCGGCAAAAACGTCAGCCAGATGCACTACGCCCGCCAGGGCATCATCACCCCGGAAATGGAATACGTCGCCATCCGCGAGAACATGAAGCTCGCCGAGCACCGCGCCGCCGGCCTGCTCGACGCGCAGCACGCCGGGCACAGCTTCGGCGCCAGCATCCCCAAGGAAATCACCGCCGAGTTCGTCCGTGACGAAATCGCCCGCGGTAGAGCAATTATTCCGGCGAACATCAACCACGTGGAGCTGGAGCCGATGATCATCGGCCGCAACTTCCTGGTGAAGATCAACGGCAATATCGGCAACAGCGCCCTCGGTTCGTCCATCGAAGAAGAAGTGGCCAAGCTGACCTGGGGCATTCGCTGGGGTTCGGACACGGTGATGGACCTGTCCACCGGCAAGCACATCCACGAAACCCGCGAGTGGATCATCCGCAACTCGCCGGTGCCGATCGGCACCGTGCCGATCTACCAGGCCCTGGAGAAGGTCAACGGCGTGGCCGAGGACCTGACCTGGGAGCTGTTCCGCGACACCCTGATCGAGCAGGCCGAACAGGGCGTGGACTACTTCACCATCCACGCCGGCGTGCTGTTGCGCTACGTGCCGCTGACCGCCAAGCGCGTCACTGGCATCGTCTCCCGTGGCGGCTCGATCATGGCCAAGTGGTGCCTGGCGCACCATAAAGAGAACTTCCTCTACACCCACTTCGACGACATCTGCGAAATCATGAAGGCCTACGACGTGTCCTTCTCGCTGGGTGACGGCCTGCGCCCCGGCTCGATTGCCGACGCCAACGACGCCGCGCAGTTCGGCGAGCTGGAAACCCTCGGCGAGCTGACCAAGATCGCCTGGAAGCACGACGTGCAATGCATGATCGAAGGCCCCGGCCATGTGCCGATGCAACTGATCAAGGAGAACATGGACAAGCAGCTGGAGTGCTGCGACGAGGCGCCGTTCTACACCCTCGGGCCACTGACTACCGATATTGCACCGGGCTACGACCACATCACCTCGGGCATTGGCGCGGCGATGATCGGCTGGTTCGGTTGCGCCATGCTCTGCTACGTCACGCCCAAGGAACACCTGGGTTTGCCGAACAAGGATGACGTTAAGACCGGGATCATCACCTACAAGATCGCCGCGCATGCAGCGGATCTCGCAAAAGGTCATCCCGGCGCACAGATCCGCGACAACGCCCTGTCCAAGGCACGTTTCGAATTCCGCTGGGAAGACCAGTTCAACCTCGGCCTCGACCCGGACACCGCGCGCAGCTTCCACGACGAAACCCTGCCGAAGGACTCGGCCAAGGTCGCGCATTTCTGCTCCATGTGCGGGCCGAAATTCTGCTCGATGAAGATCACCCAGGAAGTGCGCGACTACGCCAAGGACAACGGCCTCTCCGACGAGAGCAAGGCGGTCGAGGCCGGCTTCAAGGAGCAGGCAAAGCGCTTCAAGGGCGAGGGTTCGGTGATCTACAAGCAGGTCTGACGGCGACCTGGATCGTGCCCACGCTCCTGCGTGGGCATGCAGCCGGTGACGCTCCGCGTCACAACGGCAGACGCTGGAGCGTCCTCACAGGCGTTCCCACGCAGAGCGTGGGAACGATCAAAACATAAACCCGGCGCTGCAGCCCATGCCGCAGCTTCTAACTACACAACGAGTCGCCACCATGCCCCATCCTTCCGGCACCTACTCACCCGGCGTTGCCATCCCCGCCGCCCAGCGCGTGTTTGGCGCGCGTGACATGTTTTCCCTGTGGTTCTCCCTCGGCGTCGGCCTGATGGTGCTGCAGCTAGGCAGCATCCTCGCGCCGGGCCTGGGCCTGGCCGGCGGCATCGGCGCGATCCTGCTCGGCACCGCGGTCGGCGTGCTGCTGCTCGGCAGCGTGGCGGTGATCGGCACGGACACCGGGCTGTCGTCGATGTCCGCGCTGAAACTCAGCCTCGGCAGCCAGGGCGCGGTGCTGCCGGCGCTGCTCAACCTGCTGCAACTGGTCGGCTGGGGCGCGTTCGAGATCATCGTCATGCGTGATGCCGCCAGCCTGCTGGCCGGCAAGGTGTTCGCCGCGGGCAGCGTGTTCACCAGCCCGCTACTGTGGACGCTGTTCTTCGGCGCCCTGGCGACCCTGCTGGCAGTGACCGGGCCGCTGACCTTCGTGCGCCGCGTGCTGCGCAAATGGGGCATCTGGCTGCTGCTCGGCGCCTGCGCCTGGCTGACCTGGAACCTGTTCGACAAGGCCGACCTCGGCGCCATCTGGGCCCGTGCCGGGGACGGGTCGCTGCCATTCGCCCTGGGCTTCGACATCGCCATCGCCATGCCACTGTCGTGGTTGCCGCTGATCGCCGACTACTCGCGCTTCGGCAAGGCCGCCGGGCGCGTGTTCGCCGGCACCGCGCTGGGCTTCTTCTGCGGCAACGTCTGGCTGATGAGCCTGGGCGTGGCCTACACCCTGGCCTTCGCCCCAAGCGGCGAGATGAACGCCCTGCTGCTGGCCCTGGCCGGCGCCGGCCTGGGTATTCCGCTGCTGCTGATCCTGCTCGACGAGTCGGAAAACGCCTTTGCCGACATCCACTCCGCGGCGGTGTCCAGCGGCACCCTGGTGGCGCTCAAGGTCGAGCACCTGGCTCTGGCCATCGGCGCGCTGTGCACGCTGATCGCCCTGTTCGCGCCGCTGGCCGAGTACCAGAACTTCCTGCTGCTGATCGGCTCGGTGTTCGCCCCGCTGTTCGGCGTGGTGCTGGTCGACCACTTCATCCTGCGCCGTCGCCGCGCCGAGCTGGCGCCGCGCGTCGGCCTGCGCTGGGACACGCTGATCGCCTGGTTCTGCGGTGCGGCGGTGTATCACCTGCTCGCCACGTTCGCCCCGCAGATCGGCGCGACCCTGCCGGCGCTGCTGCTGGCCGGTGGCCTGCAGTTCGTGCTCGGCAAGCTGGCGGGAAGCACTGCGGTGGCGCGGGCGTAAACGCTCATGCCGCAGGGTGCGCCGCGCGCAGCGGAGCTGCCCTCGGTGCCGGGGGACACCCCACGAATTAGCCGCGGCCGGGGAAGTACTGCGGCTTGAGAATGCCGTTGAGGCGCGGGTAAGGAATCTTCAACTCCGGATGGCCGGTGGAGTACGGCGCGATGCGGTCGATGTCGTACTTGAGCATCACCGTGCCGAACAGCAGGCCGATGTTGTCGGTGCGTTCGAACGGCCAGCTCTGCTGGAAAGCGCTGTCATCACCATGGCCATTGGCGACCAGCCAGGCCTGGTGCGCCAGCTTGGCGGTTTCCCAGAAGCTCGCTTCTTCGCCGGGCAGGAGCATGTCCTGCAGGCTCAGCACCTTGTCCAGCTGGCGGTCGTAATTGAGGTAGGCGCGCCCCGGAATTCCGTGGTCGCCGCCGGTGAAGCGGTAGCTGGACAGCTCGATGACCACCAAACGGTCATGTTGCTCGACCACCTTGGCTTGCAGGTAACTGGTCCAGCCCGGCTGGGCATTGGCAAGGAAGGCCTGCTCGTAGGCCTGCAGTGAACTCGGCAACGGGTCGCCGGGCAGCTCGACGGTCAGCGCCAGCAGTTCGCGTTCGATGCGCGCGTTGAGCTGCGGCAGGTCCTTGAGCAGTTGCAGGTCGATGTTGACCAGCGGGCACTCGCTGCCACTGCAGCCTTGCGGGCGATGCTCCCAGCGCTGCTGGCTGGTCGGCAGGTTCTGCGCGGTTTCGGGCTTGAACAGAGTCTGACAGCCGCCTATGGTCAGGGGGAGCAAGGCGAAGCAGAGGAGTTTGAAAAGACGCATGCGGTTTCCTTGTCGTGCGCTGCGGGCTGGCGTTTCGACTCTGCACAGCCGGGGGCGTTCCCGCCGCGCAGTCTGCCAAGTTCCACCTTACCTGTCTGCGGCGAATCCTCCTGGAGGCTGCGCCCAGTGAAGCAGGGCGCTAGGATGGCGCCAGAAACCGATCATCCATGAGTGCACGTGCATGCCCGAAACCTTCATTCCCGCCGCCGACGACGTCGAGATCATCGAGCGCGAAAACTGCTTCAAGGGCTTCTACAAGCTCGATCGCCTGCACCTGCGTCACCGCCAGTTCTCCGGGGCGATGGGCCCGCAACTGAGCCGCGAGCTGTTCGTGCGGCACAACGCCGTGTGCGTGCTGCCTTACGACCCGCAACGCGACAGCGTGGTGCTGATCGAGCAGTTCCGCGTCGGCGCCATGCAGAAGAGCAGCAACCCGTGGATGATCGAGCTGGTCGCCGGGCTGATCGACAAGGATGAAGAGCCGGAAGAAGTCGCCCGCCGCGAAGCCATCGAAGAAGCCAACCTGACCCTCGGCGCGCTGTGGCCGATCACCACCTATTTCCCGTCGCCCGGCGGCTCGGACGAGCTGGTCTACCTGTTCGTCGGTCGTTGCGACAGCGAAGGTGCCGGCGGCGTGCATGGCCTGGCCGAAGAGGGCGAGGACATTCGCGTCAGCGTGTGGCCGCTGGAGGATGCCCTGCAGGCGGTGAAGGATGGGCGCATCAACAACGCCGCGAGCATCATTGCCCTGCAATGGCTGGCGCTGAACCGCGGCGAAGTGCGCGGGCTGTGGTCATGAACCTGCTGCGCGAGCGCTACCGCGTCGACCTGGTCGAGCTGCAGAGCGCTTGCGAAGCCAACTATGCGCGCCTGTTGCGCCTGCTGCCAGGCATGCGCGACATGCACGGCGAGCGGCGCGTGGCGCTGAGCCAGGGCGACCAGCTGCTCGGGGTGCTGGTGCTGCAGGTACTGGAAAGCTGCCCGTACACCACCACCCTGCAGGTACGCCAGGAGCACAGCCTGCCGTGGCTGCCGGTTCCGAAACTGGAAGTGCGCGTGTACCACGATGCACGCATGGCTGAAGTGACCAGCGCGGAAAACGCCCGGCGCTTTCGCAGCATCTATGCCTACCCCAACGCCGCCATGCATCAGCCGGACGAGAAGACCCAGCTCAACCTGTTCCTCGGCGAATGGCTGAGCCACTGCCTGGCCTGCGGTCACGAACTGGCGCCGGTGCTCTAGCCCACCTGCGCTTTTTTGCCTCCAGTCGCGCCGCATTCGCCCTGCCGGTACACGGCAAATGTGACCAGTTCACGTTTAGCGGGTTTACCGAATCCGTATCCACCCACCATAATCCTGCGAACACCTCCTGGAGCTGGCACTTTGTCGCACCCTGCTCACCTTGCCAACGGCCAATCGGTACTGCTGGTGCAGCTTTCCGACAGCCATCTGTTTGCCGAAGAAGACGGCAAACTGCTCGGCATGAACACCTGCGACAGCCTGCAACGGGTGATCGAGCGCGTGCTCGACGAACAGCCACGGATCGACCTGATGCTCGCCACCGGCGACCTGTCCCAGGACGGCACGCTCGACTCCTACCAGCGCTTTCGCCAGATGACCGAAACGGTCGGCGACAGCGCGCGCTGGTTCCCCGGCAACCACGACGAAGTCCCGATGATGCGCGAGGCCTGCACCGGCAGCGACCTGCTCGAGCCGGTGGTGGACTTGGGCAACTGGCGCATCACCCTGCTCGACTCCTCGATTCCTGGCGCCGTACCCGGCTACCTCGCCGAGGACCAGCTGGCCCTGCTCGAACGTGCGCTCAGCGAGGCACCGGAACGCCACCACCTGGTGTGCTTCCACCATCACCCGGTCTCGATCGGCTGCAGCTGGATGGAACCCATCGGCGTGCGCAACCCGAATGCGCTGTTCGGTGTGCTCGACCGTTTCCCGCAGGTACGCGCCGTGCTCTGGGGCCACGTGCACCAGGAATTCGATCAGCTGCGCAACGATGTGCGCCTGCTCGCCTCGCCCTCGACCTGCGTGCAGTTCGCCCCCGGCAGCGAGGAGTTCCAGGTCGACACCACCGCGCCCGGCTATCGCTGGCTGCGCCTGCACGATGACGGGCGCCTGGAGACCGGCGTATCGCGCGTCACCGGCATCCACTTCGAAGTGGACTACAGCGTCAAAGGCTATTGATCGCTGATCGGGCTGGAGGCCGAACGCCCAAAGCTGCTACCGTTCCGCCCCAATCCAGCTGCCTCTGTCACGATCGCCCATGCCCAGTTCCGCCCCCAGCATTCTTTATATACATGGCCTGAACAGCGCCCCGACATCGAACAAGGCCAGCCAGCTGGCACGCGCCATCGAGCATGGCGGGCTGAGCGCGCAGGTGCGCATTCCGGCGCTGCACCACCACCCGCGCCAGGCCATCGCCCAATTGCAGGCCGCCATCGCCGAACTGGGCCGTCCGCTGCTGGTCGGCAGCTCGCTGGGCGGCTACTACGCCACGTACCTCGCCGAGCAGCATGGCCTGAACGCCCTGCTGATCAACCCGGCGGTACGCCCGCACAGGCTGTTCGGCGGCCGCGAGATCGAGCAGACCAACCACTACACCGGCGAAACCTGGCAACTGACCCACGACCACGTCGCGGCGCTGGCCGAACTGGAAGTGGTGGAGCCGCAGGATGCCCAGCGCTACCACGTATGGCTGCAGACCGCCGACGAGACCCTCGACTACCGCCAGGCCGAGGCCTTTTACCAGGGCTGCAGCCTGGATATCCAGGAAGGTGGCGACCACGGCTACCAGGGTTTCGCCGGCCGCCTGCCGGAAATGCTCGCCCTGGCTGGCTTTGCCCCGGCAATCTGGCAAGATTTCGACTTTTCCACCCTTTGAGCCCCGCGGGGCTGCCACCATGCAGCCCGCCAGCGCCCAGACCAACTGAATCAGCAAGAGATCCCATGGCCCAGCAGAACTCCTACAACGCCGATGCCATTGAAGTCCTTTCCGGTCTCGACCCGGTGCGCAAGCGCCCGGGGATGTACACCGACACCTCGCGGCCCAACCACCTGGCCCAGGAAGTCATCGACAACAGCGTCGACGAAGCCCTGGCCGGCCACGCCAAGTCGATCCAGGTAATCCTCCACGAGGACAACTCGCTGGAAGTACTCGACGACGGCCGCGGCATGCCGGTGGACATCCACCCGGAAGAAGGCGTGCCCGGCGTCGAGCTGATCCTCACCAAGCTGCACGCCGGCGGCAAGTTCTCCAACAAGAACTACCAGTTCTCCGGCGGCCTGCACGGCGTGGGCATCTCGGTAGTGAACGCGCTGTCGACCCAGGTGATCGTTACCGTCAAGCGTGACGGCAACGAATACCAGATGAGCTTCGCCGACGGCTTCAAGGCCAGCGACCTGGCCGTAGTCGGTACGGTTGGCAAACGCAACACCGGCACCAGCGTGCACTTCTGGCCGGACGCCAAGTACTTCGACTCGCACAAGTTCTCGGTCAGCCGCCTCAAGCACGTGCTCAAGGCCAAGGCCGTGCTCTGCCCGGGCCTGGCAGTCAGCTTCACTGACAAAGCGAGCGGTGAGCAGGTCGAGTGGCTCTATGAAGACGGCCTGCGCTCCTATCTGGTAGACGCCGTGAGCGAATACCAGCGCCTGCCCGAGGAACCCTTCGTCGGCAGCCTGGCCGGCAACAAGGAAGCCGTCGACTGGGCCCTGCTGTGGCTGCCCGAAGGTGGCGAAAGCGTGCAGGAAAGCTACGTCAACCTGATCCCCACGGCCCAGGGCGGCACCCACGTCAATGGTTTGCGCCAGGGCCTGCTGGACGCCATGCGCGAGTTCTGCGAGTTCCGCAACCTGCTGCCGCGCGGCGTCAAGCTGGCGCCGGAAGACGTCTGGGAACGCATCGCCTTCGTCCTCTCGATGAAGATGCAGGACGCCCAGTTCTCCGGGCAGACCAAGGAGCGCCTGTCCTCGCGTGAGGCGGCCGCGTTCGTCTCCGGCGTGGTCAAGGATGCTTTCAGCCTGTGGCTCAACGCCCACCCGGAAACCGGCCTGGCGCTGGCCGAGCTGGCGATCAGCAACGCCGGGCGCCGCCTCAAGGCCGGCAAGAAGGTCGAGCGCAAGAAGATCACCCAGGGCCCGGCGCTGCCCGGCAAGCTGGCCGACTGCGCAGGGCAGGACCCGATGCGCTCCGAACTGTTCCTGGTCGAGGGTGACTCCGCCGGTGGCTCGGCCAAGCAGGCGCGCGACAAGGAATTCCAGGCGATCCTGCCGCTGCGCGGGAAGATCCTCAACACCTGGGAAGTCGACGGCGGCGAAGTGCTGGCCAGCCAGGAAGTGCACAACATCGCCGTGGCCATCGGCGTCGACCCTGGCTCGGCCGACCTCGGCGAACTGCGCTACGGCAAGGTGTGCATCCTCGCCGACGCCGACTCCGACGGCCTGCACATCGCCACGCTGATCTGCGCCCTGTTCGTCCGCCACTTCCGCCCGCTGGTGGATGCCGGCCACGTCTACGTCGCCATGCCGCCGCTGTACCGCATCGACCTGGGCAAGGAAATCTTCTACGCCCTCGACGACGCCGAGCGCGACGGCATCCTCGATCGCCTGGTCGCCGAGAAACGCCGCGGCAAGCCGCAGGTCACCCGCTTCAAAGGCCTGGGTGAAATGAACCCGCCGCAACTGCGCGAGACCACCATGGACCCGAATACCCGGCGCCTGGTGCAGCTGACCCTGGAAGACTTCGAGGGCACGCTGGAGATCATGGACATGCTGCTGGCGAAGAAACGCGCCGGTGACCGCAAGAGCTGGCTGGAAGCCAAGGGCAACCTCGCCGAGGTCCTCGCGTGAGGGTGAGCGCCCTGCTGTTCGGCCTGCTGTTGAGCGCTTCGCTACATGCTGCAGAGGCTGTGGACGCACCGCCTGTGGAGCTGAAGCTGCTGACCGAGCATCCGGTCGACGGCATGTTCGGCGGCAACCTCTCCGGCCTGGCGCATTGTGCCGGTGAACTGCTGGCCGTGTCCGATCGCGACGATGCCATGGTCTACCGCCTGACACCCCAGGCTGGCACCTTTGAGGCCGTGGCCGAGCGCTTCGATGCCCAGCCACCGCCGCCCAGCGGATTACCCTGGGGCCTGCGCATGCGCGCCTGGGTCGCCGGCATGGTGCGCGGTGGTGAACTGGATTTCGAAGGCCTGAGCTGCGACAGCGCCGGCAACCGCTACCTGGTCAGCGAATCCCACGCGGCCGTCTTGCAGATCACGCCCAGCGGCAGCGCCAACTGGCTCAACCTACCGCCGAGCCTGGTGCGCCAGGCGCGCGCCAGCGGCATGCTGCTGCACTTCAACGCGCTGCTCGAAGGCATCGCCGTCGACCCGGCCGGCGAGCGTTTGTGGCTGGCGGCCGAGCAGCAACGCCGCGGCATCCTCGTGCTGCACAGGAAGAAAGGCAGCTGGACCTGCACCGGCGGCTGCGTATTGCTATCCCAGGGGGGCGTCGAGCCCTCGTTGCCTCTTGCAGACAACACCCGCAGCAGCCCGCGCGACTTCTCCGACCTGGCCTTTTTCGACAACAAGCTGTTCACCCTCGAACGCGGCGCCCACCGTATCTGCCGGCGCAGCCTGAACGACGGCAAGAAGGAAAAATGCTGGTCGTTCGCCGCCAGCGTGCTCACCGAGGAGCGGCGCTACCCGTTCGACTATGGTGTCGTCGAGGCCATGGCCCTAAAGGTCGACGGCGTATGGCTGGGCGCCGACAATGGCAACGACACCGCCCGCGGTGATGGCGAGCGCCGCCCGATCCTCTGGCACTTTGCCGCGCCGAAAGGCGGCTGGAGCGCACCATGAGCGACGCCCAGCCAGCCGGCAAACGCGCCGGCCGCGTGATGCTGGTGCTCGCCTGGGGCGCCGGCCTGCTGCTGGCCACGCACTTCTTCGGCAAGTGGGAAGACCGCCAGGCCAACCCCAACCAGCAGCCGCAATCGGTGCACGGCACGGACTTCATCGAAGTGCGCCTGGCCAGCGGCCGCGGCGGCCACTATTTGCTCGACGGACAGATCAACGGCGACACCGTGACCTTCCTCCTCGACACCGGCGCCAGTGCCGTGGCGATTCCCGCCGGCCTCGCCGACGAACTGGGGCTCAAGCGCGGCGCGCCGATCACCCTGAGCACCGCCAACGGCCAATCCACCGGCTACCGCACGCGCCTGAACAGCCTGCAGCTTGGCGACATCCAGCTGCACGACGTGGCCGCGCTGATCGCCCCCGGTATGGATGGCGACGAGGTGCTGCTCGGCATGAGCGCCCTCAAGCAACTCGAATTCACTCAAAAGGGCGGCACCCTGGTGCTGCGCCAATCGACTTCACTGAAATGACCCTGAGGCACGCATGAGCGACTCCCTCGATTTGAGCCTGGAAGGCGTGGAACGTCGGTCCCTTGCCGACTTCACCGAGCAGGCTTATCTCAACTACTCCATGTACGTGATCATGGACCGCGCCCTGCCGCATATCGGCGACGGCTTGAAGCCCGTGCAGCGGCGCATCGTCTACGCCATGAGCGAGCTGGGCCTGGACGCCGACTCCAAGCACAAGAAATCGGCGCGTACCGTCGGTGACGTGCTCGGCAAGTTCCACCCGCACGGCGACAGCGCCTGCTACGAAGCCATGGTGCTGATGGCGCAGCCGTTCAGCTACCGCTACACCCTGGTCGACGGCCAGGGCAACTGGGGTGCGCCGGACGATCCCAAGTCCTTCGCCGCCATGCGCTACACCGAGGCGCGCCTGTCGCGCTATTCGGAAGTGCTGCTCAGCGAGCTGGGCCAGGGCACCGTGGACTGGGTGCCGAACTTCGACGGCACCCTCGACGAGCCGGCCACCCTGCCGGCGCGCCTGCCGAACATCCTGCTCAACGGCACCACCGGCATCGCCGTGGGCATGGCCACCGACGTGCCGCCGCACAACCTGCGCGAAGTCGCCAGCGCCTGCGTACGCCTGCTGGACGAGCCGAACGCCACGGTCGAGCAGCTCTGCGAGCACATCCTCGGCCCGGACTTTCCCACCGAGGCGGAAGTCATCACCCCGCGTGCTGACCTGCTGAAGATCTACGAGACCGGCAAGGGCTCGGTGCGCATGCGCGCCGTGTACCGCGTCGAGGACGGCGACATCGTGGTCACCGCCCTGCCGCACCAGGTCTCCGGAGCCAAAGTGCTGGAGCAGATCGCCGCGCAAATGCAGGCCAAGAAGCTGCCGATGGTCGCCGACCTGCGCGACGAATCGGACCATGAGCACCCCTGCCGCATCGTCATCATCCCGCGCTCCAACCGCGTGGATGCCGATGAGCTGATGCAGCACCTGTTCGCCACCACCGAGCTGGAATCCAGCTACCGGGTCAACACCAACGTCATCGGTCTCGACGGCAAGCCGTCGGTGAAGGACCTGCGCACCCTGCTCACCGAATGGCTGGTGTACCGCGTCGGCACCGTGCGCCGCCGCCTGCAGTTCCGCCTGGACAAGGTCGAGAAGCGCCTGCACCTGTTGGAAGGCTTGCTCGCGGCCTTCCTCAACCTGGATGAAGTGATCCATATCATCCGCACCGAAGACTCGCCCAAGCCGGTGCTGATGGAGCGCTTCGGCCTCACCGAGATCCAGGCCGACTACATCCTCGACACCCGCCTGCGTCAGCTGGCGCGCCTGGAAGAGATGAAGATCCGCGGCGAGCAGGACGAGCTGGCCAAGGAGCGCGCCAAGCTGCTGGCCCTGCTCGGCAGCGAAACCAAGCTGAAGAAGCTGGTGCGCCAGGAAATCCTCGACGACGCCGAGAAGTACGGCGACGACCGCCGCTCGCCGATCGTTGCCCGCGCCGAAGCCAAGGCCCTGTCCGAAAACGAGCTGATGCCGACCGAACCGGTCACCGTGGTGCTCTCGGAAAAAGGCTGGGTGCGCTGTGCCAAGGGCCACGACATCGACGCCACCGGCCTGTCGTACAAGGCCGGCGACGGCTTCAAGACCTCGGCACCGGGGCGCTCGAACCAGTACGCGGTGTTCATCGACTCCACCGGGCGCAGCTACTCGCTGGCCGCCCACACGCTGCCGTCGGCACGCGGCCAGGGCGAACCGCTCACCGGTCGCCTGCAACCGCCACCGGGCGCGACCTTCGACTGCGTGCTGCTGCCGGACGACAACGCGCTGTACGTGATCGCCTCGGACGCCGGCTACGGCTTCGTGGTCAAGGGCGAGGACCTGCAGGCCAAGAACAAGGCCGGCAAGGCCCTGCTCACCCTGCCTACCGGCGCCCTGGTGGTGCCACCCAAGCCGCTGGCCAACCGCGAGGAAGACTGGCTGGCCGCGGTGACCACCGAAGGCCGCCTGCTGCTGTTCAAGGTCGCCGACCTGCCGCAACTGGGCAAAGGCAAGGGCAACAAGATCATCGGCATCCCCGGCGAGCGGGTCGCCAGTCGCGAGGAATACCTCACCGACCTGGCCGTCCTGCCAGCCGGCGCGACCCTGGTGCTGCAGGCCGGCAAGCGCACTCTGTCGCTTAAACCGGACGACCTGGAGCACTACAAGGGCGAACGCGGACGGCGCGGCAACAAGCTGCCACGGGGCTTCCAGCGCGTCGACGCGCTGCTGGTGGAAGCCTGACGGCCAGCGCCATAGAGCGCCTCGGGCTGGAGTCCGGCGGCGCTTTGACGGATGATAGACGGCCGCAGGGCCTGCCACTGCAGGTCCGCGTCTGACTGCCGGCCGCCACCCGCGGCCCACAGGGTGAAATGATGACTGTGTTACGCCTCCCCGCTGTTCTGCTGCTGACTGGCCTGCTCGGCCTGGCCGGTTGCACGACGCACCAGGCGGTGCCGCTGTACCAACTCGACAGCGGCAGTCCGGAAGTACCCAAACAAGAGCAAGGCCTCGCCGTGCTGCTCGGTCCGGTGTCCATCGCCGACTACCTGCAGCGCGAAGCCTTCCTGCAACGCCAGGCCGATGGCAGCCTGGTGCCCGCCGACGATGCGCGCTGGGCCGGTAGCCTGGCCTCGGACATCGACCAGCTGCTGCTGCGCCAGCTTGCCGCGCAACTCGACAGCCAACGCATGGTGCTGGCCCCGGCCAACCCCGGCTTCACTCCCGACGTCCAGGTTCTGCTGACCATCAGCCGCCTGGATTCCGGTCCGCAGCACCCGGCCGTGCTGGAAGCCCAGTGGCGCCTGCTCGACCGCGGCGGCCGTCTGCGTGACAGCCAGCTGCTGCGCCTGCAACAGGCCCACACCGGCAGCCCGGCGGCCCAGGTGCAGGCACAGAGCGTGCTGTTGCGCCAGCTCACCGACCAGCTCGCCGCCGCCATCGAACCACTGCGCGGCCAGCCACTGGCCGAAGCGCCGAAACCGGTGCAACCGGCCTCGCGCCCCGCCAAGCCGGCACAGCGCCCGCAACCGAACATCCCGATGGTCGCGCCGGCGCGCAGCAGCGGCGACGTGCTGCGCTTCTGACCGTCACGCCCCACATCTGCGGCATCCACGGATGCCGCGCCCTTTCCAGAGCCTCCGAGACCCGTGCCCATGGCCCGCAAGAAAGCCGCCGTCGACTTCGAACAATCCCTCGCCGACCTGCAGACACTGGTCGAGCGCCTGGAAGGCGGCGAGCTGTCGCTGGAAGACTCGCTGACCGCCTTCGAGCAGGGCATCCGCCTGACTCGCGACTGCCAGGCCTCGCTGGCCCAGGCCGAGCAGAAGGTGCAGATTCTTCTCGAGCGTGACGGCGAACTGGAGGAAGCCCCCTTCGATGCGGACCAGCAGGCATGATCGCGGCCTACATGCAGCGCGCCCAGGAGCGGGTCGACACGCAACTGGCCAGCCTCTTCGATGCCCCGCGCAGTGAGCTGGCGCGCATCTACCAGGCCATGCACTACAGCGTCGCCGGCGGCGGCAAGCGCGTGCGCCCACTGCTGGTGTACGCCGCCTGCGAAGCCCTCGACGGCAATCTCGACCGTGCCGACGGCGCCGCCTGCGCGGTGGAGCTGATCCACGCCTACTCGCTGGTGCACGACGACCTGCCGGCGATGGATGACGACGACCTGCGCCGCGGCAAACCGACCACCCACAAGGCCTACGACGAAGCCTGTGCGATCCTCGCCGGCGACGGCCTGCAGAGCCTGGCCTTCGAAGTGCTCGCCGACCCGCGGCGCAATCCGCAGGACGCCAATCTGCGCCTGTCCATGGTCATGGGCCTGGCGCGTGCCGCCGGCCCGGCCGGGATGGTCGGTGGCCAGGCCATCGACCTCGAATCGGTGGGACGCCAGCTCGACCAGCAGGCCCTGGAGACCATGCACCGGCACAAGACCGGCGCGCTGATCGAAGCCAGCGTGCAGCTCGGCGCCCTGGCCAGTGGCAATGCCGACGAGGCAGCGCTGCGTTCGCTGCAGCAGTACGCCCAAGCCATCGGCCTGGCGTTCCAGGTGCAGGACGACATCCTCGACGTGGAAAGCGACACCGCCACCCTGGGCAAGACCCAGGGCAAGGACCAGGCTCACGCCAAGCCGACCTACCCGGCCCTGCTCGGCTTAGAGCAGGCCAAGGCCTATGCCCTGGAGCTGCGCGACCTGGCCCTGCACAGCCTGCGCCCCTTCGGCGAACGTGCCGAGCCGCTGCGCGAACTGGCGCGCTATATCGTCGAACGGCGGAATTGAGCCGAGGTTAGCTCCCCGGCCATTCTGCACGCCGACCATGCGCAGCCAGGCACCGCACCGGGCTGGTGCGCGGCGCATGCCGACAAACGGGTTCTCTCCACGTATAAATCGGGCGCTCCGCCTCTACCGCGCAACGACTCAGCATGATCTCGGGCAATAACTGCGCCCCGCTCGCCCTCTAGACTCCGGCCATCGTCCCAGGCAGGAGTGTCGCCCCATGAATGTGGATATCGTCATCGTCGGCGCCGGACCGGCCGGTCTGTGCCTGGCCCGCGCGCTGTCCGGCCAGGGGCTGAACATCGCCCTGGTCGAACGCCAGCCGCGCGCCCAGCTCGCCGAGCCCGCCTTCGACGGCCGCGAGATTGCCCTGACCCATGCGTCGCACCAGGAACTGCAGCGCCTCGGCCTGTGGCAACGCATCGCCCCGGCCGATATCGCCCCGCTGCGCGACGCCCAGGTGTTCAACGGCCCGTCACTGTTCGCCCTGCGCATCCAGGCTGCCCAGGTCGGCCAGCAGCGCCTCGGCCATCTGGTCGCCAACCAGGCGATCCGCCGCGCCGCCTTCGAGGCCGTCGCCGAATGCACCGACGTGCAGCTGCTCGATGACTGCCAACTGGACGACCTGCGCATCGACGATCACGGCGTGCACCTGCGCCTGCAGGATGGCCGTGAGCTGCAGGCGCGCCTGCTGGTCGCCGCCGACAGCCGCTTCTCGGAAACCCGCCGGCGCCTGGGCATCGGCGCGCACAGCAAGGATTTCGGCAAGACCATGCTGGTCTGCCGCATGCGCCACGAACGCGACCATCAGCAGACCGCGTGGGAATGGTTCGGCTACGGCCAGACCCTGGCGCTGCTGCCGCTCAACGAGCGCTGCAGCTCGGCGGTGCTGACATTGCCGCAGCAGCAGATCGACGCCCTGCTGGCGCTCGACGAAGGCGCGTTCGCCCGCGAGATGGAACGGCGCTTCGACCACCGCCTGGGCGCCATGCAGCTGATTGGCAGCCGCCACAGCTACCCGCTGATCGGGGTCTACGCCGAGCGTTTCGCCGGGCCGCGCTGCGCGCTGGTCGGCGATGCCGCGGTGGGCATGCACCCGGTCACCGCCCACGGCTTCAACTTCGGCCTGCTCAGCCAGCGCCGCCTGGCCGACGCCGTGCTGCGCGCCGACAACCTCGGCCAGGACATCGGCGCCGCCGCGCACCTGCAACGCTACGCACGCGCCCAACACCTGGCGAGCTGGCCGCTGTACCAGGCGACCAATCTGCTGGTCGGCCTGTACACCGACGACCGCGCGCCCTCGCGCCTGCTGCGCAACGCCAGCCTGCGCCTGGCCCAAGGTGCCACGCCGCTGCGCCGGGCCATCGCCCGACACCTGACGGCGGCGTCCTCGCGCTAACGCCGGACACGTCCTAGGGTCTGGCGGTCGCCAACTGCAGCAACTGGTCGCGCAGCCAGCGGTTGCCGACCTCGTTCTCGGCCTCGCGCGCCCAGTACAGGTTCAAGGTCACCGGCGGCAGCGCCAGGGGCAGCGCCAGCAGCCGGTTGGGCAGCCCGCTGTTGATCAGCTCGGCGTACTGCCGCGGCATGGTCAGCAGGCGTTCGCCCTGCGCCACCAGCTGCACCGCCGACAGGTAGTTCTGGCAGCGCTGGCGCACCTGGCGCACCAGCCCCATGTGCCCCAGGGCCAGGTCTTCGACACAGATGCCGCGACGCCAGGAGGTCACGGCCACGTGCTCGGCCGCCAGGTAGCGCTCCACCGTCAACTCGCCGCTGAAGCCCGGGCCGGCCACCACGCAGAGCGGGTCCTGGCGCAGCATCTGCTGGCGCAACTCGGCATCGGTCGGGCGGGCGATCTCGATGGCCAGGTCGATGCGCCCGGCCAGCAGCTCGCGCTTCAGCTCGGCCCAGTGCACGCTGCTGCTGCGCACCTCCAGTTGCGGCGCGACACGCTGCAGGTGCGCGATCAGCATCGGCAGCACCACCGGCTCCATCTGTTCCGGCATGTTCAGGCTGAAGGTCCGCCGGTCGCGCAGCGGGTCGAAGCGCTGCCCACGGCTGACGCTGCGCAACAGCCCGCTCAGGGCATCCTCGATGCCGGGCGCCAGCTGCCTGGCCAGGGGCGTTGGCGCCACCCCGCGGCCCTCGCGCACGAACAGCGGGTCACCCAGCTGCTCGCGCAGGCGGTTCAATGCATGGCTCACCGCCGACTGACTGAGGCTGAGGACCACCGCGGCGCGGGTCAGGTTGCGCTCGCGGTAGATCACCTCGAACACGCGGAACAGGTTCAGGTCGATACGCCCCAATGCCGACCATTCATGTGGTTGATTCATGGTTATGCACCTTGCCTGTCGATTCGTTCAGCCTAACAGCCACGCGGCCTGCGTGATCCATGCATTGCATTCATGGATATCAATGAATAAGCATCAGTTCTACCGCGCGCGTCGGGCTGCCTAAGATGCGCCAACAAGAACAACAGGGCGCTCGCCATGAACCAAGCCATCTACCTCGAGCAACTCGCCGCGCTACAGAGCGCCGCCTGGCCAGCCGCCGCGCCGCGTGAAGCGAAGTACCCGCACGGCCAGCAACCACTCGGCGAGTACCTGCGGACATGGGCCCAGCTGCAGCCCGACGCCCCGGCCCTGGACTTCTACGGCCACAGCCTCAGCTACGCCGAGCTGGATCAGCTCTCCGACCGCTGTGCGGCGCTGTTCAGCGAACTGGGCGTGGTGCCGGGCGACCGCATCGCCCTGTTCATGCCCAACTGCCCGCAACTGCACATCGCCTTCTACGCCATCCTCAAGTGCGGCGCGGTGTATGCACCGGTCAGCCCGCTGTCGAAAGGACTGGAACTGAGCTACCAGTTGCGCGACAGCGGGGCGCGCGTGGTGCTCTGCTTCGACCAGCTGCTACCGGTGGTGCAGGCAGTGCGCGAGGAGTGCCAGCTCAGCCATGTGCTGGCCACCAGCCTGTCGGAACTGTGCCCGGCCGCGCCAAGCATTCCCGTGCCGGACCTGCTGCAGGCGCCCAAGGTCACCGACACCGACGCCATCGACTTCTACCCAGCCCTGCACGCCTGCCAGGCGCCAGTCCCGGCACACCGTCCGCAGCTCGACGACATCGCCGCGCTCAACTACACCGGCGGCACCACCGGCCTGCCCAAGGGCTGCGTGCACACCCACGGCGACATGCTCTACACCTGCGCCAGCTTTCTGCCGGTGGCGCTCGACCTGCAGCGCGATAGCGTGATGCTCAACTTCCTGCCGGAGTTCTGGATCGCCGGGGAAAACGCCGGCCTGCTGTTCCCGGTGTTCGCCGGCTGCCGCCTGGTGCTGCTGGCACGCTGGGACGCCAGCGCGTTCATGGCGGCCGTGCAGCATTACCGGGTCAGCCACTGCGGCCTGCTGGTCGACAGCGCTGCCGAGGTGCTCGACCACCCGCAGGCGAGCCGCCATGACTTCAGCTCGCTGCGCAAGACCGGCAGCATCTCCTTCATCAAGAAGCTGACCCGCGACTACCGCGCCCGCTGGCGCCAGCTCACCGGCTGCACGCTGTTCGAGTTCAGCTTCGGCATGACCGAAACCCACACCTGCGACACCTTCACCGCCGGCCTACAGGACGACGACTTCGACCTCACCAGCGCGCCGACCTTCGTTGGCCTGCCGGTGCCGGGCACGGCCTTCAAGGTTTGCGACTTCGGCAGCGGCGAGCTGCTGCCCCTGGGCAGCGAGGGCGAGCTGTGCGTGCGCAGCCCCTCGCTGCTGCATGGCTACTGGCAACGCCCGGAGGAATCCGCCGCGGCGCTGCGCGATGGCTGGCTGCACACCGGCGACCTCGGCCAGATCACCGAACAGGGCTTCATCCGCTACCTCGGCCGGCGCAAGGAAATGCTCAAGGTCAACGGCATGAGCGTGTTCCCCAGCGAGCTGGAAGCCCTGCTCGGCCAGCACCCTGCCCTGCTCGCCAGCGCCGTGATCGGCCGCGCCGACGAACAGCGCGGGCAGACCCCGGTGGCCTTCGTCGTGCTCAAGGCCGACAGCGGTGAAACGCCCGAGAGCCTGGTCGCCTGGTGCAAGGAGGCGATGGCCAGCTACAAGGTGCCGGAGATCCGCATCGTCGACGCCCTGCCGATGACCGCCACCGGCAAGGTGAAGAAGAACGAGCTCGAACACTGGCTGCAGCCAGCATGAGCACGGCCCTCGACGCCCAGGCCGCCAGCCTGGTCAAGCACAGTGTGCCGCTGCTCAAGGCCCATGGCGCAGCGATCAACCAGCGGCTCTACGCCACTCTGGCCGAGCGCCACCCTGCGGCCCACGCGCTGCTGCAGCGGGCCGACTTTCCGCCTCTGGCCGCAGTCGTGGCCAGCTACGCGGCCAACGCCGACGACCTCGGCCCCTTCCTGCAGCACGCACCGCGGATTGCCCGCGTGCACCAGCGCATCGGCCTGCAGGAAGCGCACTTCGACATGCTCGGCAGTGCCCTGCAGGATGCCCTGCACGCCATTCTGGGCGACCGCGTGCCTGCGGCGACCCTTTGCGCCTGGAGCGCGCTGTACCGGCAACTGGCCGTAACCCTGATACGTCTGCAGCGCGAACTGCCGCCGCTGCCTTCCACCCCATCGAGTGAGTGAGCCCATGTTCCAAGCCCTGCTGATCGCCAACCGCGGCGAAATCGCCATCCGCATCGCCCGCGCCTGCAATGACCTGGGTGTCCGCACGGTCGCCGTGTTCGCCGAGGACGACGGCGCCAGCCTGCACACTCGCCGCGCCGACCTCGCCGTGCCCCTCAAGGGCCGTGGCGTGCCGGCCTACCTGGACATGGACCAACTGATCGCCATCGCCGTCGCCCAGGGTTGCGACGCCATCCACCCAGGCTACGGTTTTCTCGCCGAGAACGCCGAGTTCGCGCGGCGTTGCGCGGCCGCCGGTGTGCGCTTCATCGGCCCGACGCCAGAGGTGCTGGAGCTGTTCGGCGACAAGGCCGCGGCGCGCCAGCTGGCCGAACGCTGCGGCGTGCCGCTGGTCGCCGGCCTGAACCAGGCAGTGAGCCTGGAACAGGCGCAGGCGTTCTGCGCCGAGCACGGCCCGGTGATGCTCAAGGCCCTGGCCGGCGGTGGCGGGCGTGGCATGCGTGCGGTACTGGTGGCCGATGAGCTGGCCGAGGCCTACGCGCGCTGCCAGTCCGAAGCGCAGGCAGCGTTCGGCAACGGCGCGCTGTACGTCGAGCAACTGGTCGGCGCCGCGCGGCACATCGAGGTGCAGGTGCTCGGCGACGGCAGCGGCGCGGTCAGCCACCTGTGGGAGCGCGACTGCAGCCTGCAGCGACGCAACCAGAAACTGATCGAAATCGCGCCGAGCCCCGGCCTAGACGCCGGCGTGCGCGAAGCGATCATCGCCTGCGCATTGAGGCTGGCCGGCGAGGTGAAGTACCAGGGCATCGGCACCTTCGAGTTCCTCCTCGACGAGGACCGCCCCGGCCAGTTCTACTTCATGGAAGCCAACCCGCGGGTGCAGGTGGAACACACCGTCACCGAACAGGTGACCGGCGTCGACCTGCTGCACACCCAGCTGCGCCTGCTCGCCGGCGCCGCCCTGGCCGACCTCGGCCTGCTGCAGCCGCCGGCGCTCAACGGCTGCGCCGTGCAGCTACGGATCAACCTGGAAACCCTGCACGCCGACGGCAGCACGCGCCCGGCGGTGGGTACCCTGAGCGCCTACGAGCCGCCCAACGGCCCCGGCCTGCGTGTCGACGGCTACGGCTACGCCGGCTACCCGGTGAGCCCCAGCTACGACTCGCTGCTGGCCAAGCTGATCGCCCACGCCGCCGACTACCCGAGCGCGCTGCGCCGCGTCTACCGCGCCCTCTGCGAGTTCCGCCTGGAGGGCGTGGCGAACAACCTGCACCTGCTGCAGAACCTGCTGCAACGCAGCGAGGTACAGACCAACCAAGTCAGCACGCGCTTCGTCGAGCAACAGCTGGACGCCCTGCTCGCGCCGCGCGAACAGGCCCACCCGCACCTGTACTTCGCCGCCGCGCCAGGTGCGAGCCAGCAGACCAGGGCCAGTGTCGATGCGCCGCCCGGCACCCTGGCGCTGAACACGCCGAGCACCGGCGTGCTGGTCTGCCTGGAGGTCGCCGAAGGTGACGCCGTGGCCGCCGGGCAGAACGTCGCCGTGCTCGAGGCGATGAAAATGGAGTTCGTGGTCAAGGCCAGCCACAGCGGCATCGTCCGCGCCATCGCCGCACAACCCGGCGACGCCTTGGGCGAAGGCCAGGCACTGCTGTTCATCGAACCGGCCGAGGTCGATGGCAGCGGCCTGCAGGACGAACAGAACCTGGACCTGGCGCACATCCGCGCCGACCTCGCCGAGGTGCTGGAACGCCACGAGCGCCTCACCGACGCCCGCCGCCCGCAAGCAGTGGCCAAGCGGCGCAAGACCGGCCAGCGCACCGTGCGCGAGAACCTCGCCGACCTGCTCGATGCCGACAGCTTCATCGAATACGGCGCCATGGCCCTGGCCGCACAACGCCGTCGCCGCTCCGCCGAGGAGCTGCTGGAACTGAGCCCCGCGGATGGCCTGATCGCCGGCATCGGCACCGTCAACGCCACGCAATTCGGCAGCCAGGCCGCACGCTGCATGACCATCGCCTACGACTACACGGTGTTCGCCGGCACCCAGGGCGTGATCAACCACAAGAAGACCGACCGCATGCTCGGCCTCGTCGAACAGTGGCGCCTGCCGCTGGTGCTGTTCGCCGAGGGCGGCGGCGGCCGCCCCGGCGACACCGATTTCGTCGGCGTCGCCGGGCTCGACTGCCACACCTTCATCGGCATGGCCAGGCTATCCGGCCTGGTCCCTACAGTAGGGATCGTTTCTGGCCGCTGCTTCGCCGGTAACGCCGCGCTGCTCGGCTGCTGCGACGTGATCATCGCGGCCAAGGACGCCACCGTCGGCATGGCCGGCCCGGCGATGATCGAAGGCGGCGGCCTCGGCAGCTTCACCCCGGAACAGGTCGGCCCGACCAGCGTGCAGGGCCCCAATGGGGTGATCGACGTACTGGTCGAGGACGAAACCGCAGCCGTGGCGGTGGCCAAGCAGTACCTGTCGTACTTCCAGGGACCGCTGGCCGACTGGGAGTGCGCCGACCAGCGCGAGCTGCGCCACCTGATCCCGGAAAACCGCCTGCGCGTCTACGACATCCGCCAGGTCATCGCCACCCTGGCCGACGCCGGCAGCGTGCTGGAGCTGCGCCGCCAGTTCGCCCCGGGGCTGATCACCGCATTCATCCGCATCGAAGGCCAGCCGTTCGGCCTGATCGCCAACAACCCCGCTCATCTGGGCGGCGCCATCGACGCGGTGGCCGGCGACAAGGCTGCGCGCTTCATGCAGCTGTGCGACGCCTTCGACATCCCCATGGTCTCGCTGTGCGACACCCCCGGCTTCATGGTCGGCCCGGAAGCGGAGAAACAGGCCACGGTGCGCCACGTCTCGCGCATGTTCGTCGCCGCCGCCAGCCTCAGCGTGCCGTTCTTCACCGTGGTCCTGCGCAAGGGCTACGGCCTCGGCGCCCAGGCGATGGCCGCCGGCAGCTTCCATTCGCCGCTGTTCACCATCGCCTGGCCCAGCGGCGAATTCGGCGCCATGGGCCTGGAGGGCGCGGTGCGCCTGGGCTTCGCCAAGGAACTGGCAGCCCAGCCGGACGATGCCACGCGCCAGCGCCTGTTCGACAAGCTGGTGGCCAAGGCCTACCAGAACGGTAAAGGACTGAACATGGCCAGCTACCTGGAGATCGATGCGGTGATCGACCCGCTGGATACCCGCGCCTGGTTGCTGCGTGGGCTCAACGCCGCGCCGCGCGCGCCTGTGCGGGAGGGCAAGAAGCGGCCATTCGTCGACACCTGGTAAGCCGCGGCAGCCGGTCGCGCACCCTGATTGGGCAGCTCAGGACGCATCAGGTAAACTGCCGCATCTTTTAATACCTATAACGATTCGCCTGATGCCAACGACGTTCCACGAGATCCCCCGCGAGCGCCCCCTCACGCCTCTGCTCGACCGCGCCGACACGCCGGTCGGCCTGCGTCGCCTGGCGGAAACCGAGCTGGAAACCCTCGCCGACGAGCTGCGCCAGTACCTGCTGTACAGCGTCGGCCAGAGCGGCGGGCACTTCGGCGCCGGCCTGGGCGTGATCGAATTGACGATTGCCCTGCACTACGTCTTCGACACCCCGGACGACCGCCTGGTCTGGGACGTCGGCCATCAGGCCTACCCGCACAAGATCCTCACCGGTCGCCGCGAGCGCATGGCCAGCCTGCGCCAGAAGGACGGCCTGGCCGCCTTCCCGCGCCGCAGCGAGAGTGAATACGACACCTTCGGCGTCGGCCACTCCAGCACCAGCATCAGCGCGGCCCTGGGCATGGCCATCGCCGCGCGCATGCAGGGCAGCAAGCGCAAGTCGGTGGCGGTGATCGGCGACGGCGCGATGACCGCCGGCATGGCCTTCGAGGCGCTGAACCACGCCTCCGACGTCAAGGCCAACATGCTCGTGGTGCTCAACGACAACGACATGTCGATCTCCAAGAACGTCGGCGGCCTGTCCAACTACCTGGCCAAGATCCTCTCCAGCCGCACCTACGCCAACATGCGCGAAGGCAGCAAGAAGGTCCTGTCCAAGCTGCCCGGCGCCTGGGAAATCGCGCGCAAGACCGAAGAGCACGCCAAGGGCATGCTGGTTTCCGGCACGCTCTTCGAGGAGCTTGGCTGGAACTACATCGGCCCTATCGACGGCCATGACCTGCCGACCCTGCTGGCCACCCTGCGCAACATGCGCGACCTGGAAGGCCCGCAGTTCCTGCATGTGATCACCAAGAAAGGCAAGGGCTTCGCCCCGGCCGAACTCGACCCGATCGGCTACCACGCGATCACCAAGCTCGAGCCGCTGAAGGCCAAGGTCACGCCCAAGGTGGCCAGCGGGCCGAAGTATTCCAGCGTGTTCGGCCAGTGGCTGTGCGACATGGCTGCCGCCGACGAGCGCCTGGTCGGCATCACCCCGGCGATGAAGGAAGGCTCCGACCTGGTGGCCTTCGCCGAGCGCTTCCCCGAGCGCTACTTCGACGTGGCCATCGCCGAGCAGCACGCGGTGACCCTGGCCGCGGGCCTGGCCTGCGACGGCGCCAAGCCGGTGGTGGCGATCTACTCGACCTTCCTTCAGCGTGCCTACGACCAGCTGATCCACGACGTGGCCGTGCAGCACCTCGACGTACTGTTCGCCATCGACCGCGCCGGCCTGGTCGGCGAAGACGGCCCGACCCACGCCGGCAGCTTCGACATCTCCTACCTGCGCTGCATCCCCGGCATGCTGGTGATGACCCCGAGCGACGAGAACGAACTGCGCCAGATGCTCACCACCGGCTACCACTTCGACGGTCCGGCGGCGGTGCGTTACCCGCGCGGCAGCGGCCCGAACACACCGATCGAGCCGGCGCTGGAATCCCTGGAAATCGGCAAGGGCGTGGTCCGCCGCCGCGGCCAGAAGACCGCCCTGCTGGTCTTCGGCGTGCAGCTCACCGAAGCGCTCAAGGTCGGCGAAACCCTGGACGCCACCGTGGTCGACATGCGCTTCGTCAAACCCCTGGACGAAGCCCTGGTGCGCGAGCTGGCCGCCAGCCACGCGCTGCTGGTGACCGTTGAGGAAAACGCCATCATGGGCGGCGCCGGTGCCGCGGTCAGCGAGTTCCTCGCCCGCGAAAACCTGCTCAAGCCGGTACTGCACCTAGGCCTGCCAGACAGCTACGTCGAGCACGCCAAGCCGGCGCAGATGCTCGCCGAATGCGGCCTCGACGAAGCCGGCATCGAAGCGGCCATACGCGCCCGCCTGGCTCAACTGCCCGCCTAAGCCCATCGCCGCCTGTAGAAGCCAGCAAGCTGGCCCCTGCAGGCGAGGTGGCGACTTACTTGAGCAGCGCTCATCGCGACACGAAGCGAACCCGCTTGTTTTTCATACAGCCGCGCATCAAGGTGCGCGGCGTTTTTCTTTCCGCCAGGGTGCGCCGTTCCGTTAGCGAACGGCGTTAAACGGGAAGCCGGTGCGCTCCAACGAGCCATTCCGGCGCTGCCCCCGCAACGGTAATCGACCGGCACCATCTGCCTGCATGCCCACTCGCCACTGGGTCCGCCTGGGAAGGCGGGCATGCACGACGGCCCCGCCGTCAGTCGAAAGCCCGGAGACCGGCCCTGAGCGGAGTCGACTGGTGTTGCGGAGGGCATCACCGTCAGGCGTCGCGCCGCGCGGTGCTTGTCCCTGCCCTTCTCAAAAGTCTCCCGACCTTTTGAGGATTGATCCATGAAACTGTCCCGCCTTGCCCTGGCTGTCGCCCTGACGCCCGGCCTTGCCCTGTCCGCCACGGACGAAACCGCCTCGCATGAGCTGCCGCCGCTGGTGATCACCCGCGCCACGCCCATCGCGCAGACCACGCCAGCCAGCGTCCAGGTCATCGACCGCCAGCAGATCGATGACACCGCCGCGACGTCACTGCTCGACCTGCTGCGCGCCCAGGCCGGCATGCAGATCCGCGACACCATGGGCGACGGCAACCGCGCCGTGATCAGCCTGCGCGGCTTCGGCGAGAACGCCACCAACAACACCCTGGTACTGGTCGACGGCCGTCGCCTGAACCAGCCGACCCTGGCCGGTCCGGCGCTGAACAGCGTGCCGCTGGCCAACATCGAGCGTATCGAGATCGTGCGGGGCGCCGGCACCGTGCTCTACGGCGACCAGGCCGTGGGCGGGGTCATCAACATCGTCACCCGCGCCCCGCTGGAGAACGAGGCCTACCTCGAAACCAGCCGTGGCAGCCATGATCTGGAAGCCTATCGCGGGCATGTCAGCCAGCAGCTCGGCGCGGGCTTCTCGCTGTTCGCCAGTGGCGAGACGCGCAATGCCGACAACTACCGCGATCACAACAACGGCAACTACAGCAACGCCTTCGCCCGTCTGCGCTACGACCACGCCAGCGGCCACGCGCTGTACGAATACCAGAGCATCGACGACGAACTGCTTCACCCCGACTCGCTGACCCTGGCCCAGCGCCGTGAGGATCGCAAACAGAGCCTCTCCACAGCCTGGAACGACAGCAAGACCCAGGTGCACCGTTTCGCCCTCGAGCAGGCGCTCGGTTCGACCTGGACCGCCAACCTCGACTACAGCCATAGCGATCAGGACAGTGTCGGCAGCTTCGCCGCACCCGGCCGCTACAGCCAAGACACCCGCACCGAAAGCGTCAGCCCGCGCCTGACCGGCCGCTTCGACACGCCGCTGGGCGCATCCACCTTGCTGTTGGGCCACGACTACATCGTCGGCGACTACCAGACCAGCTGGGGCGCCGATTTCAAGCAGACCCTCAAGGACTGGTACGGCCAGTACAGCCAGCAACTGGCCGAGGACCTGACCCTGACCCTGGGCTATCGCAGCAGCAAGGCCGAAGACCGCGACCACTCCGCCGCTCGTAGCAATGATGACCGCGAAGGCAGCAGCAGCCTGGGCCTGAGCTGGCAGGCGGATGCCAACACGCGGATGTTCATCAAACGCGAGGACGTGCTGCGCTGGGCCAACGTCGACGAGAATGGCTTCGTCCTGCCCGACGTGACCTTCCTCAAACCGCAGACCGGCATTTCCTGGGAAACCGGCATCGAATGGCGCGACAACGTCCAGAGCTACCAGGCCACCTTGTACCGCCTGGATCTGGAAGACGAGCTGATGTACGACGCGGCCATCGCCAACCCGCGGCCCTGGGATGCATTCGCCACCGGCGCCAACATCAACCTCGACAAGACCCGCCGCGACGGTCTGCTGCTGGAGGCGCGCCGCCAGTTGAACGACAAACTGATCATTGGCGGCCAGTACACCTTCACCGACTCGGAATACCGCGCTGGCAGCTTCGAGGGCAACGAAGTGCCCTGGGTTTCCCGCCACGGCGCCAGCGCCTACCTCCACTACGAGATCCTGCCTGGCCTCAAGGGCTACCTCGAAGCCGTGCACACCGGCGCGCGCTACCTCTCCAGCGATGACGCCCCGCAGTTGCCGCGCGAAGGTGGCTACACCCTATTCAACGCCGCCCTGAGCTATGAGCACCAGGGCTTCGTCAGCAAGCTGCGGATCAACAACCTGACCGGCAAGCGCTACGACAGTTTTGCCCTCTACAGCCAGTGGAATCCGGGCAATAAGTCTATCTATCCGGGCACCGAAGAAGACGTGCAGCTCAGCGTCGGCTATCGCTTCTGAGCAAACTGCCACGCAGGCAAAAGGCCCCTGTTCAGGGGCCTTTTCGTTGGCGATGCATAGAGCAGCACGGACTTATGCGCAGGCTGCGTACACAGGCGCTTGTCTCGTGCTCTAGCGTGCGTTGGCCAGCAACTGGCAAAGCTTCTCGGTGGCCACGAGCATCTGGAAGCTCGGCCGTTCCAGGCCCTTGTCCGGCACGCGCAGCAGTTGCTTGCGCCGCACCGCGGCGAGCTGCGGCCAGGCCTGCCAGTGATCGAGTTCGGCATCGCTGCCGCCGAGGATCACCGCCGGATCGCGCTGCAGCACGGCCTCGATGCCAACCTGTGGTGCCGGCAGCGTGAGGTCGGCAAAGACATTCTCGGCACCGCAGACACGCAGCGCATCGCTGATGATCTGCCGGCCACCGACGGTGTACAGCGGCTGATGCCAGACCTGGTAGAACACCGGCAAAGGCGGCGCGCGGCGGTAGTCTTCGCGCAGGTGCTGCAGGCCCTGGCGAAAACGCGTGGCCAGTTCGCGACCAGCCTGCGGACGACCGATACGCTCGCCGATGTCTTCGAACTGGCTGGCCAGTTGCTGCAGATCGTGCGGCTCACCGACATACAGTGCGATGCCGAAACCGGCCAGTTGCGCGCGCTGCTGCGTCGACACGCTGCCGGGCCACAGCAGGATCAGGTCGGGTTTGAGGCTGAGCAGGGTTTCCAGCTCCAGCTTGCCGTAGCTGCCCACCGACGGTAGATGCTGCAGCGCGGCGGGGCGCTCGCCGCCGTCGAGCACGCCGACCAGCAAATCGTCGGCGTCCAGTTCGAGCATGATTTCACTGAGCGATGGCGCCAGGCTGATCACCCGCTGCGCCGCCGAAAGCGGCAGGCAGGTGCACAGCAGCAGGGCGAGCAGCAGGCGCGGCATCAGCCGAGCTGGCGTGGGATGCGGTACAGGCACAGCAGCACCACGCTGCTCAGGGCGAGCAGGAACAGCGCCACCGCATTGAGCCCGGTGAACAGCGCCAGGGCGGCGATCCAGGCGGGCAGGCCGGCTGCGAGAAAGGCCAGGCGCCGACGCCGCGCCAGCTCGATCCAGGCCGCCGGCTCGTCGCTGCTATCGAGGGCTTTTTCGGTGGCGATCAGGCCCTGCTTGTAGGCGGAGAACAGCGGCAGGCTGATGAACATCGAGGCCATGCCGGCGATGAACAGCGGCATTTCCAGCACGCTCATCATCGGCTCGGTACCGCGAAAGACCAGACCCAACAGGAACACCGGGGCGACGCTGATGCCGAGCTGACGCCACCACTCGATGGCGAGTCGGCGACGCACCTCGGCGCGGGTCATTCGGCTTCTTCCTGATGCTGGGCACCGAGCATGTGGCCGAGCTTGCCGGCCTTGGTCGCCAGGTACTTGCTGTTGTGCGGGTTGAGGCCGAACTGCAGCGGCATGCGCTCGGCAACGCGAATGCCGAAGCCTTCGAGCGCCTTGACCTTGCGCGGGTTGTTGGTCATCAGGCGGATGGTGCGGATGCCCAGGTGATCGAGCATCGGCAGGCAGATCGAGTAGTCGCGCTGGTCGGCGGCGAAGCCCAGGCGCTCGTTGGCCTCGACGGTGTCGGCACCGCCATCCTGCAGCTCGTAGGCGCGGATCTTGTTCAGCAGGCCGATGCCGCGACCTTCCTGGCGCAGGTACAGGAGCACGCCCCGGCCCTCGGCGGAGATCGCCCGCAATGCGGCTTCAAGCTGGGCGCCGCAATCGCAGCGCTGGCTGAACAGGGCATCGCCGGTCAGGCATTCGGAGTGCAGGCGGCCCAGCACGGGTTCGCCGTCGCTGAAGTCGCCCAGGGTCAGGGCCACATGTTCCTTGCCGCTGTCCTGGTCGAGGAAACCGTGCATGGTGAACACACCGAAAGGCGTTGGCAGCTTGGAGGCGGCGACGAAGACAACGGACACCGGAGGGCTCCTGGGGGTAATCGGCAGAAAGGCCGGCATTGTACCAGCAGCACTTCGCGGCTGGTCAGCGTGAATTGTG
This sequence comes from Pseudomonas sp. PDM14, assembly GCF_014851905.1. Lineage (NCBI taxonomy): Bacteria > Pseudomonadati > Pseudomonadota > Gammaproteobacteria > Pseudomonadales > Pseudomonadaceae > Pseudomonas > Pseudomonas sp. PDM14. The sequence goes on along the minus strand of NZ_JACVAQ010000003.1, from coordinate 75,165 downwards.
GCGGATAAGCATCGACCGCTTCGATGGATGCTCGCGCCGCTCAGAGTTTCGATTCGAGTTGCAGCACGCCATTTTCCTCGCGCCAGCGCACGCGGCTGAGGAAGCTCATGCCCAGCAGCACTTCGGTCGGTGCGCTGCCTTCGAGGATCGCCGCTTCCACGCCGAGCACTTCCAGGCCGCCAACCTTGACGCTGTCGAGCTTGATCCGCCAGCCGTTGACGTTGCCGCCGGCGGTACTCGCCACCAGCGGCAGGCCGACGACGCGGTAATCGATGCCGATACGCCGCGCCTGGTCTTCGTTCATCGCCACCGAGGTGGCGCCGGTATCGACCAGGAACTGCACCGGATGGCCTTCGATGGAGCCGGCGATCCAGTAGTGATTGCCGACACCCCGGTTGATGCTGACCTGGCTCTTCTGCGGCGCGGACATGCCGTTCTGGTTGTACTCGCGCGACAGGCTGTAGCTGCGCTCGACGCCATCCACGCGCAGGCGCGCGCTCCTGCTGTCGGCCGCCAGCACCTGCACGCCGCCAGGACCGGTCTGGCCGACCTTGACCAGCTTGCGCTGGCCATCGACCAGCAGCACCGCGGCATTGGGGAACAGACCGACCACCTGTACCTGCGTCTCGGCATGCAGCACAGGGCTGACAACCAGGATCAGGCTGGCGCACAGCAACTTAAGGCGAGACATTCATACGCTCCCTGTACTCGGTGTAATCATCGAAGAGGTAGGGCTGGTTCCAGCGCTGGTAGAGCGCGCGCAGACTGCCATCCCGGCTGAGGGCTGCGAGGCGGCGATCGTACAGCGCCGCCAGGGCCCGGCCCGAGGCCGTATCGGCAAAGCCCGGGTACATCGGCAAGGCCGTCAGTGCGGTTATGCGATAGCGCGCCGGCTCGGTGCTGTGTGCCAGCACGTGTTGCACCTCGGGCAGGGCGTCGATGTAGTAGTCGGCGCGGTCACGGGCGAGCATCTCGAGCACACCGCTGCGCGTGCGCACCTCCTGATAGCGCTGCACGCCGGGCAGGTAGTGCTGGTAGCCGTAGCCCTGCATCCAGGCCAGGCGATAGGTGCCGATATCGGCCAGGCTCGGCACCGGCTTGTCCGCCAGGCCCAGCGCGGTGACCGGGTCCAGGGCATAGGTTTCACGCGGATAGAGGGTGTGCTCGAAGTCTTCGTCACCGTAGGAGCCAAGCCAGGCATCCCCCTCGCCACGCTGCACCAGGCCGACGGCGCGGGTATAGGTCTCGCTACGGTGCACCACCTTGACCCCGGCCGGCTCGAAGATCATGCGCATGATCTCCCAGGCCAGGCCGCTGCCATCGGCGTTGGTGTAGCCGGGCCACACCTCGCTGATGATGCGGATCTGCGCAGGCGAACGCTCGGCGGCCTGAACGGGCAGCAGGCAGAGGGTCAGCAGGCAGAAGATCCAGACGCGCATTACCGTTCTCGTCAAGGCCAGACGATGACGCTGAGCCAGACGATGCCCTGCATCGCCAGCCAGGCGAACACCCCGGCCAGCACGTCATCGAGCATGATGCCGACGCCGCCGTGCACGTGCCGGTCGATCCAGCGGATCGGCCAGGGCTTGAGGATGTCGAAGATGCGGAACACCACGAAGCCGACCAGCAGCCAGTACCACCCCTCGGGCACCAGCCACAGGGTGATCCACATACCGACCATCTCGTCCCAGACGATGCCTTCGTGGTCGTGCACGCCCATGTCCTCGGCGACCCGGCCACAGACCCAGAAGCCGAACAGCATGGTCAGGCCGAGCATCAGCCAGTAGCCCCAGTCCGGCAGCATCTGCCACAGCGGGATGAACGGGATCGCCACGATCGAGCCCCAGGTTCCCGGCGCCTTGGGCAACAGCCCGGAGCCGAAGCCGAAGGCCAGGAAGTGCCACGGATTGCTCCAGACCTTTGGCTGCACCTTTACCGATTCAGTCACCCGAACTCCCAAAATGTTGATAGCCCGCGCGAGGCGGGTCGATGACATGGCCTGCCGCATCCAGCAGGTGTACGCCCTGCCCGGCCAGGACCCGGCCGATGACCATGGTCTGCGGCCAGGCGGCCTGTACCGCAGGCAAGTGCGCAGCAGGCAGGGTAAACGCCAGCACGTAGTCGTCGCCACCGGCCAGCGCACAATCGTGTGCCGATGCACCGGCGATTTCGCGTAAAGCGCTGGACAACGGCAGGCGATCGCGCTCGATGTGCAGCGCCATGCCGGACGCCCTGGCGATATGCCCGCAATCGGCCAGCAGGCCGTCGGAGATATCCAGCGCCGCCGTGGCCTTGCCACGCAGAAGCTGGCCCAGCGCCAGTTGCGGTAATGGCGCCCAGTAGTGTTGCAGCAACGCCTGCGCCGCTGCGCCCGCTACCTGGCGCTGACCGAGCACCAGCGGCAAGGCCCCCGCCGCATCGCCGAGCACACCGCCAACGCACAGCAGGTCGCCCGTCTGCGCGCCAGCACGGGTCAGCGCCTGCCCCCGGGGCACGGCGCCGAACACGGTGACGGTCAGGCTCAACGGGCCGCGTGTGGTATCACCACCAACCAGGCTCAGCGCACAGCGCGCAGCCATCGTCGACAGCCCCTCGGCAAAGGCGCCGAGCCAGGCTTCGTCAGCTTGCGGCAGGGTAATGGCGAGGGTGAAGGCCAGGGGCGTGGCGCCCATGGCGGCAAGATCGCTGGCCGCTACCGCCAGCGCGCGCTGGCCGAGCAGAAACGGATCGCAATTTTTGGGGAAATGCACCCCGTCGACCAGGGTATCGGTGGACACCGCCAGCTGTTCGCCGGCGGCCACCTGCAGCAGGGCACAGTCGTCGCCGATCCCCAGCGCCACTCCTTCGGCCGCCTGCGCACAGGGCGCGGCGGCGAAGAAACGGCGAATCAGCTCGAACTCACCCATACCGCGAGCTCAGCCAATCAGCGCTTGTGCGCGCTGACTTCGGCGGCGCGCAGCGTCGGCGCCAGCTTGTCGAGCACACCGTTGACGAACTTGTGCCCGTCGGTAGCGCCAAACACCTTGGCCAGCTCGATGCCTTCGTTGATCACCACGCGGTACGGCACGTCGACACGCTGCGACAGTTCCCAGGTGGACAGCCGCAGGATGGCCAGTTCGACCGGGTCCAGCTCGTCCAGCGGGCGATCCAGGTGCGGGGTGATGGCCTCGTCGATCTCGGTCTTCTGACGGGCGACGCCGGTCAGAATTTCGTGGAAGTAGGCGCCGTCGACACCGCTGAAATCGTTGTCGACGCGGAACTGCGCTTCGATCTCGTTCAGCGACTGACCGGCCATGTGCCACTGATACAGGGCTTGCATGCCCAGGCTGCGGGCCACGCGACGGGTCGCGATCTTGCCCTTGGCCTTGGGTTGCGGAGCGTCCTGGCTGTCGTCGTGATTCAGACTCACTTGGCCTCCAGCTGCGCCAGCAGACTGACCATTTCCAGGGCGGAAAGCGCGGCTTCGGCGCCCTTGTTGCCGGCCTTGGTGCCGGAACGTTCGATGGCCTGTTCGATGGAATCGACGGTCAGCACGCCGAAGGAAACCGGCACGCCGTATTCCATGGACACCTGGGCCAGGCCTTTGGTGCACTCGCCTGCGACGTATTCAAAGTGCGGGGTACCGCCACGGATCACGGCGCCGAGGGCGATGATCGCTGCGTATTCGCCGCGCTGGGCGACTTTCTGGGTGACCAGCGGAATCTCGAAGGCACCCGGTGCGCGGATGATGACGATGTCGCTTTCGCTCACGCCATGGCGAACCAGGGCGTCGACGGCGCCACTGACCAGGCTTTCGACGACGAAGCTGTTGAAGCGGCCAACCACCAGGGCGTAGCGGCCTTTAGGGGCAATGAAGGTACCTTCGATGGTCTTCAGGGTCATGGCGAGTCTCAGTCTGTATAAAGAGCCGGGCCGCCGTGCGGCGTCCCGTTGATGAAAAATTAGCCCACGTGGGAGCTTGTGGTCCTGGTCAAAGGCTGCGAGCTAGAGCCGGGCAAGGCGGAAATGGCCGAGGGAGCGGAGTTTACATGGCGTAAATGAGCACCCGAGGCCATTTCCACGACGTCCGGCCGACGCGCAGCAGTCTTTGGGCAGGGCCCTACTCTGCGGGCAGGTATTCTACAACTTCCAGGTCAAAGCCGGATATCGCGTTGAACTTCATCGGCGAGCTCATCAGGCGCATCTTGCGCACGCCGAGGTCACGCAGAATCTGCGAACCGGCACCCACGGTGCTGTAGGTCGCCGGGCTTGGCGGTTGCTGGCGGTTGAGGTGGGCGAGCAACTCGGGGCCACTGAGCGGATTGCCCAGCAGCAGCACCACGCCACTGCCGGCCTTGGCCACTTCGCTCATCGCCGCACGCAGGCTCCAGCGGCCCGGCTGGTTGACCATGAACAGGTCGCGCAACGGCTCCATGTTGTGCACGCGCACCAGGGTCGCTTCCTCGGCGCAGATGTTGCCCAGAGTCAGCGCCATGTGCGCGGTTTCTTCCACCGAATCACGGTAGGTGACCAGGGTGAACTGGCCCAGCTCGCTATCCAGCGGCTGCTCGGCGATACGTTCGACGGTGCGCTCGTGGATCAGGCGGTAGTGGATCAGGTCGGCGATGGTGCCGATCTTGAGGCCGTGCTGCTGGGCGAAGGCTTCCAGCTCCGGGCGACGGGCCATGGTGCCGTCGTCGTTCATGATTTCGCAGATCACCCCGCTCGGCTCGAAACCGGCCATGCGCGCCAGGTCGCAGGCCGCCTCGGTGTGACCGGCACGCGCCAGCACGCCGCCGGGCTGGGCCATCAGCGGGAAGATATGGCCGGGGCTGACGATATCGTCGGCCACGGCATTGCGCGCCACGGCGGCCTGCACGGTACGCGCGCGGTCGGCGGCGGAAATGCCGGTGGTCACGCCTTCGGCAGCCTCGATGGAGACGGTGAACTTGGTGCCGAAGCCGGAGCCGTTGCGCGGCGCCATCAGCGGCAGCTTGAGCAGTTCGCAGCGCTCGCGGCTCATCGGCATGCAGATCAGGCCACGGGCGAAGCGCGCCATGAAATTGATGTGTTCGGCGGTGGTGCACTCGGAGGCGATGATGATGTCGCCTTCGTTCTCGCGGTCCTCGTCATCCATGAGGATGACCATCTTGCCGGCGCGGATGTCTTCGATCAGTTCTTCTGCGGTATTCAGGGCCATTAGGGCTATTTCCTTCAATTCATTAGCGAGACGGATTCAGGAAACCGTGCTCGGCCAGAAAGCTTTCGCTGATGCCGGAGGCGGCAGGCTCGGCCGCCTTGTCGCCGAGCAGCAGGCGCTCCAGGTAACGCGCCAGCAGGTCGACCTCGAGGTTGACCTGCCGCCCCGGGCGGTAGTCGGCCATGATGGTCTCGACCAGGGTGTGCGGCACGATGGTCAGCTCGAACTCGGCGCCGTTCACCGCGTTCACCGTGAGGCTGGTGCCGTCGACGGTGATCGAGCCTTTCAGCGCGATGTACTTGGCCAGCTCGCGTGGGGCGCGGATGCGGAACTGGATGGCGCGGGCGTTCTCCTCGCGGGAGACGATCTCGCCGACGCCGTCGACATGGCCGCTGACCAGATGGCCGCCAAGGCGGGTGGTCGGCGTCAGGGCCTTTTCCAGGTTGACCCGGCTGCCGGGCTTGAGGTCGATGAAGGCGCTGCGCGCCAGGGTCTCGCGACTGACATCGGCCCAGAAGCCATTGCCCGGCAGCTCAACGGCGGTCAGGCAGATGCCGTTCACCGCGATGCTGTCGCCGAGCTTCACGTCACCCAGGTCGAGCTTGCCGGTCTCGATGTACACACGCACGTCGCCGCCCTTGGGGCTCAAGGCACGCACACTGCCGATCGCTTCGATGATTCCGGTAAACATCAGGCCTCCTTCAGACGCTGCGTGCCAGGCACGCGGCGGCAGCCGTTGGCTGAAAGAAAAGCATAAGACATCACTACGCACTCCTGTTCGAAAGACAAACAGGGCGATGGGATCGATAGGGATTTTCACGGACGCAGACGCACGGCGCCCCGGAAGGGAATCCCGCTCTCTCTTTATCCGGACTTTAACCGTCGGCCCCGGAATCACACCGGGTCTGCTGACCTTGCCGCCCCATGCGGGGTAGGCAAGCGCTCGCGGGCTAGGCCTCTGGCCATTACCGCCGGTGGGGAATTACACCCCGCCCTGAGAACGTTGCAGCCAGCGAAGTGACTGCGGCTGGCTTTTTACCATATTTGCCACGGCGATGCATGGCGCCTGTTCGATCAAACCCATCGAAGCGGCGCGCGACCTGACGAGCCGTCAGGCCGGCTGGCGTGGCTTGGGTACCGCGGTGATGCGCCAGTCGTCACCGACCGCGCGCATGTCGACGATCTTCAGTTCCGGGGCCTCGGCCATCCGCGCCAGCGGCCAGTCGAGCAGCGGCCGCGCGCTGGAACCGAGGAACTTGGCAGCGACGAACAGCTGGTATTCATCCACCAGTCCGGCGCGGGCGAATGCCCCGGCCAGGCGCGGCCCAGCCTCGACCAGCACCTCGTTGGCGCCACGCGCCGCCAGCTCGACGAGCAGCTTGCGCAGGTCGACATGACCATTGCTGCCCGGCACGGCGAGCAGTTCGTGACCGTCTTCGAGAAAACGATCACGCGCCGCCGCCGCTGCGCAGGTGGCGACCAGGGCAGAGCCGGCCTGGAAGAACGGCGCGGACAACGGCACGCGCAGGCGCCCGTCGACCAGCACCCGCAACGGCGGCCGCGCCACAGCCAGGGCCGCCAGTTCGGCGCCCAGGCCGAGTTCGTCGGCACGTACGGTCAGCCGCGCCTGGTCGGCGAGCACAGTGTCGGCGCCGGTCAGCACCACGCTGGCGCGAGCGCGCAGGCGCTGCACCGCGGAGCGCGCCTCGGGGCCGGTGATCCACTGGCTTTCGCCACTGGCCATCGCCGTGCGCCCGTCCAGGCTCATGGCCAGCTTGACCCGCACGAACGGCAAGCCCTGCTCCATGCGTTTGATGAACCCGGCATTCAGCGCCCGCGCCTCGGCCTCCAGCACGCCGCTGGAAACGGCGATGCCAGCCTGCATCAGGCGCAGCAGGCCACGCCCGGAGACTTCAGGATTGGGGTCCTGCATGGCGGCGACCACACGCGTCACACCGGCGGCGACCAATGCATCGGCGCAGGGCGGCGTGCGGCCGTGGTGACTGCAGGGTTCCAGGGTCACGTAAGCCGTGGCGCCGCGGGCCTTGTCACCAGCCTGGCGCAGGGCGTGGACTTCGGCGTGCGGCTCGCCGGCACGGGCATGCCAACCTTCGCCGACGATCTTGCCATCACGCACGATCACGCAACCGACGCGCGGGTTGGGATGGGTGGAGTACAAGCCCTTGCGCGCCAGTTCGAGGGCGCGGGCCATGTAATGCTGGTCGGGCAGCGCCGCCGCACTCATGCTTTCGACGGCTCGCGGGAGATCCGCTCGATTTCCTCGCGAAACTCGTTGAGATCCTGGAAGCGCCGATACACCGAGGCAAAGCGGATATAGGCGACTTCATCGAGCTTCTGCAGCTCGGTCATCACCAGCTCGCCGAGCACCAGCGACTTCACCTCGCGCTCGCCGGTGGCGCGCAGTTTCTGCTTGATGTGGGCGATGGCCTCTTCCAAACGCTCGATGCTCACCGGGCGTTTCTCCAGGGCGCGCTGCATGCCGGCACGCAGCTTCTCCTCGTCGAAGGGCTGGCGGCTGCCGTCCTGCTTGATCAGGCGCGGCATCACCAGCTCGGCGGTTTCGAAGGTGGTGAAACGCTCACCGCAGGCCAGGCACTCGCGACGACGCCGCACCTGCTCGCCCTCGGCGACCAGACGCGAATCGATGACCTTGGTGTCGTTGGCGGCGCAGAAAGGACAATGCATGACGGAAAAGGCCCACGAAAAGGGGCTCCATGGTAGCGCATCCCTTTGCCATGACAACCCGCCGCACGCCCCTCACCGGCGCCGTGCGGCGACCGCCAGCGCGAGACAAGCCGGCGCCTTTGCGGTATACAAAGCGCCCGAACGCCTTGCCTCACGGGTTCACCTCATGTCGATACGCCCCCTGCTGTTCTGCTCCCTTCTGCTGCTCGGCGCCTGCGCCAGCGAAGCCCCGCAACCGCCGAACCCGGCCCCGACCACACCGCCCCAGCCGGCCGACCCGAAACCCGAGCAACCGGCCAATCCGTACCTGCACCAGCTCAGCGGCAGCCTGCACACGCCGCCGGCCGGCAGTGACGTGGAAATCGCCCTGCTGGTGATCGACGAACGCGACCGCCCGCAGCGCCTGCTCGCCAGCCTGCACCTGAAGGGCACCGGCCAGACGCTGCCGTTCGAGCTGCCGTTCAACCCCGAGGCCTTTCCCCAGGGTGCGCGGGTGGAGCTGCGCGCGCGCGTCAGCCTGTCCGGCCGGCTGATCCAGCACATCGGTGCGCAGCGCATCCAGCAGTCAGGCAATCAGACCCTCGGCAACCTGCAACTGGTCAGCGCGCCGTGACGCCACCGCACGCCCTGCAGCAGGCCCTGGGCCAGTTGCTCGGCGACGCGCGCCTGGTCGCCGAAACCCTGCCCGGCACCGACCTCAAGCTGTGGCTGATCGATGCGGCGAACATGGACCGCAGCTTCAGCCCGGAAGAAACCCGCCTGATCCTCGAAGAGCCGCCCTACTGGTGCTTCTGCTGGGCCAGCGGCCTGGTCCTGGCGCGCTGGCTGGCCGAGCAGCCGGAGTGGGTAGCCGGCAAGCGCGTACTGGATTTCGGCGCCGGTTCCGGTGTTGCCGCCATCGCCGCGGCCAAGGCCGGTGCCGCCGAAGTGGTGGCCTGCGACCTCGACCCGCTGGCCCTCGACGCCTGTCGCGCGAATGCCGACCTGAACGGGGTGACCCTGAGCTACTCGGCGGACTTCTTCGCCGAAGCCGACCGTTTCGACCTGATCATCGTCGCCGACGTGCTCTACGACCGCGCCAACCTGCCGCTGCTCGACCAGTTCCTCAGCCGTGGTCGCCAGGCACTGGTGGCCGACTCGCGGGTGCGCGACTTCCAGCACCCGCTGTACCAGCGCCTGAGCATCCTCGAAGCCTGCACCTGGCCGGACCTGGCCGAGCCGGCGGAGTTTCGCCACGTCAGCCTGTATCACGCCAGCCGTGACTGAACGATCCCTTGTATCCGGCGCCTGGCGCCCGCATTTATAGTCGAACGCATTTATCTGCCTTTCGCCCGAGACCTGCCATGAGCGACTCCCCATACATCTTCGACATTTCCGGCACCGCCAGCTTCGAACAGCTGGTGATCGAGAACTCCTTCCACAAGCCAGTGCTGGTGGACTTCTGGGCCGACTGGTGCGCGCCGTGCAAGGCGCTGATGCCGCTGCTGGCGAAGATCACCGAGGAGTATCGCGGCGAGCTGTTGCTGGCCAAGGTCAACTGCGACATCGAGCAGGACATCGTCGCCCGCTTCGGTATCCGCAGCCTGCCCACCGTGGTGCTGTTCAAGGACGGCCAGCCGGTCGACGGCTTCGCCGGCGCGCAACCGGAGTCGGCGATTCGCGAGATGCTCAAGCCGCACGTCGCCGAACCGGCGCCGGAAGCCGCCGACCCGCTGGAAACCGCCCAGGCGCTGTTCGCCGAGGGGCGCATCGCCGAGAGCGAGACCGTGCTCAAGCAGGTGCTCACCGAGAACAACGAGAACGCCGCTGCGCTGATTCTCTACGCCCGCTGCCTCGCCGAACGCGGTGAGCTGGGCGAAGCGGAAGCCGTGCTCGGCGCGGTCAAGGGCGACGAGCACAAGCAGGCCCTGGCCGGCGCCAAGGCGCAGTTGACCTTCCTCCGCCAGGCCGCCGACTTGCCCGACAGCGCCGACCTGAAGAGCCGCCTGGCGCAGCACCCGGACGACGATGAAGCGCTGTACCAGCTGGCCGTGCAGCAACTGGCACGCCAGCAGTACGAAGCGGCGCTGGACGGTCTGCTCAAGCTGTTCGTGCGCAACCGCAACTACGCCGAAGGGATCACCCACAAGACCCTGCTGCAGGTGTTCGACCTGCTCGGCAACGAGCATCCACTGGTGACCCTGTACCGCCGCAAGCTGTACCAGGCGATCTACTGATATCTGCAGCCACGCGGCCTGCGGTGCACACAGCGCACCCTACGCGTGGCGGCCGGCACCGGCCGCAACCGATTGAGGATGGACCCGGAATGGAGATGCCTTTCGAGCTGCTGATGCGCGTGCGTTATGGCGAATGCGATGCGCAGCAGGTGGTGTTCAATGCGCGCTATGGCGACTACGTCGACGTGGCCGCCACCGAGTTCTACCGCGCGCTGTTCGGCAGTTACCAGAGCCTGCTCGACCGCGGCCTGGACAGCCAGGTGGTGCGCATGACCATCGACTGGCGCTCGCCGGCACGCTTCGACGACGTGCTGGCGCTACGCGTACAGGTGGCGCGCCTGGGCACCACGTCCTACACCCTGCGCGTCGAGATCCTGCAGCAGGTAGACGGCCGCTTGGTGGCCGAGGCAGAAGTGACCTACGTGATGGTGCAGACCGCGGACTACAGCAAGACCGCCATTCCCGATGACCTGCGTGCGTTGTTCGAACGCGGCGCACCGGGCATTCGCATCAACCAGGCCGGCTAGCCGACCCAGCGGTACAGCGGCGCCTGCGCACCGTTCTCCAGCTGCACCTGCGGGCAATGCCGCAGCCGCACCAGCAGGCGCTTGCCGGCTGCATCGCCGCCAGCCAAGCCAGCCAGGGCGGCGAGCAGCTGCGGCCCCTCCATTTCCTTTTCCTGCTGCAGCAGCGCTTGCGCCGCCTGCCACAGCGCATCCTGCGCAGGATTCACCGCTGGCGCCGCCGGACTGCGTGGCGCGGGCGCGACCTCGGCTTCGGCCTGCGCCACGGGCAGGTGCGCGGCCAGCTGCGCCCAGTCCTGGGCATCCAGCTCCAGGGTCAGATCCACCGGCCAGGCGCCGATCGTGCCTTTGATTCGCAGCATGTTCCGTCCTCGTTACGCGAGCGGCCATGCTGCCACGGCACCGGCGTGACGCCAAACAGGGCTGGCTTTCCTGATCAAAAAAGCGTTATAACATAACCATCAAATTATCCACTGGAGCCCCATCCATGCGCCGTATCCTGCTCGCCCTGCCGTTCGCCCTGCTGCCACTGGCCGTTGCCCAGGCGCAATCCCACGATCATGACCATGCGCACGAGCATGCCCACGACCACGGCGAGGAACACGGCAGCCTCGGTGCCCACGAGCACGGCGTGGCGTCACTGAACGTAGCGCTGGACGGCCAGACCCTGGAAATCCAGCTGGAAAGCCCGGCGATGAACATTGTCGGCTTCGAACACGCCGCCAGCAGCGAATCGGACAAGGCCAGCGTCGCCGCCGCCCGTGCCCGCCTGGAAAAGCCCCTGCAACTGTTCGCCCTGCCCGCCGCCGCCGGCTGCAGCGTCACCGAGGTCGAGCTGCAAAGCCCGCTGTTCGGCAACGCCCATGCGCACGACGAGGACGACCACGCGGAGCATGCCGCGCATGACCACGAACACAGCGACATCGATGCCGCCTACCGCCTGACCTGCAGCAACCCGGACGCCCTCGAAACGCTGGACCTGACCACCCTGCTGCGCCAGTTCCCGGCCACCGAAAAGGTCGCCGTGCAACTGATTGGCCGCAGCGGCCAGCAAGGCGCCGAGCTGAGCAAGGCGCAACCGACCCTGACGTTCTGATCCCCACGGGCCGCTGCCTCGCGCAGCGGCCCACCACACGCTCCCGACCCGCGCGCAAACGCCTTATCCTGTCGACCTTCCCCGAATCCCGGTCCGCCATGCCCAACGCACTGATCGAACTCTCCGACCTCGGCTTCGCCTGGCCCAGCCAGGCCGAGCTGCTGGACATCCCCGCCTTTACCCTGCAACAGGGTGAAAGCCTGTTCCTCAAGGGCCCCAGCGGCAGCGGCAAGACCACCCTGCTCGGCCTGCTCGGCGGCGTGCAGAAACCCGGCCGCGGCCAGGTACGCCTGCTCGGTCAGGACTTGGCGACGCTGTCGGCCGGGGCGCGTGATCGCTTTCGGGTCGACCACACCGGCTACATTTTCCAGCAGTTCAACCTGCTGCCGTTTCTCTCGGTGCGCGAGAACGTCGAGCTGCCCTGTCGCTTCTCGAAAAGCCGCGCCCAACGCGCCAGCCAGCGCCATGGCAGTGTCGACCAGGCCGCCGCCGCGCTGCTCGCCCACCTCGGTCTGCCCGCCAGCCTGCTGGAGCGCCGTGCCGATTCGCTGTCGATCGGCCAACAGCAACGCGTGGCCGCCGCCCGCGCGCTGATCGGCCAGCCGGAACTGGTGATCGCCGACGAGCCGACCTCGGCCCTTGACCACGACGCTCGCGAGGCCTTCCTCCAGCTGCTGTTCGCCGAATGCCGCGAGGCCGGTGCCAGCCTGCTGTTCGTCAGCCACGACCAGAGCCTGGCGCCGCTGTTCGACCGCAGCCTGTCGCTGCTCGACCTGAACCGCGCCGCGCGCCCGCAGGAAGCCTGACATGCACCTGATCCGCATCGCCCTGGCGAGCCTCGCCAACCGCCGCTTCACTGCCCTGCTCACGGTATTCGCCATCGCCCTGTCGGTGTGCCTGCTGCTCGCCGTCGAACGCGTGCGTACCGAGGCGCGCGCCAGTTTCGCCAGCACCATCAGCGGCACCGACCTGATCGTCGGCGCGCGCTCCGGCTCGGTGAACCTGCTGCTGTACTCGGTGTTTCGCATCGGCAACGCCACCAACAACATCCGCTGGGACAGCTTCGAAACCCTGGCCAGGCATCGCCAGGTGAAATGGGCGATCCCGATTTCCCTCGGCGACTCGCACCGCGGCTACCGGGTGATGGGCACCAACGACAACTATTTCGCGCACTACCACTACGGCCGCGGGCAAGCCCTGCAACTGGCCCAGGGCAAGCCCTTCGCCGATCTGTTCGAGGTGGTGCTGGGTGCCGAAGTGGCTGAGGCGCTGAACTACAAACTCGGCGACAAGATCGTCCTCGCCCACGGCGTGGCCGCCGTCAGCCTGCAGCAGCACGACGACAAGCCCTTCGTGGTCAGCGGCATCCTCGCCCGCACAGGTACGCCGGTTGACCGCACCCTGCACATCTCCCTGGAAGGCATGGAAGCGCTGCACGTCGACTGGCAGAACGGCGTGCCGGCACGCGGCGCGGGCAAGGTCTCGGCCGAGCAGGCGCGCGAGCTGCACTTGCAACCCAAGGCGATCACCGCCGTGCTGCTGGGCCTGAAGAGCAAAATCGCCACCTTTGCCGTGCAGCGCGAGGTCAACGAATTCCGTGGCGAGCCGCTGCTCGCGGTGCTGCCCGGCGTCGCCCTGCAGGAGCTGTGGAGCCTGATGGGCACGGCAGAGAAAGCGCTGTTCGTGGTCTCGCTGTTCGTCGTGCTGACCGGCTTGATCGGCATGCTCACGGCGATCCTCACCAGCCTCAACGAACGCCGCCGCGAGATGGCCATCCTCCGTTCGGTCGGCGCGCGGCCCTGGCACGTCGCCAGCCTGCTGGTGCTGGAAGCCTTCGCCCTGGCCCTGGCCGGCGCGCTGCTGGGACTGGCCCTGCTGTACCTGGCCATCGCCATCAGCCAGGGTTACGTGCAGGCCAACTACGGCTTGTACCTGCCGCTGGCGTTGCCGAGCCGCTATGAGTGGACGCTGCTCGGCGCTATTCTGGGCGCCGCTTTGCTGATGGGCAGCGTGCCGGCCTGGCGCGCCTATCGGCAGTCCCTGGCCGATGGCCTGTCGATTCGCCTGTGAGGTAGTCATGCGTGGTCTGTTGTTCGCGGTGCTGGTGTCCGGCATCACTTCGTTGTCGACCGCGCCGCTGCTGGCCGCCGAGCCGCAGACGCTGACCTGGAGCGAGATGATCCCGGCGGACGCACCGCCGCAACCGCAACAGCAGGCGCCGGTGCACGACCTCTCGCAACTGGCCGATGCCCTTGCCGCAGAAGGCGGCCCGGCCGCGGCGCAGCAATCGCCGGCGGCGCCGGTGGTCAAGGCGCTGGACGGCAAGCAGGTCAAGCTGCCCGGCTACATCGTGCCGCTGGACGTGACCGAGGAAGGCCGCGTCACCGAGTTCCTCCTGGTGCCGTACTTCGGCGCCTGCATCCACGTGCCGCCACCGCCGTCGAACCAGATCGTCCACGTCACCAGCGAACTGGGCGTGCTGATGGATGCGCTGTACCAGCCGTTCTGGATCGAAGGACCGCTCAAGGTCGGCCAGGTCAGCAGCGAACTGGCCGAGGCCGGCTACCAGATGGACGCCGAGAAGATCTACCCGTACGAGATGTAAGCGCCTGTAGCGGGTGCCCCAGCGAGCCGCGCGGACTGGCGCTGGTGCGCAGGGCGCACCCTGCATGGGCCTGCGATGCCGACAGCGTGTAAACGCCACAAACCCTGCGGCCTGTGCCAGATTGCCGCACCCGCCATTAACCCCACCGGCTATTGAGCCAGGTCAAGAAGTGCCCCCATCAGGTCGGCTGACAATTACCTCAGCCAACAAAAAGTCCTAACCTGATTGGAGCACCTCATGCGCAAGTCCCTGCTGACCGCTTCCCTCCTCGCCCTGGCGATCGCTTCGCCCATGGCCCACGCCTTCGAAGCCGGCGACATCATCGTCCGTGCCGGTGCTGTCACCGTTGATCCGCACGAAGACAGCAGCGACATCTGGGTCGGCGCCCTCGCCACCGACGTCGCCGGCACCAAAGCCACGCTGGACAGCGACACCCAGCTGGGCCTGAACTTCGCCTACATGGTCACCAACCACGTCGGCATCGAACTGCTCGCCGCCACCCCGTTCAGCCATGACGTCGGCGTTGCCGGCATGCCGGGCGCCTTCGCCGGCCTCAACGGCAAACTGGGTGAGCTGAAGCACCTGCCGCCGACCCTGAGCGTCGTTTACTACCCGCTGGACGCCAAGTCCGCCTTCCAGCCCTATGTCGGCGCCGGCATCAACTACACCTGGTTCTTCGACACCAAGCTCAGCAGCGCGGCTGAAGACAAGGGCTTCAGCGGCCTGGACATGAAGGACTCCTGGGGCCTCGCCGCCCAGGTGGGCATGGACTACATGCTGACCGACAACATCATGGTCAACGCCCAGGTTCGCTACATCGACATCGATACCGAAGGCACCACCAACTTCGGCGGTGACAAGGTCAAGGTCGACGTCGACGTCGATCCGTTCGTGTACATGGTCGGCCTGGGCTACAAGTTCTAAGCCGAACACCGCTGGACGCCCCTCACCCTCTCCTCCCTCCCGAGGGTGACAGGCGAACAAAAAAGCCCCGCATTGCGGGGCTTTTTCTTGGCCGATCACTTCACCTCAGGTGCGCCACTCGCAGCAAACACTTCAAGCCAGCAGCGGCCGACGCCAGACCTCAGCGGCCGAGCAAACCGGCCAGGCCGACTTCCAGCGGCGTCGCGGCCGCCAGCGTGAAGCGCTCGCGCAGCAGGCGGTTGTCCGCACGCGAATGGCGGATGTCACCGGCCCGCGCCACGCCGTGGCTGATCGCCGGCAGGCTGCCGAGTACCGCCTGCACCGCGGCGAGCAACTGGTTGAGGCTGATCGCCTGGTTGTGGCCGACGTTCACTGCGCCCGGTTGCACCTGCGCCTGGTTCAGCGCCTGCAGCAGCAGCGGCACCAGATCGGCAATATAGAAAAAGTCGCGGGTCTGCTCGCCATCGCCGAACACGCCGATCGGCGTGCCGGACAGGGCGCGCTCGGCGAAGATGCTGATCACCCCGGAGTACGGCGAAGACGGATCCTGGCGCGGCCCGTAGATATTGAAGAAGCGGAAGATCGCCGGCTCCAGGCCATGCGCGCGGCGGTAGAAATCCAGGTACTGCTCGCTGGCCAGCTTGTCCACCGCGTAGGGCGTCAGCGGCGCCTTTGGCGTGTCCTCGCTGACCGCCACGCCCTCGCCGTTGTTGCCGTACACCGCGGCGCTGGAGGCATACACCACCCGACGCACGCCCGCCTCGCGCATCGCCTCGCAGACGTTGAGGGTGCCGATGAAATTGCTCTGATGGGTGCTCACCGGATCGTCCACCGAGGCCTGTACCGAGGCCACTGCCGCCAGGTGCACCACGGCCCGACAACCGGCCACGGCGCGGCGCACCAGCGCGGCGTCGGCGACATCGCCCTCGACCAGCTCCAGGCGCGCATCGGCCAGCGCCAGGTTGCTGCGCCGACCGGTGGAAAGGTTGTCCAGCACCCGCACGCGATGACCGGCAGCGAGCAGCGCATCGGCCAGGTGCGAACCGATGAAGCCGGCGCCGCCGGTGATCAGGATCGGGGAATCAGACATGGCGCCCTCAGCTATGGCGGTAGAAACGGTCGAGAAGGCTCGGCAGGCCGGAGCGCCAGGCGCGTGGCTTGATGCCGAAGGTGTGCAGGATCTTCTTGCAGGCCAGCACCGCGTGCTGCGGCTCGTCGGCGGCGTCCGGGCGGGCGGCATGGGCCTGCGCGTGCAGCTCGAGCACCTGCAGTTTGTGCAGCTGGCGCGCCTCGCTGATGATCGCCTGGCCCAGCGACAGCGGCGTGGTCGCCTCGTGGCCGCCGTAATGGTAGGTGCCCCACAGCGGGATCTGGCAATCGAGCTGCTGCAGCACGGCGATGATTACCCGCGCGGCATCGTCGACCAGGGTCGGATTGCCGCGGCGGTCGTCGGCCATGGATAGCTCCTGCTCCAGCTCGGCCCGGCGCAGGAAGCGCCCGAGCAGGCCGTCGGGGCTGTCGTCGAGCAGCCAACCGAAGCGCAGCAGCACATGCCGTGGGCAGGTCGCGCGCACGCTCTGCTCGATACGGCGCAGGGCCTGGCCGCGCAGGCCGAGCGGCACCGGCTCGTCCTTCTCGCTGTAGGCGGTGGCGCGCGAACCATCGAACACGCGGTAGCTGGAAGGCTGCAACAGCACGATGTTGTGGTGCTGGCAGAGTTCGGCCAGGCGCTCGAGCGCGCGCTCCTGCTGGGCGAAGCGCGTCTCGTCGACGCTCTCCGCCTGGAACCAGTCGAAGTAATAGGCGAGGTTGATCAACGCCTCGGGGCGGGTGTCATCGAGCAGTTGGGTGAGGCTGGCCACATCCCAGCCACCTTCGGGCGGGCGGGGGGCGAGAAAGCCGATGTCGTGTTCGGCTCCCTGGCGGATCAGCGCCTGCCCCAGGGCATTGCCACCGCCCAGCAGCATCAGGCGCATGCGCATGGTGGTACGGGTCACTCCAGTCGCGAAAGAACAGGCTGGCTGGCAGCCGGACTGGCGGTATTTTGCGGGTTTTGCCCGGGTCCGTCACCCCGCAATCGCATTTGCCCCGCCGCCGCGCCCGCCGCCGCGCCCGCCGCCGCGCCCGCTGCGGGCGGCGACGGCGTCAGCCACGGCCTTACTGGGTGCCCTTGCGGCGCAGGCTGGCAGGCTTCCAGTAGCTGTCCGGCGGCGGCGTGAGCTGGAACTGGCGCGGCGCCTTTTCCTTGTTGCGCAGACCGATCACCGTGTAGCTGTGGGCGATCAGGTCATGGAAGACGATGTTCACCGGGGTGATCACCGGCACGTCGTAGGCGTTCTTGGTGAAGGCCAGGTTGACGTGCCACAGCTCGCCGCGGGTGTCGTAGTTTTCCACGATCAGGGCGTACCAGCTGTCCTCATCCAGATAGAAGCGGCGCTTGCCGTGCACATGGCGCTGACCCTCGCGCAACGTGGCCTCGACCACCCACACGCGGTGCATTTCCCAGCGCGTCAGGTCGCTGTTGAGGTGGCCTGGCTTGACCAGTTCGCCAACTTCGCGGCCCTGCTTTTCCATGGCGTAGTTGTGGTACGGCACCAGCAGCGTCTGCTTGCCGACCAGTTTCCAGTCGTAACGGTCGGTGGCGCCGTTGTACATATCGGTGTCGTCGGCGTAGATGCCGTCGATCGGTGTGTCGTAGGCCAGGGTCGGCGCGCGGCGCACGCGGCGCTGGCCGGGGTTGTAGATCCACGCCGAACGCGGCGCGGCGACCTGGTCGATGGTTTCGTGGACCAGCAGCGCACGGCCATTGTCACGCGACGGCGGCAGCAGCTCGCTGGCGAAGTAGTAGAGGATATTGTCGAGGCTGCCGGCATCCTTCTTCGGGTTGTAGTAGTTGGACAGCAGCTGGATACGCTCGCGCAGCAGCGAGTAACCGCCGCTGGCGGTGACCTGCGCGGTGACCGCCACCTCGTCGATGTAGCGGCCTTGCCAGCGCGCGATGTGGTTCCAGATCGCCTGGCGGCCATCGGCCGGGATCGGAAACGGAATGCCCGCGTAGGCATTCACCAGGCCGTAGCCGGCACCGTCGAGATCGGCCTTCTGCGCGTTGGTGAAGGTGTTCTGGTAGATGTCCTGCGGCGCGGCGAAGCTGCGGTGGCTCGGGTAGACCGGCACCTTGAAGGTCTGCGGGTAGGCCTTGAGCAGCGCCTTGACGCCCTCGCTGAGGTTGCCGGCATCGGCCTGCAGGTTTTGTGCATCGATCACCCGCAGCGGCTTCTCGTCGGCGAACGGGTCAACGTGGAAGCTGCCGGGCCCGGCATAACCGGCAGGCGCCTGGGTCAGGCCGCCCGTCCACTCCGGCACGCCCTTGGCGGCATCGCCCTGGCGCTCGGCGCCGAACGGCGTGAGGTTGCCATTGAGCTGGGCCGCCTGCTCGGCACTGACCTTGGCTTCGGCCGCCAGAGGCAGCAGCAGGCCGAGGGAAAGCAGAACGGAACGGACACGCAATGCATTTCTGGTCATGAAGGTTCCTGCCGTCAGAAGGAGTAGGAGACGTTGAGCGCAACGTGGTCGCGGTCGATCAGCGCGTTGTCCTTGCGCGCGCCCCAGAACGAGGTGTAGCCGAGCTTGCCGGTCAGCGTCTGGCCGTACTTGGCGCCCAGCTCGAGGGTCGCCGACTTGCGCCCTTGGACGAAGTTTTCATTGAGCGCCGGCGACGTGCCGGACACGTCCTGGCGGAAGGTGATCGCCGGCATCAGGTCGACATTCGGCTGCACGTCCTGGATCAGCCCGGAGAAGTTCACCGTGTAGCCCCAGGCGAAGGAGTCCAGGTAGGCGTAGTTGGCCGAGTCGAGCAGGCTGCCCGGCACATGATTGAACGCCACCTCGGCGAGCATCAGTAGGTCGTCGAGGCCGCCGACCGGGCCGAAGGTGTGGATGGTCGAGACCGAACCGGTGTACAGCTCGTGGCGTTTGTACAGGTCGATGCGGCGGCGCGTGTCGTTGGCCGAGCCGTCGCCGAACTCACCCAGGTCGATACTGCCGCCACTGGCCCCGCCGGCGCCCAGGGCACCTTCGGCCATCTGTTCCAGCTCATAGGTCATCGACGGTTCCAGCGGCGCGTTGGGCCGGTAGGCCAGCTCGCCGGCCACGCTGGTGTCGCCGATGGTGCCGGAGACGCTGAAGCCGAACAGGCGGATGTCTTCCGGGTAGACGAAGTCGTAGTAGGTGGAGTCGAGCAGGGCCAGACCATCGACCAGCGGCACCGATCCTGGATCGACCGCTTGGGCCAACCCGCAGAGGGTGGCGAACCGGCCACCGCCACCGCTGCTGCAGGCAAAGGACTGGCCTTTCTGGATGCGCAGGAACGGCACCTTGCTGTGGTAGTTCATGTAATAGAGGCTGAATTCGGTGTTGTTCCACTCCTCCACCATGTAGCGCATGGCGACGCCGAACTGGCCGTCGTCACGGGCATCGTGCTCGCGGCCGTAGCGCGCACCGGCAACCACGCCGTCGACGCCATTGAGCCCCGGCACGAACTCAGCCAGGCCGCCCAACTCGTCGCGCAGGTCGACCAGCACACCGTTGCTGCCCTTGCCGAAATAGTCTTGGTTATTCAGGAAGGCACCGGTCGGAATCAGGTCGTGCCCCTTCCACTCCAAACCGTAGAAGGCCTCAATGTTCAAACTGTCAGTCAGGCCGAACTGGCCGGAGATCATGTTGGTCGGCAGCAACGCATCCTTGAGGCTGGCGTTGGGCAGCACCACGCGGCCGATGTCGACCGGGTTTATCACGTTGATGCCGTCGGCGTAGAAAATGCCCTCGCCCCAGTTGATCACCTGGCGCCCGAGCCGCAGGCTGACGGGCCGCTCGGCGATGTAGCGGTTGGTGTACAGGTAGGCGTCGAGTAGGCGCGCACGACTGCCGGCGCGGTTTTTCAGGTCGGCTGGATAATGCTCGTCGCTGTCGGTGTTGTGCGTGTCGAAGCCGTCGCCGCTGGGGTCGTGGTCCATCAGCTGGGTGTCGTACCAAGCCGTGCCGCGGATGAACAGGCCGTCCTGTTCAGTGCGCACATGCAACTCGGAGGTCAGCTTGAATTCGTTCGACACGAACCCGTTGTCGTAATACTCGCTGCCATCGTTGTTGTTGATGAACACGTTCTGCCCGCCTTGCTCGATGCGCTCCGGCGAACTCGTGCGGTACACCGAAGTGAACTCCGCCACGCTTTCCAGCGAGGTCGTGAGGTTCGGCCCGGTGTCGATCTGAAAGGCCTGGACCTGCTGCACCGAGCAGAGCCACATCCCTATTGCCAGCGCTATCTTGCTTTTCTCGTTATACGACATGCTGCTGTCCCCTAGCGGTGATGACGCGAAACTAGCCGACTTGTGAAACCCTCCATGGGGCCCAACCGGCCAAAAAACGGCGCCGGAAAGGCCCTTGATAAACCGTTGTCATCCGCAGCGAGCCGCGCTTTACGCGCGCCCGTCACCCGCCGCGGCGAAGGCCGCCAGGCTGTTGCTGTAGATGAAGTGCAAGGTGCGTTTGAGCTGTTGCAGGCGGCGCTGACGCTCCGGTTCGTCCAGGGTCAGGGCCAGCTTGGTGATCGAGCTGCCGGCCTCGCACAGCACCAGCGCCAGGCCTTCGACCTGCTCGGCATCGGTGTGCGGATGAGCACTGCGAATCGCGGTGGCGATCATCGCGGCGGTGGCCAGGGTGTCGGCGCTGTTCAGCGCGCGCAGTTCCGGTGCGGCGGTGACGCAACCCCAGACCTCGACGAAGCCCGGATGGCTGATCTGGATCTCCACCATCAGGTCGATCAGGCGCTCGATCATCAGCCCGGCATCGGCGTCGTTGCCTGGGCTGACGATGTGCTGCAGGTCGGCCTGCAAACGATCCCGCACGCTGGTGGTGTAGCGCTGCCAGACTTCCTGGACGATCGCCAGCTTGGTCGGGAAATACAGGTACAGGGACGCAATCGGCAGCGCCGCCTCGCGGGCGATTTCGCGCATCGACACGGCCTCGTAGCCGCGTGCGGCGATCAGTTCCAGGGCGACCTTGAGGATCGCCTCGAAGCGCACCTGGCTGCGTTCCTGCTTCGGTTCGCGGCGGGTGCGGGCTTTCGCCGGGGTGCTTGACAAAGTTTTGGTGGCCACAGCATTCTCGAAAACATGAGCAATGCTTATGTTTTAGCGCGACTCTGAAAAAATGGAAAGGGGCCGATGCAAAAGAGCCAGAACCACACCACCACTGCAGGGCGCGCCGCACGCACCACGGGCGCTTGGCGCCTCCACGGTGCGCACACCGGGGATACGCCGCAGTGAGCCGCGACGACCGCCTGGTGCTCGCCGTCGACCTCGGCAGCTCCGGCTGCAAGACCGCCCTGGTCGGCCTGGATGGCCAGGTTCGCGCCTTCGCCTTCCGCGCCGTGACCAACCACGTGCTGCCCGGTGCCGGCGTCGAGCAGTGCCCGGAAGACTGGTGGCGTGCCTTCGAGGAGAGCGCCAGCGAAGTGCTGCTCGGCGATGCTGAGGCACGCGCGAACATCGTCGCCGTGGCCTGCTCCTGCCAGGGTGAGGCGACCCTGCCGGTGGACCGCGACGGCAATCCGCTGGCCCGCGCCATGCTGTACATGGACATGCGCGGCCAGGCCGCAGTGCGTCGTCAGGTCGGTGGCACCCTGCCGCGCGTGGCCGGCTACGACCCGCTCAAGCTGTGGCGCTGGCTGCACCTGACCGGCGGCGCGCCGGCGCTGTCCGGCAAGGACCCGTTCGGCCACATCGCCTTCATCCGCGACGAGCTGCCCGAGCTGTACGCACGCACCGCCAAATTCCTCAACGTCCTCGACTTCATCAACCTGCGCCTGACCGGCCGCCTCGCCGCCACCGTAGATTCGGCGCTGACCACCTGGGTCACCGACAACCGCGACCCAGCCAACATCCGCTACGACGAAGGCCTGTTGCGCCTAGCCGGGCTGAGCCGCGAGCAGCTGCCGGAACTGGTGCGCTGCAGCGATATTCTCGGCACGCTGCGCCCGCAGGTGGCGGAAAAACTCGGCCTGCCCGCCGGCATTCCGGTGGTCGCCGGCGCGGTGGACAACAGCGCCGCTGCACTCGGCTCCGGCGCCGTCGCGGACAACGCCCTGCACCTGTACGTCGGCACCTCGTCATGGATCGGCGCCCACGTGGCGAAGAAGAAAACCGACGTGTTCCGGCAGATCGCCGCTGTGCCCTGCGCCCTGACCGACCGCTACCTGATGATGGCCATGCAGTCCGCTGCAGGCGCCAACCTGAGCTTCCTGCGTGACCGCATCCTGTTCGCCAAGGACGCCCTGCTGCAGGACGAGGCGCGTCCGGACGTGTACCGCATCCTCGACGAGATCGCCGCCGGCGTACCAGCCGGCGCCCGCGGCCTGCTCTACCTGCCCTGGCTGATGGGCGAGCGCAGCCCGGTGGACGACGGCAATCTGCGCGCTGGCCTGCTCAACCTGAGCCTGGAGCACGCCCGCGAAGACATGGTGCGCGCCTTCCTCGAAGGCGTGGCGCTGAACACACGCTGGATGATGGAGGCGGTCGAGGGCTTCATCGGCCAGCCGGCCGAGGCCATCACCCTGGTAGGTGGGGGCGGGCGTTCGGATGTCTGGAGCCAGATCTTCGCCGACACGTTGGGCGTCACCGTGCACCAGCCGCAGCAGCCGATCCAGGCCAATGCGCGAGGCGCGGCCTTCATCGCCGGGGTCGGCATCGGCGCCATGACCTTCAGCGACATTGCCGAGCGCGTGGCGATCCGCCGCTCGTTCGAGCCGGGCCGCGCCAACAGCGAGCGCTACGCCGCCAGCTACGCCACCTTCCGCGCCGCGCACAAGGCGCTGGCGCCGTTCTACGCCACGCTGCACGGAGCCAGGTCATGACCTTCGAACAGGCCTGCGAGGCCGTAGTGCGCACTGCGGTGAAGCTCGCCGATCAGGGCTACCTGGCTGGCGTTGGCGGCAACCTGGCGCTGCGCATCGACGCCGAACGCTTTGCCGTCACGCCGTCGGCCAGCGACTATTACGCCATGGCGCCCGGCGACATCTGCGTGCTGCGCCTGGATGACCTCAAGCAACTCGCCGGCACCGGCAAGCCTTCGGTGGAAAGTGGCCTGCACGCGCGCATGCTCCGGTCGCGCCCGGACTGCTGGGCCAGCGTGCACACCCATCAACCGGTGGCCAGCGCCTTCACCCTGCTCGACCGCGCGCTGCCGATCAGCGACGCCGACGCGCGCCAGGTGATCGGCGGGGACGTACCGGTGTGTGGCTACGCGCCCTCCGGTACCGGCTGGCTGGCGAGTAACGTCAGCCGCCAGGTGCGCTTCGACCTCAACGCCTACCTGATGCGCAACCACGGCGCCGTGTGCGTCGGCCGCACCCTCGACGACGCCTGCCGCGTGGTGCAACTACTTGAACGCGAGGCGGTGCGCTGGTTCCAGCGGGCTCTCGCCGAGCAACCTGACAACCCGGCTTTCCAGCATGCCCTGTCCGCGCTCAACGCCTAGCCCGAACGATTAGAAGAGAGAACGCCATGAACGCCTCCACCCAGCCCGACCCGCGCACTTCCGGCATCTCCCACTGGCCGGACACCGACGTCATCGATGCGCGTCTCAAGGCGCTGATCAAGCAGCCGATCCGGCCGATCCGCCGCGAGAACATGGACAAGGTGCTGGGCTACTTCGACAACCAATGCCGCGCCTCCAAACAGCTGGCGCTGAATGCCGCGCAGGTCATCCCCGGCGGCATTCAGCACAACCTGGCATTCAACTACCCCTTCGCCCTGGCGATGAAGAGCGCCCGGGGCGCGCACTTGGAAGACATCGACGGCAACCGCTACATCGACTTTCTCCAGGCTGGCGGCCCGACGCTGCTCGGCAGCAACGATGCGGTAGTGCAGGAGAAGGTCATCGAGACCCTGCGCGAGTGCGGCCCGGTCACCGGCCTGCTGCACGAGTACGAGGTCAAGCTGGCCGAACTGGTCTGCCGCCACGTGCCCTCGGTGCAGATGTTCCGCATGCTCGCCTCCGGTACCGAATCGGTGATGGGCGCAATCCGTCTGGCCCGCGCCTACACCGGCAAGAAATGGGTGATCAAGATCGGCGGCGCCTACCACGGCTGGAGCGACCAGCTGGTCTACGGCATGCGCATCCCCGGCACCGGCCGGCGCGAGGCGGTGGGCATTCCCAGCGGCGCCACCAGCCACACGCAGGAGAGTTTTCCCAACGACCTCGGCGCCCTGCGTCGGCGCCTGCAGCTCAATCGTCTGCGCGGCGGCACGGCGGCGATCATCGTCGAGCCGCTCGGCCCGGAAAGCGGCACGCGCCCGGCACACAGGGACTTCAACGCCAACCTGCGCAAGCTGTGCGACGAGTTCGGCGCGCTGCTGATCTTCGACGAAGTGGTCAGCGGCTTCCGCGTCGGCCTGTCCGGTGCCCAGGGCTACTTCAACGTGCTGCCGGACCTGACCATCTTCGGCAAGTGCCTGACCGGCGGCTACCCCATGGCCGGCGGCATCGGCGGCCGGCGCGAGGTGATGATGCTGCTGGCTGGCGGCATTGGCGGCAAACAGACCAAGCGCGCCTTCGTCGGCGGCACCCTGACCGCCAACCCGCTGTCCTGCGTGGCCGGTTACTACAGCCTGATCGAGATGGAGAAACGCAACGCCGCGGCCGTCGCCGGGCGGGCCGGCGACCGTTTGACCGCCGGCCTGGGGCAGATCATCGAGCGCCGGGGTCTGCCCTACGTGGTCTACAACCAGGGCTCGGTGGTGCACCTGCAAACCTCCGGCGTGCTGCTGCTCAACGTGCGCAACCCGATCCAGCTGCTGCGCGAGGTCAACCCGCGCAAGCACATGATGGAAGAGATGGGCGCCGCCTACATGGCCCACGGCCTGGTGACCCTGGCCGGCAGCCGCATGTACACCAGCGCCGCCGACACCGACGAGATCATCGACGAGGCGCTGAACCGCTTCGACGATGTGTTCGGGCTGGTCTGAACATGCACGAGGTACTGCTCCAGGCTGCCGAACGCCTGACCGCCAAGGGCTTCCTGCATCCCGGCGATGCGCTCTCCTTGCGCCTGCCGGGCACCAGCCGCCTGCTGTTTCTCAGCCAAGGCGAAGCGCCACGCGAGGTCGAATTGGCCGACGCCGAGCCGGGCCTGTGCGCCGTGCACGCCGAGGTTTACCACCGGCGCGGTGATGCCGGCGCCGTGGCCACCCTCAGCCCGCGCTGGAGCCTGCAACTGGACGCGCTGGGCGAAGCGATGCCCTCGGTGTTCGACGAACAGGCGCGGCACATCGGCCGCTCCTGGGCGCCGGCCCACGCCGCGCAGATGCCGGGCGTGCTCGCCGGCGGCGGCAATGCCGGGCTGGTCGACGGGCGCCTGCTGGCCATCGGCGTCACCCGCAACCGCATGCTGTTCAACGCCGAACTGTTCGAGAAGTGCGCCATGGCCTACGTGCTGGCCCGGCTCGGTGGCGGGCGGGTGAAGCAGGTGCCCTGGTGGGTACGTCTGATCGCAGGCCGGCGCCTGACCAAGGACCAGGCCAACGCCGCCGCCAGCCATGCCGCCGGCGAACAGGCAGCGGAGCTTGGCGCCTACTAGAGAATACGAAACCGCAGGGCGCGCCATGCGCACCGATGCCCACGCACAACTCCAGGTGCGCACGGCGCACCCTACGGATAGGCGACGCACCCCAGACCACTTGCTGGCTGGCGCCGCGACGAACACCCGTGCTACCTATGAAAACGGCGCCCGAAGAGGCGCCACATAACGAAAAGAACCAGGCTCTCGACGCCGAATGACAGCCTCCTGCCAGGAGCGTGCCCATGAAACCCATCGCCGACCCGCGCTACTCGGAGGCCTCGGCGCCGCCGCAGATCTCGCGTTTTCTCCTGCAGCACGTCGCCGCGCTGGGGCGTGACCCGGCGCACCTGTGCCGCGGCCTGGGCTTCGAGCCGGATGACCTGAAAAAGCCCGGCTATCGGCTGTCTTACCGGCAGAGTTACCTGCTGGTGCGCCGCGCCCTGCACAGCCTGGATGACAGCGGCCTGGGGCTGGCGGTCGGCAGCCGCCAGACCGCGGTGTCCTGGGGCCTGGTCGGCATGGCCATGCTCGCCAGCCCGAGTCTCGGTGAGGCACTCGACCTGGCCCTGCGCTACCAGCGTCGTACCGGCGCCCTGCTCGACTACGAAATGGAACTGCGCGGCGACAAGTGCCTGATCTTCGCCAGCACGCGCTTCTTCGACCCGGACGTGGCGGTGTTCTACCTGGAGGAAGCCTTTTCCAGTTGCCAGGCCATCGTCCGCCACCTCTCCGGCGAGACGCTGCACCTCAACGCCATAGAACTGGAGTACCCGCGCCCGGCCCATGCGCAACGCTATGCCGAGCTGTTCGACTGCCCGGTGCGCTTCGGCGCCGGGCACAACCGCATCAGCTTCGACGCCCGCTGGCTGGAGCTGCCGCTGCCGACCCGCGACGATTACGTCGCCGCCGAAATCGCCGCCCTGCTCGACAGCGAGCGCTGGGACGAACAGGGCACGTCCGACCTGATCGAGACCATCCAGCGCGAGATCCGCAAGAACCTCTGCAACCCGCCGCCGCTGGCCGACCTGGCGCGCCAGCTCAACCTCGGCGAGCGCACCTTGCGCCGGCGCATCGGCGATGCCGGGCTGTCCTACCACGGCATCGTCGACGCCCTGCGTCGGGCCAAGGCCCTGGCCCTGCTCAGCCACCGCGACAGCCGCCTGATCGACGTCGCCAGCGAAACCGGCTTCAGCGATGTGCGCAACTTCCGCCGCGCCTTCAAACGCTGGACCGGCGTGGCCCCACGCGAAGCCCGCCGGCAGATCCACCCGGCCTGACTGCCCCCTCTCCCTCCGGGAGAAGCTGGGGTGAAGGATTGGCGACCACGCGCCCATCTACCCTCACCCGCCCTTCGGGCACCCTCTCCCGGAGGGAGAAGGAAAAGCTCCGCCGCTACGACTTCACTCCGCGCCGCTCAAACGCAAGGCACTCTCCGACACTGCGCCCGGCGCCATGAACGCACCTCGCCCCACTCTTCGAGCCCTCTCTTGCAAAAAAAGAAGGAAGCCACACCTGTCCATTTCGGCCCCCTTTCGCGGCCATCGCGCCCCTGCTGAGCATTTCCCGCCTTGGCTACCGTGAGCCCATCGCCCACCACCGAGAGCGGAGAGCCCCGTGAGCACAGAGAACATCACCATCCAGGATTGCGGCGACGCCGTGTGCATCATCGGCGGCGGCCCCGGCGGCCTGTGCATGGCCCGCGCGCTGAAGCGCCAGGGCCTGCACTACGAACAGTTCGAGCGCCACAGCGATGTCGGCGGCGTATGGGACATCAGCAACCCCGGCACGCCGATGTACGAGTCCGCGCACTTCATCTCCTCGCGTGACCTCTCCGGTTTCCTCGATTTCCCGATGCCCAAGCACTTCCCGGACTACCCGAGCAACCGGCAGATCCTCGAATACGCCCGCGCCTTCGCCCGCGCCTTCGACCTCTACGACAACATCCGCTTCAACACCGCCGTCGAGCACGTGTTCAAGCGCGACGACGGCCGCTGGCTGGTTACCCTGGCCGGCGGCGAGCAGCGTTGCTACCGCGCCGTGGTGTGCGCCACCGGCTGCAACTGGGACCCGAACATGCCGACCATCGAAGGCCAGTTCAACGGCGAGATCCGCCACTCGGTGACCTTCAAGCAGGCCGATGAATTCAAGGGCAAGCGGGTGATGATCGTTGGCGCCGGCAACTCCGGCGCGGACATCGCCTGCGACGCCGCCACCCACGCCAGCAAGGCCTTCATCAGCCTGCGCCGCGGCTATCACTTCATCCCCAAGCACTTGTTCGGCCTGCCCGCCGACGAGGTCAGCGAGAAAGGCCCACAGCTGCCGATCTGGTTGGTGCGTCCGGTGTTCAGCCTGATCCTGCGCCTGATCAACGGCGACGTGACCCGTTTCGGCCTGCCCAAGCCCGACCACAAGCTGTTCGAGAGCCACCCGCTGATGAACACCCAGCTGCTGCACTACCTGCAGCACGGCGACATCGAGGCGCGCCCCGACGTGGCCCGCTACGAGGGCGACGAGGTGGTGTTCAAGGATGGCCGCCGCGAAGCGCTGGACCTGGTGATCTACGCCACCGGCTACAAGTGGAGCTGCAAGTACGCCGCCGACTACTTCGAGTGGAAGGGCGGACGCCCGCAGCTGTACCTGTCGATCTTCAGCCGCCAGCACCACAACCTGTTCGGCATCGGCTACCTGGAAACCAACTCCAGTGCCTACAAGCTGTTCGACAACGAAGCCCACGCCGTCGCCTGCTACCTGCGCGACCAGCTGCAGCGCCCCCAACGCTCCCGCGAGTTCGAGCAGCTGATCGCCCATGACGACCCGGACCTTACTGGCGGCATCAACTTCATCCAGTCGCAGCGCCACGAGGTGTACCTGGAAGTGCACGCGCTGAAGACTCAGCTGCGCAAGCTGCGCCAGCGCTTCGCCTGGGGCGAGCTGGACGACGGCTACTACGCCGCGCTGCGTAAGCACGCGGGCTTCTCCGGCGTGCCGTTGAAGCCGGTAGAAACCGCCGTCTAGGCAATCGCCAATGCTGCTCTCGTAGGGTGCGCCCACCACGCAGCGACACCCGGTGCGCTTGGCGCACCCTACGCGGGAGCCGCTTGAAAAACCGTGGCCTCGGCCCTGGCTCTCAACGAGTACCGACCATGAATGAAGTGGTAGTGATAACCGGCGGGGCCGGCGGCATCGGTCAGGCCATCTGCGCCAAGCTGATCCAGCGCGGCATGCGCCTGGTGCTGGTGGACATCGACCGCGAACGCCTGGACCAGGCCCTCGAGCGGCTGGGGCCGCAGGCCACTGCGGTAGTCGCCGACCTGGCCAACCACGCCGACCTGCAACGGCTCATCGAGCAGGTCGAGCAGCAGTTCGGCCGTCTCGACATCCTCATCAACAATGCGGCGATCACCCGCGTCGAGGCCTTCGACGAACGCTCGGTGGAGAGCATCGTCGGCGAGCTGAACATCAACCTGATCTCGCCGCTGATCCTCACGCGCCTGGCCATTCCGCTGCTCAAGCGCTCGGCCGATCCGCGGGTGATCACCACGGTGTCCATCGGCGGCATCTTCCCCATGCCGGAATCGCCGATCTACAGCGCCAGCAAGTTCGGCCTGCGTGGCGCCATGCTGTCGATCGGCCTGGACCTGGCGAACAAGGGCATCAAGGTCGGCTCGATTCTGCCGGCCGCGACGGAAACCCCGATGCTGCAACGCGAGGCCATCGAAGGTGGCAACGCCCTGCAATTCATCGACCCTCCGCAACAGCCGGAAGCGGTCGCCGACCAGGTGCTGCGCATGCTCGACAGTCCATGCCTGGAACGCACGCCCAAGGCCAGCGAGTCATGGCTGTCAGCCCTGGCGATGCTCTTCCCCAACCTGCTGCCGCGCAGTATCCGCCTGTTCCGCAAGCGCGGCGAAAAAGGCATGCAGCGCTACCTGGAATCACTCGGCCAGCGTGGCCTGGCACATCGCGTGGACGGGCGCTGGGAGCTGAAATAGCAACGCGCCCACCACACGCCGACGCGCGGAATCGCCCTCAGTCCTCTTCCTCATCCAGATCCGGGCCCTGCGGCTCACGGCCCCAGGGCTTGCCGTCCAGCGGGTCGCGCCGCGCCAACTCGGCTTCATCGAGGCCGCCGCCGGCACCAATCTGGTCGCCATCGACGATGCTCAGGTCCTGGTCCAGCGCGCCGCGCTCGCCCGGCTCACGTGGTGAACGAGCGCCACTCTCGTCGAGCAGGGTTTCCGGACTGAGGTCGTCCATGCTCACGCCGTCCTCGTGCTCGCCTTCACCCAGCGTCTCGCCACCACTCAGCCCGGCTTCGCGCACGCGCTGGTCGGAGAATTCGTGATCCTGCTCGGCCTGCGGCCGCTCATCGCCGATGCGCCCCTGGCGCTCGTCTTTGCGCGCGCTGAAATCGAGTTGCTCCAGCGAGCCCATGCGATCCTGAATGTCGTCGATTTCCCGGGGCGCCTGCGTCTTGCGTTGCGTACTCATGTCCATCTCCTGACTGATTGGCTGTCAGGGCTGTGGACTTGAGCGGTCGCGGAAAGATTCACAACAGCCGACGACCGTACCACCCGCACAACAACGGGTTGAACCAAGCGCCGTTCCTGCTGCCTAGTGCCTGAGCGTTCTACGGTGTAGCAGGTTGGCAAGCGCACAACACAGTCGTATAACTGCCGAGTGGTTCATTTTTCCCAGCAGCCGAGGCTCTACACTCCAGCCATGATCCCGCAGCGCAAGAATGTGGCCGTATGCACGCCAACGCCCCGCTGAAATCCCGCGCCCTGACCGAGCACAGCTATGAACTGCTGGTGCAGGCCGTGGTGGATTACGCGATCTACATGCTCGATACCGACGGCCGCATCGTCTCGTGGAACACCGGCGCCCAGCACATCAAGGGCTACAGCGCCGACGAAGCCATCGGCCAGCACCTGTCGATGTTCTTCACCCCCGAAGACCGCATCAACGGCAAGCCGCAGATGCTCATCGAAACCGCCATCCGCGAAGGCCGTTCACAGAACGAAGGCTGGCGCTTGCGCAAGGACGGCACGCAGTTCTGGGCGCTCGGCGTGCTCGATGCGATCTACGACGAGAACGGCACGGTGATCGGCCTGGCCAAGATCACCCGCGACATGACCGAACGCCACGAGTCGCAACTGCACATGGAGACCATGCGCGCCCAGCTGTTCCAGGCGCAGAAAATGGAGGCCCTGGGCCAGCTTACCGGCGGCATGGCGCATGACTTCAACAACCTGCTCACGGTGATCATCGGCGCCTCGGCCATGGCCCTGCGCAACCCGAGCCCGGAGCGCCTGAACAGCCTGCTCGAAAGCATTCACGATGCCGGCATGCGCGGCAGCCAGCTGACCGGGCACCTGCTGACCTTCGCCCGGCGCCGCGATCCCGACAACCAGGCGGTGGACCTCAACGAAACCCTGGTCTCGGCCCGCCGCTTCCTGTCCCAGGCGCTGCCGAAAAAGACCCAGCTGGACATCGCGCTGGGCGAGCAGCTGCACATGGTCGAGGTCGACTCCAGTCAGCTGGAGCTGGCGCTGCTCAACCTGATCTTCAATGCCCGCGACGCCATGGAAAACGGCGGGGTGATCCTCCTGCGTGCGCAGAACCGCACACTGCACGGCGAGTGGGATGACCTGCACGGCGAGTTCGTCGAAGTCTCGATCAGCGACTCCGGCCCCGGTATCGACGGGCCGACGCTGGAACGCATCTTCGAACCGTTCTTTACCACCAAGCGCTTCGGCAAGGGTACCGGACTCGGGCTGAGCCAGGTGTATGGCTTCGTCAAGGGCTGCAAGGGTTCGATCCGCGTCGACAGCCTGGTCGGCCAGGGCACCACGATGATCCTCTACCTGCCGGCCAGCCGGAGGGGACACAGCTGAGCCAGGCACGCGCCAGCCTGTTCGTTCGGCATGTATGCGGGTAAAGTGGAGCCCTGTTTTTTCGGTTGGTCCGGCATCCCCCTCCGCCGCACCCTGTGCGCCAGGCGGTCCCGCTTGCCCAAGAGCACCAGCCACTCTTCAGCGTATTTTTTATTGAGGCAGGCCAGATCTTGGAACAGCTAAAACGCCTTCAAAGCGGAATCGAAGGACTCGACGCTCTGTTGAAAGGCGGCTTGATCGCAGGATCGTCGTACATCGTCCAGGGTCGCCCGGGATCGGGCAAGACCATCCTGGCCAACCAGATTGCCTTCAACCATGTGCGCAACGGCGGTCGTGTACTGGTCGCCACGCTGCTCTCGGAGTCCCACGAGCGTCTCTTCCAGTTCCTCTCCACGCTGCGCTTCTTCGACCCGTCCCGGGTCGGCAACGAGATCCAGTTCGTCAGCGCCTTCGACACCCTGGAAAACGAAGGCCTGGATGAAGTGGTCAAGCTGTTGCGCCGCGAGATCAGCCGGCAGAAGGCCACGGTGCTGATCGTCGACGGCCTGCTCAACGCCCGCTCGAAGGCCGACAACCAGATCGACACCAAGAAATTCATTTCCGAGCTGCAGGGCCACGCGGCCTTCGCCGGCTGCACCGTGCTATTTCTCACCAGCTCGCGCCTGGACGATGGCAGCCCGGAACACACCATGGTCGATGGCGTCATCGAGATGGGTGAAGAGCTGCACGGCACCCGTTCGGTACGCCGCATCCAGCTGCGCAAGACCCGTGGCAGCGGCGCGCTCTCCGGCCTGCACGAGTGCGAGATCACCGACGACGGTCTGGTCGTGCACCCGCGCCTGGAAAGCCTCTACAGCCGTCCGTCGCAGCAGGACAGCGCCGATCTGACGCGCATCCCCAGCGGCATCGACAGCCTCGACACACTGGTCGAAGGCGGCCTGCCGGCCTCGTCGGTCACTCTGGTCATGGGGCCGTCCGGCATCGGCAAGACCAGCCTCGGCCTGAGCTTCCTGGCCAAGGCCACCCCGGCAGAACCGGCGCTGCTGTTCGGTTTCTACGAAACGCCGCAACGCCTGCGCCTCAAGGCCCGCTCCATGGGCATCGACCTGCAGGCCCTGGAAGACAGCGGCACCGCGCACATCGTCTGGCAGCCGACCACCGAAGGCCTGCTCGACGGCCTCGGCGCCCGCCTGCTCAAGGCGGTGGAGAAACACGGCAGCAAACGCGTGCTGATCGACAGCCTCGGCGGCATGGCCCGCGTAGCCAGCAGCCCGGCGCGTCTCAACGAATTCTTCAGCGCGCTGATGAGCGAGCTGCGCGGGCGCGGCGTGACGGTTTTCGCCACCTGGGAGATGCGCGACCTGTTCGGCTCCGAGATCCTGTCACCGGCTCCGGAGCTGTCGAGCATCGTCGACAACCTGCTGCTGATGCGCTTCGTGGAAATGAACTCTGAACTAAAGCGGGTCCTGTCCATACTTAAGATGAGAGACAGCTTCTACGACCCTGCGCTATTCGAGGTCGTCATCAGCCAGAATGGCATCGCCCTCAACAAGGCCTTCAAACATGCAACCGCCGTATTGTCTGGCACTGCCACCCCGGCTCCAGACGCATGACTCCAGCCAGGCCCATGTGAAATGACGACCGTCCTGATAGTCGATGACGAATATTTGATCGCGGATATTCTCGGCTATGCCCTGGAAGACGAAGGCTACATGGTGGTCAAGGCCGGCAATGGCCGCAAAGGCCTCGAGGTGCTCGACCGCGAGCGCCCGGAGCTGGTGATCACCGACTTCATGATGCCGGTCATGGACGGCCTCGAGTTCGCCCAGGCGATACGTGCCAGGCCGGCGTCCTCCGACCTGCCGATCATTCTCATGAGCGGCGCCCACGGCAGCATTGGCCGCGGCAGCCCCGAGCTGTTCGCCGCGGTGTTCGACAAGCCCTTCGACGTAACCAAGGTCATCGCCCTGGTCGAGCAACTGATCGGCCCGGCGAACTGACGCCCGCGGGCGCGACGCAGCCTGATCACCCTTCTCTACTCACACACCACGCTCATCGAGCGCGCACGTGCCCGCGCCTGATCGTTGCGCAGGAACAGCCGCCCGCACCTCGCTGCGCCCTTCTTCAGACAGTAAAAAGCCCGCACGGGGCGGGCTTTTCTTCGGTCAACGTGCAGCGACTCAGAACGGGATGTCGTCGTCGAAGCTGTCGTAGTCCGGGGCCGGCTGCTGGGCGGCCGGTTGCGGCGTCGGACGCTGCTGCGGCGCGGACTGCTGCGGTGCCGGGCGCGACTGCTGCTGACGCGGGGCGTACTCGCCACCACCTTCGCTGTTGCCACCACGGCCGCCGAGCAGCTGCAGAGTGCCGTTCATGTCGACCACGATCTCGGTGGTGTAGCGCTTGACGCCGTCCTTCTCCCATTCGCGAGTCTGCAGGCGACCCTCGATGTAGCACTGACCGCCCTTGCGCAGGTACTCACCGGCGATTTCCGCCAGCTTGCCGAAGAACACGATGCGGTGCCATTCGGTACGGTCCTGCTGCTGACCGGTCTGCTTGTCCTTCCAGCTGTCGGTGGTGGCCAGGGTGATGTTGGTCACCGCATTGCCATTGGGCAGGTAACGGGTTTCCGGGTCGCCGCCGACGTTGCCGATCAGAATGACTTTGTTAACCCCACGGGCCATTTCGTTCTCCTAAGCTGAATGCGTCTCCGCGGCCTCTTCGAGCACACGCTCGAGCAACTCGCGGTCCAATTGTTGGGTGTCCACTTTGATGTACAGCGCGGCCTCCTCGGCCACCACGATGGCGTCGCTGACGCCGGGTATTGCGAGGAGTCGTCCCACCAGCGCGCTATCGGCCAGGGCGTTGGCCATGAGCGGCCGGCGCAGACTGGTGACATAAGGCGGCTCGCGCATAGTAGCAGCTGCCAGCAGCCAAATAACCCCCAGTACCGCACAGCCGACGAACACCAGCGCGAGCCCGCCATGCTGGTACAACCACCCGCCGAGAATGCCACCCACGGCGGCGCCGAGGAACTGGCTGGTGGAGTACACGCCCATGGCCGTGCCCTTGCCGCCGGCCGGCGCCACCTTGCTCACCAGCGACGGCAGCGAGGCCTCCAGCAGGTTGAAGGCGGTGAAGAACAGGATGAAACCGAATACCAGCGCCGAGAGGCTGTGGCCGAAGGCCCAGAAGTACAGCTCGCACAGCACCAGCATCAGCACTGCGCCACTCAGCACACGCTTCATCTGGCGTTTCTTCTCGCCATAGATGATGAAGGGCACCATGCCGAAGAAGCCGATCAGCAGCGCGCTGAGATAGACCCACCAGTGCTCGTCCTTGGCCAGCCCGCCCTGGTCCACCAGTGCCAATGGCAACACCACGAAGCTGGCCATGAGGATTGCGTGCAGCACGCCGATGCCCAGGTTCAGGCGCAGCAGCTCGCCATTGCGCAGGGTCGGCAGCAGCGCCTGGCGTGCCACACCGGACTCGCGGTGCTGCAGCGTGCTGGACGCCCGCGGCACGACGGCGGCGATGATCAGCATGCCCAGCAGGGCCATGCCGGCGGTGGCCCAGAACAACCCGGCCAGGCCGTAGGCACGGGTCAGCAGCGGGCCGACCACCATCGCCACGGCGAACGACAGGCCGATGCTCATGCCGATCATGGCCATGGCCTTGGTCCGGTGCTGTTCGCGGGTGAGGTCGGAGAGCAGCGCCATCACCGCCGCGGAAATCGCGCCGGCGCCCTGCAGCACGCGCCCGGCGATCACACCCCAGATCGAATCGGCGGTGGCGGCCAGCGCGGCGCCGGCGGCGAAGATCAGCAGGCCGACATAGATCACCGGCAGACGGCCGATGCGGTCGGAAATGATGCCGAAGGGAATCTGCAGCAGGGCCTGGGTCAGGCCGTAGGCGCCGATGGCCAGGCCGATCAGGGCGGGCGTCGCGCCGGCCAGGTCCATGCCGTAGGTGGCGAGCACCGGCAGGACCATGAACATGCCGAGCATGCGAAAGGCGAACACCAGAGCCAGGCCACCGGCGGCGCGGGTTTCACCGGCGCTCATGCGCTCGCTGTGCGGATCATGCATCGTCAGAACCTGAAGCAGTTAAAACCGGCGGCGATTCTAGCAGTCCAACCCCCGACGGCACAGCAGCGTCGCTTTGCCGCAGCGCTGCGGCGCCCCGTATACTCGTTCGTTTTCCGCCCGCCATGCGAGGCCGTCTTGGACAAGATCCTGATTCGTGGGGCTCGAACCCACAACCTGAAGAACATCGACCTGACCCTGCCACGCGACAAGCTGATCGTGATCACCGGCCTGTCCGGTTCCGGCAAGTCCTCGCTGGCCTTCGACACGCTGTATGCCGAGGGCCAGCGCCGCTACGTCGAATCGCTGTCGGCCTATGCCCGGCAGTTCCTGTCGATGATGGAAAAGCCCGACGTCGACACCATCGAAGGGCTGTCGCCGGCGATCTCCATCGAGCAGAAATCCACCTCGCACAACCCGCGCTCGACCGTGGGCACCATCACCGAGATCTACGACTACCTGCGCCTGCTCTACGCCCGCGTCGGTATTCCACGCTGCCCGGATCACGACCTGCCGCTGGAAGCCCAGACCGTCAGCCAGATGGTCGACCAGGTGCTGGCCCTGCCCGAAGGCGCCAAGCTGATGCTGCTGGCCCCGGTGATCCGCGAGCGCAAGGGCGAGCACCTCTCGGTGTTTGAAGAGCTGCGCGCCCAAGGTTTCGTCCGCGCCCGGGTCAACGGCAAGCTCTACGAACTGGATGAACTGCCCAAGCTGGATAAACAGAAGAAGCACTCCATCGACGTGGTGGTGGACCGCTTCAAGGTCCGCGGCGACCTGCAACAGCGCCTGGCCGAATCCTTCGAGACCGCGCTCAAACTGGCCGACGGCCTCGCATTGGTCGCCCCCATGGACGACGAACCGGGCGAGGAAATCATCTTCTCCGCGCGCTTCGCCTGCCCGGTCTGCGGCCACTCGATCAGCGAGCTGGAACCCAAGCTGTTTTCCTTCAACAACCCGGCCGGCGCCTGCCCGACCTGCGATGGCCTGGGCGTGAAGCAGTTCTTCGACACCCGCCGCCTGGTCAACGCCGAACTGACCCTGGCCGAAGGCGCGATCCGCGGCTGGGACCGGCGCAACGTCTACTACTTCCAGATGCTCGGCTCGCTCGCCGCACACTATGGCTTCAGCCTGGAAGTGCCGTTCGAGGAGCTCAGCCAGGAGAACCGCCAGGCGATCCTCCACGGCAGCGGCAAGGACAACGTCGAGTTCCGCTACCTCAACGACCGCGGCGACATCGTCAAGCGCGCGCACCCGTTCGAAGGCATCGTGCCGAACCTCGAGCGCCGTTACCGCGAAACCGAATCGACCACCGTGCGCGAGGAGCTGGCCAAGTTCCTCAGCACCCAGCCCTGCCCGGATTGCCGTGGCACGCGCCTGCGTCGTGAGGCACGGCACGTCTGGGTTGGCGACAAAACCTTGCCGGCCGTGACCTGCCTGCCGATTGGCGACGCCACCGACTACTTCGGCGGCCTGGCGCTGACCGGCCGCCGTGGCGAGATCGCCGACAAGATCCTCAAGGAAATCCGCGAGCGCCTGCAGTTCCTGGTCAACGTCGGCCTCGACTACCTGACCCTGGACCGCAGCGCCGATACCCTCTCCGGCGGCGAAGCGCAGCGCATCCGCCTGGCCAGCCAGATCGGCGCCGGCCTGGTGGGCGTCATGTACATCCTCGACGAACCCTCTATCGGCCTGCACCAGCGCGACAACGAACGCCTGCTCGGCACCCTGCGCCACCTGCGCGACATCGGTAACACGGTGATCGTGGTCGAGCACGACGAGGACGCCATCCGCATGGCCGACTACGTGGTCGACATCGGCCCCGGCGCCGGCGTGCACGGCGGGCGCATCGTCGCCGAGGGCACCGCCGCGGAAGTCATGGCCCACCCGGACTCGCTGACCGGCAAGTACCTGTCAGGACGCGAGAAGATCCGCTACCCGGCCCAGCGCACACCACGCAACAAGAAGCTCGCACTGAAGATCAAGGGGGCACGCGGCAACAACCTGCGCAACGTCGATCTGGAAATTCCGATCGGCCTGCTGACCTGCGTCACCGGCGTGTCCGGCTCGGGCAAGTCGACGCTGATCAACAACACCCTGTTCCCGCTCGCCGCCACTGCACTGAACGGTGCAACCACCCTGGAAGCCGCGGCCCACGACAGCATCGACGGCCTGCAGCACCTGGACAAGGTGGTCGACATCGATCAAAGCCCGATCGGTCGCACACCGCGCTCAAACCCGGCGACTTACACCGGCCTGTTCACACCGATCCGCGAGCTGTTCGCCGGCGTGCCGGAATCACGCTCGCGCGGCTACGGCGCCGGGCGTTTCTCCTTCAACGTCAAGGGCGGCCGCTGCGAAGCCTGCCAGGGCGACGGCCTGATCAAGGTGGAGATGCACTTCCTGCCGGACATCTACGTGCCCTGCGACGTGTGCAAGAGCAAGCGCTACAACCGCGAAACGCTGGAGATCAAGTACAAGGGCAAGAGCATCCACGAGGTCCTGGAAATGACCATCGAGGAAGCGCGCACCTTCTTCGACGCGGTGCCGGCGCTGGCGCGCAAGCTGCAGACGCTGATGGATGTCGGCCTGTCCTATATCAAGCTGGGCCAGTCGGCGACCACCCTCTCCGGCGGCGAGGCGCAGCGGGTCAAGCTGAGCCGCGAGCTGTCCAAACGCGACACCGGCAAGACCTTGTACATCCTCGATGAGCCGACCACCGGCCTGCACTTCGCCGACATCCAGCAATTGCTCGACGTGCTGCACCGCCTGCGCGACCACGGCAATACCGTGGTGGTAATCGAGCACAATCTGGACGTGATCAAGACCGCCGACTGGCTGGTCGATCTCGGCCCGGAAGGTGGCTCCAAGGGCGGCCAGATCATCGCCAACGGCACGCCGGAAGAGGTGGCGGAGATGACCCAGTCGCACACCGGCTACTTCCTCAAGCCGCTGCTGGAGCGCGACCGCAGCTGATACTCCGCAGTAACGAAAAAGCCCCGGCATGCCGGGGCTTTTTCATGGCTGGTGCAATCAGCCCAACTGCAGGCCCAGGCCGCTGGCCACACCCGCACCATAGGCCGGATCAGCCTTGAGGAAGTGCTGGATCTGCCGTTCCTGCACGTCGCGGCTCACCGACTGCATGGCACCGACGATATTGCTGATCAGCAAAGCCTGCTGCTCGGCAGTCATCAGGCGGAACAGCGCACCGGCCTGGCTGTAGTAGTCGCCATCGATACGGTGATCGTAACGATCCGCCGCACCGCTTAGGCCGAGCGCCGGCTCGCGGTATTCAGGTGCCTGTTTCGGCGCGTTGGCGTAGCTGTTCGGCTCGTAGTTCGGCGCCGCCCCACCATTGCCATCGAAACGCATCGAGCCGTCGCGCTGGTAGTTGTAGGTAGGCACGCGAGGCGCGTTGACCGGCAACTGCTGGTGATTGGTCCCAACGCGGTAGCGGTGCGCATCGGCGTAGGCGAACACGCGCCCCTGCAGCATGCGATCCGGCGACAGGCCGACGCCTGGCACCAGGTTGCTCGGTGCGAACGCCGCCTGTTCGACCTCGGCGAAGTAGTTCAACGGGTTGCGGTTCAGCTCCAGCTCACCGACTTCGATCAGCGGATACTCCTTCTGCGACCAGGTTTTGGTCACGTCGAAAGGGTTCTCGTGGTGCGTCTCGGCCTGCGCTTCGGACATGATCTGCACGCAGACACGCCATTTCGGGAAATCACCGCGCTCGATGGCATCGAACAGGTCGCGCTGAGCGTAGTCCGGGTCTGTACCCGCCAGGCGTGCCGCTTCTGCCGGTGCAAGGTTCCGGATGCCCTGCTTGGACTTGTAGTGCCACTTGACCCAGTGCCGCTCGCCAGCCCCATTGATCAGGCTGAAGGTGTGGCTGCCGAAACCGTGCATGAAGCGGTAGCCATCCGGGATGCCGCGGTCGGAGAACAGGATCGTCACCTGGTGCAGCGCCTCGGGCGACAGCGACCAGAAATCCCACATCGCCTGCGGGCTTTTCAGGTTGCTCTGCGGCAGGCGTTTCTGGGTGTGGATGAAGTCGGGGAACTTCAGCGGATCGCGGATGAAGAAGACCGGCGTATTGTTACCGACGACGTCCCAGTTGCCCTCTTCGGTGTAGAACTTCAGGGCGAAACCCCGCGGGTCACGCTCGGTGTCTGCCGAGCCGCGCTCACCGCCGACGGTGGAGAAACGCAGGAATACCGGCGTCTGCTTGCCCACCGTGTCGAACAGCTTGGCGTGGCTATAGGCGCTGATGTCGCGGGTCACGGTGAAGGTGCCATAAGCGCCCGAGCCCTTGGCGTGCACGCGGCGCTCCGGGATGACTTCGCGGTTGAAATGCGCCAGCTTCTCCACCAGGTGGAAATCATCCAGCAACAGCGGGCCGCGTGGGCCGGCGCTACGTGAGTTCTGGTTGTCGGCCACAGGTGCTCCACTGGCCGTGGTCAACATCTTCTTATCGCTCATCAACTACTCTCCTCTGGCTTGATAGCGCAGCCTTCTTGCGGCTTGGGGGGGAGTATCGACGGCCACCGAGCAACAAACAAATTCATAGATTGTTATTGATCGATAGTATTTAACTAATGATGCAGGCACAAAAAACCGGGCACTTGGCCCGGTTCTTCGCAGACCCAGAAGGGTCTTACTCGGCAGCTTCTACCGCTTCACCAGCGACCTGACGGTCAACCAGTTCGACGTAAGCCATCGGAGCATTGTCGCCAGCGCGGAAACCGCACTTGAGGATACGCAGGTAACCGCCCTGACGGGTGGCGTAGCGCTTGCCCAGATCGTTGAACAGCTTGCCAACGATGGCTTTCGAACGAGTACGGTCGAAGGCCAGACGACGGTTAGCAACGCTGTCTTCTTTAGCCAGAGTGATCAGCGGCTCAGCAACGCGACGCAGTTCTTTGGCTTTCGGCAGAGTAGTTTTGATCAGCTCGTGCTCGAACAGCGAAACCGCCATGTTCTGGAACATGGCCTTGCGGTGGGCGCTGGTGCGGCTGAGGTGACGGCCACTTTTACGATGACGCATGGTTAAATTCCTTACCAAACTTCAAGTTCGGTGATCAGGACGATCAGGCAGTCGCCTTATCGTCTTTTTTCAGGCTTGCCGGCGGCCAGTTGTCGAGGCGCA
Source organism: Pseudomonas sp. PDM14 (assembly GCF_014851905.1). Taxonomy (NCBI): domain Bacteria; kingdom Pseudomonadati; phylum Pseudomonadota; class Gammaproteobacteria; order Pseudomonadales; family Pseudomonadaceae; genus Pseudomonas; species Pseudomonas sp. PDM14. The sequence continues at coordinate 34,178 of NZ_JACVAQ010000003.1, read as the reverse complement.
TGCCGAGGGACAGACCACGGGAGGCCAGGACGTCCTTGATCTCGGTCAGGGACTTCTTGCCCAGGTTCGGAGTCTTCAACAGCTCTACTTCGGTACGCTGAATCAGGTCGCCGATGTAGTAGATGTTCTCCGCCTTCAGGCAGTTGGCCGAACGAACGGTCAGTTCAAGGTCGTCTACCGGACGCAACAGGATCGGATCGATCTCGTCTTCCTGTTCAACCACGACCGGCTCGCTGTCGCCCTTGAGGTCGACGAACGCGGCCAGCTGCTGTTGCAGGATGGTCGCAGCGCGGCGAATGGCCTCTTCAGGATCCAGAGTACCGTTGGTTTCCAGGTCGATGACCAGTTTGTCCAGGTTGGTACGCTGTTCGACGCGGGCGTTCTCGACCACGTAGGCAATCCGGCGGACCGGGCTGAACGAGGAGTCCAGCTGCAGACGGCCGATGCTACGGCTTTCGTCTTCATCGCTCTGACGGGCATCAGCCGGCTCGTAGCCACGGCCACGACGCACGGTGAGTTTCATGTTCAGAGCGCCGTTGGACGCCAGGTTGGCGATTACGTGGTCGCCGTTGACGATCTCGACATCGTGATCCAGCTGAATATCGGCAGCAGTGACCACACCCGAGCCCTTTTTGGCCAGAGTCAGGGTGACTTCGTCACGACCGTGCAGCTTGATAGCCAGACCTTTCAGGTTCAGCAGGATTTCAATTACGTCTTCCTGCACACCTTCGATCGCGCTGTACTCATGGAGTACACCGTCGATCTCGGCCTCGACTACTGCACAGCCAGGCATGGAGGACAACAGGATGCGACGCAGCGCGTTGCCCAGGGTATGGCCAAAACCACGCTCGAGAGGCTCGAGAGTGATCTTGGCGCGGGTCGAACTGACCACCTGAACGTCGATATGACGGGGGGTCAGGAACTCATTTACCGAAATCTGCATGGATGCACCTATTTTCTAGCCCTTACTTGGAGTAGAGCTCGACAATCAGGCTTTCGTTGATGTCGGCGGACAGATCACTGCGAGCCGGAACGTTTTTGAACACGCCCGATTTCTTCTCAGTGTCTACCTCGACCCACTCAACGCGACCGCGCTGTGCGCACAGCTCGAGAGCTTGCACGATGCGCAGCTGGTTCTTCGCCTTTTCGCGAACTGCCACGACGTCACCAGCTTTAACCTGGTAAGACGGGACGTTCACGGTCGAACCGTTCACGGTGATCGCTTTGTGCGATACCAGCTGACGGGATTCGGCACGGGTAGCACCAAAGCCCATACGGTAAATCACGTTATCCAGACGGCACTCGAGCAGTTGCAGGAGGTTTTCGCCGGTAGCGCCTTTACGGCTGGCAGCCAGTTTGTAGTAACCGCTGAACTGACGCTCCAGAACACCGTAGATACGGCGAACTTTCTGCTTTTCACGCAGCTGGGTACCGTAGTCGGACTGACGGCCACGACGAGCGCCGTGTTGGCCAGGAGCCGCTTCGAGTTTGCATTTGGAGTCGAGCGCGCGCGAACCACTCTTCAGGAAGAGATCGGTGCCTTCACGACGAGACAGTTTGCATTTGGGACCAATGTAACGAGCCATTCTTCACTGTCTCCTATTACACGCGACGCTTCTTCGGCGGACGGCACCCGTTATGCGGGATTGGCGTCACGTCGGTGATGCTGGCGATTTTGTAGCCGCAGGCGTTCAGAGCGCGCACAGCGGATTCGCGACCAGGACCCGGACCCTTGACGTTGACGTCGAGGTTCTTCAGGCCGTATTCCAGCGCAGCCTGACCAGCACGCTCAGCAGCCACCTGGGCAGCGAACGGGGTGGATTTACGGGAGCCGCGGAAACCGGAACCACCGGAGGTAGCCCAGGACAGGGCGTTACCTTGGCGATCGGTAATGGTCACGATGGTGTTGTTGAAAGACGCGTGGATGTGGGCGATCCCATCAACCACTGTCTTTTTGACTTTCTTACGAGTACGAGCAGCTGGCTTAGCCATGACTTATATCCTGTCGATTCGCGGGCGCAATTACTTGCGGATCGGCTTACGCGGGCCCTTACGGGTACGCGCGTTGGTCTTGGTACGCTGACCGCGGACCGGGAGGCCACGACGGTGACGCAGACCGCGGTAGCAGCCCAGGTCCATCAGACGTTTGATTTTCATGTTGATTTCGCGGCGCAGGTCACCCTCGGTGTTTACCTTGGCAACTTCGCCACGCAGCTGCTCGATCTGCTCGTCAGAGAGATCTTTGATCTTCGCCGCCGGATTTACGCCGGTGGCTGCACAGATTTTCTGTGCAGTGGTGCGACCAACACCGTAGATGTAGGTCAGCGAGATAACAGTGTGCTTGTTATCCGGAATGTTGACGCCTGCAATACGGGCCATTCAGTGAAACTCCAATTGACAGCTACCCACGCCCTGGAAGCCAAGAAATAGGGCGCGCGATATTAGCGCTGTAATAACAAAGAATCAACCCGGCAGCACACTAGCTGCCGGGCTCATTACGCGTAGATCACACTCAGCCTTGGCGCTGCTTGTGACGCGGCTCTGCGCTGCAGATCACGCGAACAACACCTTCGCGGCGAATGATCTTGCAGTTACGGCACAGCTTCTTGACCGATGCACGAACTTTCATCAGTAACTCCTAGAACCTTACGGGAACAGTGTCAGCGGAGCATTCCGCCGCCATAGCCCTTCAGGTTGGCTTTCTTCATCAGGGATTCGTACTGGTGCGAAACGAGGTGCGACTGAACTTGAGACATAAAGTCCATCACCACCACGACCACGATCAGCAACGAGGTCCCGCCAAGGTAGAACGGTACGTTAGCTGCAACCTGCAGGAACTGCGGCAACAGGCAAACAGCCGTCATGTACAGAGCACCGAACATGGTCAAGCGAGTCAGTACGCCATCGATATAGCGCGCGGACTGCTCACCGGGACGGATGCCCGGAATAAAGGCACCGGACTTCTTAAGGTTTTCCGCTACATCTTTCGGGTTGAACATCAGCGCCGTATAGAAGAAGCAGAAGAAAATGATCCCTGCGCTAAACAGCAAGATGTTCAACGGCTGACCCGGGCCAATGGCCTGGGAAATATCCTTCAGCCAATCCATACCTTCAGACTGACCGAACCAAGTACCCAGCGAAGCCGGGAACAGCAGGATACTGCTGGCGAAAATGGCCGGGATCACGCCCGCCATGTTCACCTTCAGCGGCAGGTGGCTGGTCTGCGCAGCGAAGACCTTGCGGCCCTGCTGACGCTTGGCGTAGTGCACCGCAATGCGACGCTGGCCACGCTCAATGAACACCACGAAACCGATGATCGCTACAGCCAAGAGACCGATAGCCATCAGAGCGAAGATGTTGATATCGCCCTGCCGAGCAGACTCGAAAGACTGCCCAATGGCACTCGGCAGACCAGCCACAATGCCGGCGAAGATCAGCATGGAGATGCCGTTACCGACACCTCGCTCGGTGATCTGCTCGCCCAGCCACATCATGAACATGGCACCGGCCACGAAGGTCGTTACCGCCACGAAGTGGAAGCTGAAGTCAGCCGCGAAGGCCACACCCTGACTGGCAAGGCCGACGGACATGCCGACGGCCTGAACAATTGCCAGCACCAGGGTGCCGTAGCGGGTGTACTGGCTGATCTTGCGACGGCCAGACTCCCCTTCCTTTTTCAACTGTTCCAGCTGCGGGCTGACGACGGTCATCAGCTGCATGATGATCGATGCCGAGATGTACGGCATGATCCCCAGTGCAAAGATGCTCATCCGCTCCAGCGCGCCGCCGGAAAACATGTTGAACAGGCTAAGAATGGTCCCCTCGTTCTGTCGAAACAGGTCGGCCAGCCGGTCAGGGTTTATTCCGGGAACCGGAATGTGCGCACCGATCCGATAGACGATGATCGCCAGGAACAGAAAACGCAGCCGAGCCCACAGCTCGGACAACCCGCCATTGCTGAGCGCGGAGAGAGCACCTTGCTTAGCCATTTAGTCCTCGAACTTGCCGCCAGCTGCTTCGATAGCCGCGCGCGCACCCTTGGTGGCGGCGATACCTTTCAGGGTTACCGCACGACCAACTTCACCGGACAGCATGACTTTCACGCGCTGTACGTTTTGGTTGATCAGATTGGCATCCTTGAGCGACTGCAGAGAGACGATGTCGCCTTCCACTTTGGCCAGCTCGGAAGTGCGCACTTCTGCGCGATCCATGGCTTTCAGGGAAACGAAACCGAACTTCGGCAGACGGCGGTGCAACGGCTGTTGACCACCCTCAAAACCCGGAGCGATGGTGCCACCGGAGCGGGAGGTCTGACCTTTGTGGCCGCGGCCACCGGTCTTGCCCAAACCACTACCGATACCACGACCCGGACGATGCTTCTCGCGACGGGAACCCGGCGCAGGACTCAGATCATTGAGTTTCATCGATTAACCCTCGACGCGCAGCATGTAGTAAGCCTTGTTGATCATCCCGCGATTCTCGGGAGTATCCTGGACTTCTACAGTGTGACCGATGCGACGCAGACCCAGACCCTTAACGCACAGTTTGTGGCTAGGGATACGGCCCGACACGCTCTTGACCAGTGTTACTTTGACGGTAGCCATGATCAACGGATCTCCTCAACGCTCTTGCCGCGCTTGGCAGCAATGGACTGAGGCGACTGCATGGCCTTCAAACCTTTGAAAGTGGCATGAACCACGTTCACCGGGTTGGTGGAGCCATAGCACTTGGCCAGAACGTTCTGCACACCAGCAACCTCGAGGACAGCGCGCATAGCGCCGCCAGCGATGATGCCAGTACCTTCAGAAGCCGGCTTCATGAACACGTGGGACGCGCCATGAACTGCCTTCATCTCGTACTGCAGGGTGGTGCCGTTCAGGTCAACCTGAATCATGTTGCGGCGCGCAGCTTCCATCGCTTTCTGGATGGCAGCAGGCACTTCGCGGGACTTGCCACGACCGAAGCCCACACGACCATTACCATCACCCACCACGGTCAACGCGGTAAAAGTGAAGATACGACCGCCCTTGACGGTCTTGGCAACGCGGTTAACCTGAACCAGCTTCTCGGTGTAGCCATCGCTCTGGGCATCGTCCCGATTACCGCGATCGCGCTTTTGCTCGTTATTTGCCATAACTTAGAACTCCAGCCCGCCTTCACGAGCAGCATCAGCCAGCGCTTTCACACGGCCGTGGTACTTGAAGCCAGAACGGTCGAACGCAACCTGAGTCACGCCAGCGGCTTTCGCACGCTCAGCAACCAGTTGGCCTACCTTTTTGGCCGCGTCGACGTTGCCGGTGGCACTGTCACGCAGTTCTTTGTCCAAAGTCGAGGCGCTGGCCAAAACCTTGGCGCCGTCGGCCGCAATGACCTGGGCGTAGATGTGCTGGGAAGAGCGGTACACGCAGAGGCGTACGGTTTCCAGCTCGCGCATTTTCAGGCGTGCCTTGCGAGCGCGACGCAGACGAGTTTCTTTCTTTACGCTCATTTGCTATGCCCTACTTCTTCTTAGCTTCTTTACGACGGACGACTTCGTCGGCGTAACGCACACCCTTACCTTTGTAAGGCTCCGGCGGACGGAAGTCACGGATCTCAGCAGCTACCTGACCAACCAGCTGTTTATCGATGCCCTTGATCAGGATATCGGTTTGGCTAGGAGTTTCAGCGGTAACGCCCTGAGGCAGTTCGTAATCCACCGGATGCGAGAAGCCGAGAGCAAGGTTCAGCACCTGGCCTTTAGCTTGGGCCTTGTAGCCCACACCAACCAACTGGAGCTTGCGCTCGAAGCCTTGGCTGACGCCAATGACCATGTTGTTGACCAGTGCGCGGGTGGTACCGGCCATGGCACGGTTCTGCTGATCGCCATTACGCGCAGCAAAACGCAGCTCACCAGATTCCTGGATCACTTCCACGGACGAATGTACGTTCAGTTCCAGAGCACCCTTGGCACCCTTAACCGAAAGCTGCTGACCAGCGAGTTTGACCTCGACACCTGCCGGCAACTTGACGGGGTTCTTAGCAACGCGAGACATGCCTATCCCCCCTTAGAACACAGTGCAAAGCACTTCGCCGCCGACACCGGCAGCGCGCGCAGCGCGATCCGTCATCACACCTTTATTGGTGGAGACGATGGATACGCCGAGGCCGCCGCGAACTTTCGGCAACTGGTCGGCAGGCTTGTACTGGCGAAGGCCAGGACGGCTTACGCGCTTCACTTCCTCGATGACCGGACGGCCTTCGAAGTACTTCAGCTCGATGGACAGCTGCGGCTTAACTTCGCTGCTGATCTGATAACCCGCAATATAACCTTCGTTCTTCAGAACCTGGGCTACAGCCACCTTCAGCTTGGAAGACGGCATGCTTACGACGGACTTTTCAGCCATCTGGGCATTACGGATACGAGTTAGCATGTCCGCTAACGGGTCCTGCATACTCATGGGCTAGATGCTCCTAAACAAAAAGAACAGCCTTACGGCTGGAACCATCCCGAACCGGCATGCGAATGCCAGGCTCTGGAGAGCCGGACATTCTAGAGACCGATCAAAAATGAATCAAGCCCCAAAAGGGGCTTGATTCAGATAAACGACAAAGCCGGCGCTAGGCCGGCTTTGTTTTTACCAGCTGGCTTTCACCAGGCCTGGTACATCACCGCGCATTGCTGCTTCACGCAGCTTGTTACGGCCGAGGCCGAACTTGCGGTATACGCCGTGTGGACGGCCGGTGATGCGGCAACGGTTACGCAGGCGGCTGGCGCTGGCGTCACGCGGTTGCTTTTGCAGGGCTACCTGGGCTTCCCAACGCTGCTCCGCAGTGGAGTTAGGGTTGGCAATAGTAGCTTTCAGCTCAGCACGCTTTTTGGCGTACTTGGCTACCGTTTGCTGACGCTTCAGCTCGCGGTTTTTCATGCTCGTTTTGGCCATGATCCAAACTCCAATCAGTTGCGGAACGGGAAGTTGAAAGCACGCAGCAGAGCGCGACCTTCATCATCCGTACGGGCGGTGGTAGTCAGGGTGATGTCCAGACCACGCAGCGCATCGATCTTGTCGTAATCGATTTCCGGGAAGATGATCTGCTCTTTGACGCCCATGCTGTAGTTGCCACGACCGTCGAAGGACTTGGCATTCAGGCCGCGGAAGTCACGCACGCGCGGCAGGGAGATCGCGAGCAGGCGATCCAGGAATTCGTACATACGATCGCGACGCAGGGTCACCTTGACACCGATCGGCCAACCTTCACGAACCTTGAAGCCTGCAATCGACTTGCGGGCGTAGGTCACGACGGCTTTTTGACCGGTGATCTTTTCCAGGTCAGCAACAGCGTGCTCGATGATTTTCTTGTCACCGATCGCTTCGCCGATACCCATGTTCAGGGTGATCTTGGTAACGCGCGGAACTTCCATCACGTTGCCCAGCTGCAGCTCTTCCTTCAGCTTGGGCGCGATTTGGTTCCGGTAAATCTCTTTCAGTCGTGCCATGGTGTTTTACCTATGATTCTCAAGCGCCAACCGGCTTTTGGGTGGACTTGAAGACACGAATTTTCTTGCCGTCTTCGACTTTGAAACCAACGCGGTCAGCCTTGTTGGTTTCGCTGTTGAAAATGGCGACGTTAGAGACGTGCAGAGGCGCCTCTTTCTCGACGATACCGCCTTGAGCACCCAGCATCGGGTTCGGCTTGGTATGGCGCTTCACCAGGTTGATCCCACCAACGACCAGACGGTCGTCAGCGAGAACCTTGAGCACCTTGCCACGCTTACCTTTGTCTTTGCCGGCGATCACGATGATCTCGTCGTCACGACGAATCTTTTGCATGACGGCTTCTCCTTACAGCACTTCGGGGGCGAGCGAGACGATCTTCATGAACTTCTCAGTACGAAGTTCACGAGTCACTGGCCCGAAGATACGGGTGCCGATCGGCTCTTGCTTGGTGTTCAGCAGAACAGCAGCGTTGCCATCAAAGCGGATGATCGAGCCATCAGGGCGACGAACGCCGTGACGGGTGCGGACCACGACAGCGGTCATCACCTGGCCTTTCTTCACTTTACCGCGCGGAATTGCTTCCTTCACGGTGACCTTGATGATATCGCCAATACCGGCATAACGACGGTGCGAACCACCAAGGACCTTGATGCACATAACGCGACGAGCACCGCTGTTGTCAGCGACGTCGAGCATGGATTGAGTCTGAATCATATAATTTCTCCGACCCCTAGTCCTTAGACTTCCACGGCACGTTCGACGACTTCGACCAGAGCCCAAGACTTGGTCTTGGCCAGCGGACGGGTCTCACGAATGGTGACCTTGTCGCCGATCTTGCACTGGTTGCTTTCGTCGTGGGCGTGCAGCTTGGTCGAACGCTTCACGTATTTGCCGTAGATCGGGTGCTTAACGCGACGCTCGATCAGAACGGTAATGGTCTTGTCCATCTTGTCGCTGACGACGCGGCCAGTCAGCGTGCGGACGGTTTTCTCAGCTTCAGCCATGATTACTTACCTGCCTGCTGGTTGAGCACAGTCTTCACGCGAGCAATATCGCGCTTCACTTGCGAGAGCAGGTGAGACTGCCCCAACTGACCAGTCGCTTTCTGCATACGCAGATTGAACTGATCGCGCAGCAGACCGAGCAGTTGCTCGTTCAGCTGCTGAACCGATTTTTCACGAAGTTCATTCGCTTTCATCACATCACCGTCCGCTTAACAAAGGAGGTGGCGAGGGGCAGCTTTGCAGCAGCCAGGGCGAATGCCTCACGCGCCAGCTCTTCTGGAACACCTTCGATCTCGTACAGCACCTTGCCCGGTTGGATTTGTGCCACCCAGTACTCAACGCCACCCTTACCTTTACCCATACGAACTTCGAGGGGCTTTTTGGTTACAGGTTTGTCCGGGAACACACGGATCCAGATTTTACCGCCACGCTTAACGTGACGAGTCAGGGCACGACGAGCAGCCTCGATCTGACGGGCAGTCAGGCGACCACGTGCAACAGCTTTCAGGGCGAATTCGCCGAAGCTGACTTTGCTACCGCGCTGAGCCAGACCACGGTTGTGGCCAGTCATCTGCTTGCGGAATTTTGTACGCTTGGGTTGCAGCATTTTGCGTACTCCTTACTTGGCAGCTTTTTTACGAGGAGCGGGCGCTTGCGGCTTCAGCTCTTCAGTGCGGCCACCAATGACCTCACCCTTGAAGATCCAAACCTTCACACCAATCACACCGTAAGTGGTGTGCGCTTCGTAAGTGGCGTAATCGATATCGGCACGCAGGGTGTGCAGAGGCACACGACCTTCGCGATACCACTCGGTACGAGCGATTTCTGCACCGCCAAGACGACCGCTCACCTGGATCTTGATGCCCTTGGCACCAATACGCATGGCGTTCTGTACGGCACGTTTCATGGCGCGGCGGAACATCACACGACGCTCCAGCTGCTGAGCAACGCTTTGTGCTACGAGCAGACCGTCGAGCTCCGGCTTGCGGATCTCTTCGATGTTGATGTGCACCGGCACACCCATTTGCTTGGTCAGGTCCTGACGCAGCTTCTCAACATCCTCACCTTTCTTGCCGATCACGATGCCGGGACGAGCGGTGTGGATGGTGATGCGTGCAGTCTGAGCCGGACGAGCGATGTCGATACGGCTTACGGACGCGCTTTTTAGTTTGTCTTGGAGATACTCACGAACCTTGAGGTCGGCAAACAGATAATCAGCGTATTGACGCTTGTCTGCGTACCAAACGGAGGTGTGCTCCTTGACGATTCCCAGGCGAATGCCAGTGGGATGTACTTTCTGACCCATCTGATCGACTCCGTTACTTGTCCGCAACCTTGACAGTGATATGGCAAGACCGCTTGACGATGCGATCAGCGCGGCCTTTGGCACGCGGCATGATGCGCTTCAGCGAACGCCCTTCGTTGACGAAAACGGTGCTGACCTTCAGGTCATCAACGTCTGCGCCTTCGTTGTGCTCGGCGTTGGCTACGGCCGACTCCAGCACTTTCTTGATGATCTCGGCGGCTTTCTTACTGCTGAAAGCCAGGAGGTTGAGCGCTTCGCCCACCTTCTTCCCGCGGATCTGGTCGGCGACCAAGCGGGCTTTCTGGGCGGAGATGCGAGCGCCCGACAACTTAGCGGCTACTTCCATTTCCCTACCCCTTAACGCTTGGCTTTCTTGTCCGCCACGTGCCCACGATAAGTGCGGGTACCAGCGAACTCGCCGAGTTTATGGCCGACCATGTCTTCGTTAATCAAAACCGGGACATGTTGACGACCGTTATGCACAGCAATGGTCAGACCGACCATTTGCGGCAGGATCATGGAACGGCGCGACCAGGTTTTAACCGGCTTGCGATCGTTCTTTTCCACCGCCACTTCGACCTTCTTCAGTAGGTGAAGATCGATAAAAGGACCTTTTTTCAGAGAACGCGGCACTGTCGTATCCCTCTAGTTACTTGCGACGACGGACGATCATGTTGTCGGTGCGTTTGTTACCACGAGTCTTCGCGCCCTTAGTCGGGAAGCCCCATGGAGACACCGGATGACGGCCACCAGAGGTACGACCTTCACCACCACCATGTGGGTGGTCTACCGGGTTCATCGCCACGCCGCGAACGGTCGGGCGAACACCACGCCAACGTTTGGCACCAGCTTTACCCAGCGAACGCAGGCTGTGCTCGGAGTTCGAGACCTCGCCCAGGGTCGCGCGGCATTCGGCCAGCACTTTACGCATTTCGCCGGAACGCAGACGCAGGGTCACGTAAGCGCCTTCACGAGCGACCAGCTGAGCCGAAGCACCAGCGGAACGAGCGATCTGAGCACCTTTGCCCGGCTTCAGCTCGACACCATGAATGGTCGAACCCAGCGGAATGTTACGCAGCGGCAGGCTGTTGCCAGCTTTGATCGGTGCAGCAGCACCAGAGATCAGCTGGTCGCCAGCGCTCACGCCTTTTGGAGCGATGATGTAACGACGCTCACCATCGGCATATTTCAGCAGAGCGATGTGCGCGGTACGGTTCGGGTCATATTCCACGCGCTCAACGATGGCTGGAATGCCATCCTTGTTGCGACGGAAGTCGACCAGACGGTAATGCTGCTTGTGACCACCACCGATGTGACGAGTGGTGATACGACCGTTGTTGTTACGGCCGCCAGTCTTCGACTTCTTCTCGAGCAGCGGAGCATAAGGAGCGCCTTTGTGCAGCTCCTGATTGACCACCTTGACCACGAAACGGCGGCCTGCGGAAGTCGGTTTGCATTTAACGATTGCCATGATGCACCCCTACCTTACTCAGCACTGCTGGTAGTGAAATCGAGATCCTGGCCCGGCTGAAGAGCGATGTACGCCTTCTTCCAGTCGTTACGCTTGCCCAGACCGCGAGCAGTGCGCTTGGTCTTGCCCTGAACATTCAGGGTGTTGACGGCGGCAACTTTCACGCTGAACAGGCTTTCGACGGCCTTCTTGATTTCCAGCTTGGTTGCATCAGTAGCAACCTTGAAAACGAATTGGCTCTTGCCATCTGCCAGCACGGTGGCTTTCTCGGAGATATGCGGGCCAACCAGCACTTTGAATACGCGTTCCTGGTTCATCCCAGCAGCTCCTCGAATTTCTTCACGGCGGACACGGTGATCAACACCTTGTCGTAGGCGATCAGGCTGACCGGGTCGGAACCCTGAACGTCACGTACGTCGACGTGCGGCAGGTTGCGCGCAGCCAGGTACAGATTCTGATCGACAGCCTCGGACACGATCAGAACGTCGTTCAGACCCATGCCAGTCAGCTTGTCCAGGAGAACCTTGGTTTTCGGTGCATCAACAGCGAAATCTTCCACGACAACCAGACGATCCAGACGCACCAGCTCGGAGAGGATCGAGCGCAGAGCGGCGCGATACATCTTCTTGTTGAGCTTCTGATCATGGTTCTGCGGGCGAGCAGCGAAGGTCACACCACCGCCACGCCAGATCGGACCACGAGTAGTACCGGCACGAGCACGACCAGTACCTTTCTGACGCCACGGGCGCTTACCGCCACCGGACACGTCGGAACGGGTCTTCTGCTGCTTGCTGCCCTGACGGCCGCCAGCCATGTAAGCGACAACGGCCTGGTGAACCAGAGTCTCGTTGTACTCGCTACCGAAGGTTGCTTCGGAGACTTCGATCGCCTGAGCGTTATTTACATTCAATTGCATCTCAGCATCTCCCCTTAACCGCGAGCCTTGGCAGCCGGACGCACAACCAGGTTGCCGCCAGTAGCGCCAGGAACGGCACCCTTGACGAGCAGCAGATTGCGTTCAGCGTCGACGCGCACAACTTCCAGGGACTGCACGGTCACGCGCTCAGCGCCCATATGACCGGACATTTTTTTGCCCTTGAATACACGACCAGGAGTCTGGCACTGGCCGATGGAGCCCGGGGCGCGGTGAGAGACGGAGTTACCGTGAGTGTTGTCTTGGCCACGGAAGTTCCAGCGCTTGATGGTACCGGCGTAGCCTTTACCCTTGGATTCGCCAGTGACATCCACCAGCTGACCAGCCTGGAACAACTCTGCGGTGATCTGATCGCCAGCCTGGTATTCGCCTTCTTCAAGACGGAATTCCCAGACACCGCGACCAGCAGCGACATTTGCCTTGGCAAAGTGGCCAGCCTGAGCCTTGGTTACGCGGGAAGCACGACGCTCACCAACGGTAACCTGCACAGCGCGATAGCCGTCGCTTTCTTCATTTTTGAATTGAGTGACGCGATTCGGCTCGATCTCAATGACCGTAACCGGAATGGAGACACCTTCTTCGGTGAAAATGCGGGTCATGCCGCACTTACGACCGACTACACCAATAGTCATGTTGTAACCTCATGAGTGTACGGGGCTTTCACCCGCTATGGCCGCCCATTTCAGAGCGTTACACGACTAAAACCCCAAGGTTTTAGCCGAGGCTGATCTGCACTTCCACGCCAGCCGCAAGATCAAGCTTCATCAGCGCGTCAACGGTTTTATCCGTCGGCTGGACGATGTCCAGAACACGCTTATGAGTGCGAATCTCATACTGATCGCGCGCGTCTTTGTTGACGTGCGGAGAGACCAGTACAGTGAAACGCTCCTTGCGAGTAGGCAGAGGAATAGGACCACGCACCTGAGCACCAGTACGTTTCGCGGTTTCCACGATTTCCTGGGTGGATTGATCGATCAGGCGATGGTCAAAAGCCTTCAACCGAATACGGATTTGTTGGTTTTGCATTTTGACCTCAGACTCTATCTCTGCTATCCCCAACGGACGGACTACGCCCGTTAAAAGGAGGCGTGATTGTACGGATGCACCCAGGGAGTGTCAACGCCCACACCAGAAAACAGAAAAGGCCCCGAAGGGCCTTTTCTTTTAACGCGATCTTCGATTACTCGACGATCTTGGCAACCACGCCGGCGCCAACGGTACGGCCGCCTTCGCGAATCGCGAAACGCAGGCCGTCTTCCATGGCGATCGGCTTGATCAGGGTGACAACCATTTTCACGTTGTCGCCCGGCATTACCATCTCAACGCCTTCCGGCAGTTCGCACGAACCGGTCACGTCAGTGGTACGGAAGTAGAACTGCGGACGGTAGCCTTTGAAGAACGGAGTGTGACGACCACCCTCTTCTTTGGACAGAACGTACACTTCAGCTTCGAACTTGGTGTGCGGCTTGATGGTGCCCGGCTTGGCCAGAACCTGACCACGCTCTACGTCGTCACGCTTGGTGCCGCGCAGCAGTACACCGCAGTTCTCGCCAGCACGACCTTCGTCGAGCAGCTTGCGGAACATTTCAACGCCGGTGCAGGTGGTCTTGGTGGTGTCACGCAGACCAACGATTTCGATTTCTTCCTGGATCTTGACGATACCGCGCTCTACACGACCGGTAACTACAGTACCGCGGCCGGAGATCGAGAAAACGTCTTCAATCGGCATCAGGAACGGCTTATCGATGGCACGAACCGGCTCTGGAATGTAGCTATCCAGAGTTTCAACCAGCTTCTTCACAGCGCTGGTGCCCATTTCGTTGTCGTCTTGGCCGTTCAGAGCCATCAGAGCGGAACCGATGATGATCGGAGTGTCGTCGCCCGGGAAGTCGTAGGTGGACAGCAGGTCACGAACTTCCATCTCGACCAGTTCCAGCAGCTCGGCGTCGTCAACCATGTCAGCCTTGTTCAGGAAGACAACGATGTACGGAACACCTACCTGACGGGACAGCAGGATGTGCTCGCGAGTCTGCGGCATCGGGCCGTCAGCAGCGGAGCAAACCAGGATCGCGCCGTCCATCTGGGCAGCACCAGTGATCATGTTCTTCACATAGTCAGCGTGACCCGGGCAGTCAACGTGCGCGTAGTGACGAACAGAGGAGTCGTACTCTACGTGAGCGGTGTTGATGGTGATACCGCGAGCTTTTTCTTCCGGGGCGCTATCGATCTTGTCGAAGTCGACACGGGCGCTACCGAATACTTCGGAGCAAACGCGGGTCAGAGCAGCGGTCAGAGTGGTTTTACCGTGGTCAACGTGACCGATGGTGCCTACGTTGACGTGCGGTTTGTTACGTTCGAACTTTTCTTTAGCCACGACAGTGAACCTCTTGCCTAAAGGGCTGGATTAGCCTTGTTTTTTGGTTACAGACTCGACGATATGCGACGGAGCTGTGTTGTATTTCTTGAATTCCATAGAGTAGCTCGCGCGACCCTGGGACATGGAGCGGACATCGGTCGCGTAACCGAACATCTCGCCCAGCGGAACTTCGGCGCGAATTACTTTGCCGGAGACCGTGTCTTCCATACCCAAGATCATGCCGCGACGGCGGTTAAGGTCGCCCATCACGTCACCCATATAGTCCTCAGGAGTAACGACCTCTACCGCCATGATCGGCTCAAGCAACTCACCACCGCCCTTCTGGGCCAGTTGCTTGGTCGCCATGGAAGCAGCCACCTTGAACGCCATCTCGTTGGAGTCGACATCGTGGTAGGAGCCGTCGAAAACGGTAGCCTTCAGGCCGATCAGCGGATAACCGGCAACGACGCCGTTCTTCATCTGCTCTTCGATACCCTTCTGGATCGCCGGGATGTATTCCTTCGGAATAACACCACCTACCACTTCGTTGACGAACTGCAGACCTTCCTGACCTTCATCAGCAGGTGCGAAGCGAACCCAGCAGTGACCGAACTGACCACGACCACCGGACTGACGAACGAACTTGCCTTCGATTTCGCAGTTCTTCGTGATGCGCTCACGATAGGAAACCTGAGGCTTACCGATGTTGGCTTCGACGTTGAACTCACGGCGCATGCGGTCGACCAGGATGTCCAGGTGCAACTCGCCCATACCGGAGATGATGGTCTGGCCAGTCTCTTCATCGGTCTTGACGCGGAAAGACGGGTCTTCCTGAGCAAGCTTGCCCAGAGCGATACCCATTTTTTCCTGGTCGTCCTTGGTCTTAGGCTCTACGGCAACCGAAATAACCGGCTCCGGGAAGTCCATGCGAACCAGAATGATCGGCTTGTCAGCGTTGCACAAAGTCTCACCAGTGGTGACGTCCTTCATGCCGATCAAGGCCGCGATGTCACCAGCGCGCACTTCCTTGATCTCTTCGCGGGCGTTGGCGTGCATTTGCACCATACGACCCACGCGCTCTTTTTTGCCCTTGACCGAGTTGACCACACCGTCGCCGGAGGCCAGAACGCCCGAGTAAACACGGACGAAGGTCAGGGTACCCACGAATGGGTCGGTAGCGATCTTGAACGCCAGAGCCGCGAAAGGCTCGTCGTCACTTGCATGACGCTCCATTTCCTCGTCCTCGTTATCCGGGTTGGAACCCTTGATAGCGGGAATGTCGGTCGGAGCAGGCAGGAAGTCGATAACGGCGTCGAGAACCAGGGGAACACCCTTGTTCTTGAAGGAAGAACCGCAGACAGCCAGAACGATCTCACCAGCAATAGTGCGCTGACGCAGAGCGAGCTTGATTTCTTCGATGGTGAGCTCTTCACCCTCGAGGTACTTGTTCATCAGCTCTTCGTTGGCTTCGGCAGCAGCCTCTACCATGTTGCTGCGCCACTTCTCGGCGTCTGCCAGCAACTCAGCAGGGATTTCCTTGCGAACAGGAACCATGCCCTTGTCGCCATCGTTCCAGTAAACAGCCTGCATGTTGATCAGATCGATCTGACCCTGGAAGTTGTCTTCGGAACCGATAGCCAGCTGGATTGGAACCGGGGTGTGACCCAGGCGCTGCTTGATCTGACTGATCACGCGCAGGAAGTCTGCACCAGCACGGTCCATCTTGTTTACGTAAACAAGACGCGGGACGCCGTATTTGTTGGCCTGACGCCATACGGTTTCCGACTGCGGCTCAACGCCCGAGGTACCACAGAACACCACGACAGCGCCGTCGAGTACGCGCAGGGAGCGCTCTACTTCGATAGTGAAGTCCACGTGACCGGGGGTATCGATGACGTTGAAGCGGTGCTCGTCCTTGTACTGCTTCTCGGAGCCCTTCCAGAAGGCGGTGATAGCAGCGGAAGTGATGGTAATACCACGCTCCTGCTCCTGCACCATCCAGTCTGTGGTCGCGGCGCCATCATGCACCTCGCCCATTTTGTGGCTTTTGCCGGTGTAAAAAAGGACGCGCTCGGTGGTAGTGGTTTTACCAGCATCCACGTGAGCCACGATACCGATGTTACGGTAGCGATTAATCGGTGTAGTACGAGCCATAAAGCCCTCGCAAATTTAGAAGCACTGAAATTAGAAGCGGTAGTGCGAGAAGGCCTTGTTGGCCTCAGCCATACGGTGTACGTCTTCACGCTTCTTAACTGCAGCACCTTTGCCTTCGGCAGCATCCAGGAGCTCGCCAGCAAGGCGCAGAGCCATGGACTTCTCACCGCGCTTGCGGGCGTAGTCCACCAGCCAGCGCATGGCCAGGGCGTTACGACGGGATGGGCGAACTTCGACCGGAACCTGGTAAGTCGCACCGCCTACACGGCGGGACTTCACTTCGACCAGCGGAGCGATGGCGTCGAGAGCTTTCTCGAAGATCTCCAGGGGATCGCTGTTCTTGCGCGCTTTGACAGTTTCCAGGGCACCGTAAACGATGCGCTCGGCGACTGCTTTCTTGCCGCTTTCCATCACGTGGTTCATGAATTTGGCGAGAATCAGGCTTCCGTATTTCGGATCGTCCAGAATCTCACGCTTAGCTGCTACACGACGTCTTGGCATGATAAGCCCTCAAACGGTCTTCAGGTTAGCCCGGGACCATAACCATTCGGTTACGCCCGACCTTACTCTTATCGACTCAACAAAAAGAAAAATGGCGAACCGAATTACTTCGGACGCTTGGTACCGTACTTCGAGCGACCCTGCTTACGGTCTTTGACACCAGTGGTGTCCAGCGAACCGCGAACAGTGTGGTAGCGCACACCCGGAAGGTCTTTTACACGACCGCCACGGATCAGCACGACGCTGTGCTCTTGCAGGTTGTGACCTTCACCACCGATGTAGGAGGTGACTTCAAAACCGTTGGTCAGACGAACACGGCACACTTTACGCAGTGCGGAGTTCGGTTTCTTCGGCGTGGTGGTGTACACACGAGTGCACACGCCACGACGCTGCGGGCAGTTCTGCAGCGCAGGCACGTCGGATTTCTCGACGATACGCTTACGCGGCTGACGTACCAGCTGGTTGATAGTTGCCATCTACTAGCTCCACTGTTGTCTTTCGACGCTATTTTTCAACAAAAGCAAAAAATTGGCAGAGCATGTGCCCTGCCAAATTTAGGGGTGCATGAGTCTAAAGAGACTCTCACCCACCGTCAAGGCAAAGCCCCGGGTGACGAATCGCCCGGGGCCTCGCACTCAATTGCTGGAATTCAACGCCTCGGTCAGCGCGGCTTCCACTTCACTGGCGCTTACACGCACTGGCTTGTCCTGATCACGGCGACGCTTGCGCTCGCTGTGGTAGGCCAGACCGGTACCTGCAGGGATCAGACGACCCACCACCACGTTCTCTTTCAGGCCGCGCAGGTAGTCGCGCTTGCCGGTCACGGCCGCTTCGGTCAGTACGCGGGTGGTCTCCTGGAAGGAGGCCGCCGAGATGAACGATTCGGTGGACAGCGACGCCTTGGTGATACCCAGCAGCACGCGGTCGAACTTGGAGACGAACTTGTCTTCGGTACCCAGGCGCTCGTTCTCGCCCAGTACGTGAGTCAGTTCCATCTGGTCGCCCTTGATGAAGCTGGAATCGCCGGACTCGGTGATCTCAACTTTACGCAGCATCTGACGCAGGATGGTCTCGATGTGCTTGTCGTTGATCTTCACGCCTTGCAGACGGTAAACGTCCTGGATCTCGTTGACGATGTACTTGGCCAGCGCGCTGACACCCAGCAGACGCAGGATGTCGTGCGGATCGCTCGGACCGTCGGAGATGACTTCGCCGCGATTCACTTGTTCGCCTTCGAAGACGTTCAGGTGACGCCACTTCGGAATCAGCTCTTCGTACGGATCGCTGCCATCGGTCGGGGTAATGACCAGACGGCGCTTGCCTTTGGTCTCCTTGCCGAAGGCGATGGTGCCGCTGATTTCAGCCAGGATCGAGGCTTCCTTCGGACGACGCGCTTCGAACAGGTCGGCAACGCGCGGCAGACCACCGGTGATGTCGCGAGTCTTCGAGGTTTCCTGCGGGATACGGGCGATAACGTCACCGACACCGATCTGCGCACCGTCAGCCACACCGACCAGGGCGTTCGCTGGCAGGAAGTACTGAGCCGGTACGTCGGTACCTGGCAGCAGCAGCTCCTTGCCATTGCCGTCGACCATCTTGATCGCCGGACGAATGTCCTTGCCAGCCGCCGGACGATCTTTCGGATCGAGGACTTCGATGTTGGTCAGACCGGTCAGTTCGTCGGTCTGGCGCTTGATGGTGATGCCCTCCTCCATGCCGACGAAGGTCACGGTACCCTTCATTTCGGTCACGATCGGGTGGGTGTGCGGATCCCACTTGGCGACGATGGCGCCAGCTTCGACCTTGTCACCTTCCTTCACGGAAATCACGGCACCGTACGGCAGCTTGTAGCGCTCGCGCTCACGACCGAACTCGTCGGCCACGGCCAGCTCGCCGGAGCGGGAAACCGCTACCAGGTTACCGTCCAGACGCTCGACGTGCTTCAGGTTGTGCAGACGGATCGCACCACCGTTCTTCACCTGGACGCTGTCGGCAGCCGAAGTACGACTTGCCGCACCACCGATGTGGAACGTACGCATGGTCAGCTGGGTACCCGGCTCACCGATCGACTGGGCAGCGATAACGCCAACCGCCTCACCGATGTTCACCTGGTGACCACGGGCCAGATCGCGACCGTAGCACTTGGCGCAGATACCGAAGCGGGTTTCGCAGCTGATCGGCGAACGCACGATCACTTCGTCGATGCTGTTGCGCTCGATGAACTCGACCCACTGCTCGTCGACCAGGGTACCGGCCGGAACGATGATTTCATCGCTGCCCGGCTTCGGCACGTCCTTGGCAATGACGCGACCCAGAACACGCTCACCGAGCGGCTCGACCACGTCGCCGCCTTCGATGTGCGGAGTCATCAGCAGGCCGTGTTCGGTGCCGCAGTCGACTTCGGTCACCACCAGATCCTGCGCCACGTCGACCAGGCGACGAGTCAGGTAACCGGAGTTCGCGGTCTTCAGTGCGGTATCCGCCAGACCTTTACGCGCACCGTGCGTGGAGATGAAGTACTGGAGTACGTTCAGGCCTTCACGGAAGTTCGCGGTGATCGGCGTCTCGATGATGGAGCCGTCCGGCTTGGCCATCAGACCACGCATACCGGCCAGCTGACGAATCTGCGCGGCGCTACCACGAGCACCGGAGTCCGCCATCATGTACATGGAGTTGAAGGACTCCTGATCGACTTCCTTGCCTTCGCGGTCGATGACCTTCTCTTTCGAGAGGTTGCTCATCATCGCTTTCGACACTTCGTCGTTGGCCTTGGACCAGAGGTCGATCACCTTGTTGTACTTCTCGCCCTGGGTAACCAGGCCGGAGGCGTACTGCGATTCGATTTCCTTCACTTCCTCGGTGGCGGCGTCGATGATGCGCGCCTTCTCATCCGGGATGACGAAGTCGTTCACGCCGATCGACACACCGGAGATGGTCGAGTAGGCGAAACCGGTGTACATCAGCTGGTCGGCGAAGATCACGGTGTCCTTCAGACCTACTGTGCGGTAGCACTGGTTGATCAGCTTGGAGATCGCCTTCTTCTTCATCGACTGGTTGACCACGTCATACGACAGGCCAGCCGGAACGATCTGGAACAGCAGCGCGCGGCCGACAGTGGTGTCGACGATGCGGGTGTTCTTGGTGATGCTGCCGTCACGGTCCTTGATGACTTCGTTGATGCGCACTTTCACGCGAGCGTGCAGCGAGGCTTCGCCGGCGCGGAACACGCGGTCGACTTCCTGCAGGTCGGCGAATACGCGACCTTCGCCCTTGGCGTTAACGGCATCACGGGTCATGTAGTACAGACCCAGTACCACGTCCTGCGACGGCACGATGATCGGCTCACCGTTGGCAGGCGAGAGGATGTTGTTGGTCGACATCATCAGCGCGCGCGCTTCCAGCTGGGCCTCGAGGGTCAGCGGAACGTGGACGGCCATCTGGTCACCGTCAAAGTCGGCGTTGTACGCGGCGCAGACCAGCGGGTGCAGCTGGATGGCTTTACCTTCGATCAGAACCGGTTCGAACGCCTGGATACCCAGACGGTGCAGGGTCGGTGCGCGGTTGAGCAGCACGGGGTGTTCGCGGATGACTTCGGCGAGAACGTCCCAAACCTCGGGCAGCTCGCGCTCGACCATCTTCTTCGCAGCCTTGATGGTTGTGGCCATGCCACGCGCTTCGAGCTTGCCGAAAATGAACGGCTTGAACAGCTCGAGGGCCATCTTCTTCGGCAGACCGCACTGGTGCAGGCGCAGGGTCGGGCCAACGGTAATAACCGAACGACCGGAGTAGTCCACGCGCTTACCGAGCAGGTTCTGACGGAAGCGACCTTGCTTACCTTTGATCATGTCGGCCAGCGACTTCAGCGGACGCTTGTTCGAGCCAGTGATGGCGCGACCGCGACGGCCGTTGTCGAGCAGGGCGTCGACCGCTTCCTGCAGCATGCGCTTTTCGTTGCGCACGATGATGTCCGGCGCCGACAGATCGAGCAGGCGCTTCAGACGGTTGTTACGGTTGATCACGCGGCGATACAGATCGTTGAGATCCGAGGTCGCGAAGCGGCCACCATCCAGCGGAACCAGCGGACGCAGGTCCGGCGGCAGAACCGGCAGAACGGTCAGGACCATCCACTCCGGATGGTTGCCGGAATCCTTGAAGGCTTCCATCAGCTTCAGGCGCTTGGACAGCTTCTTGATCTTGGTTTCGGAGTTGGTCTGCGGAATCTCTTCGCGCAGGCGGCCGATCTCGTGATCCAGGTCGATCGCGTTGAGCAGCTCGCGAACGGCTTCGGCGCCCATGCGCGCGTCGAAGTCATCACCGAACTCTTCGAGGGCTTCGAAGTACTGCTCGTCGTTCAGCAGTTGACCCTTCTCGAGGGTGGTCATGCCTGGGTCGATCACCACGTAGCTCTCGAAATAGAGCACGCGTTCGATGTCACGCAGGGTCATGTCCAGCAGCAGGCCGATACGGCTCGGCAGGGACTTCAGGAACCAGATGTGGGCGACCGGCGAAGCCAGTTCGATGTGCGCCATGCGCTCACGACGAACCTTAGCCAGGGCGACTTCGACGCCGCACTTCTCGCAGATCACGCCGCGGTGCTTCAGGCGTTTGTACTTACCGCACAGGCACTCGTAGTCCTTGACCGGGCCAAAGATCTTGGCGCAGAACAGGCCATCACGCTCAGGCTTGAAGGTACGGTAGTTGATGGTTTCCGGTTTTTTCACTTCACCGAAAGACCAGGAACGGATCATTTCAGGCGAAGCCAGACCGATACGGATCGCATCGAACTCTTCAACCTGATTCTGGTTTTTCAACAGATTCAGCAAGTCTTTCAAGGCCTTTCCTCCTCACGGACCAGCGGCAACCCGGCCTTGGCCGGGTGCCGCATAGGCGGTGCGTGTTATTCGGTTTCCAGTTCGATGTCGATACCGAGCGAGCGGATCTCTTTGATCAACACGTTGAAGGACTCGGGCATACCGGCCTCCATGCGGTGATCGCCGTCCACGATGTTCTTGTACATCTTGGTCCGGCCGTTCACGTCGTCCGACTTCACGGTCAGCATTTCCTGCAGGGTGTAGGCGGCGCCATAGGCTTCCAGCGCCCAGACCTCCATCTCCCCGAAACGCTGACCACCGAACTGCGCCTTACCACCCAGCGGCTGCTGGGTAACCAGGCTGTAGGAACCGGTGGAACGCGCGTGCATCTTGTCGTCTACCAGGTGGTTCAGTTTGAGCATGTACATGTAGCCGACGGTGGTCGGACGCTCGAACTGGTTACCGGTACGGCCGTCGGTCAGACGCATCTGGCCGCTTTCCGGCAGATCCGCCAGCTTCAGCATGGCCTTGATTTCGCTTTCCTTGGCACCGTCGAATACCGGGGTGGCCATCGGCACACCGCCACGCAGGTTCTTCGCCAGATCCAGGATCTCGATATCGGACAACTCGTCGAGGCTTTCCTGACGACCACCGATCTCGTTGTAGATCTGCTGCATAAACTTGCGCAGCTCGGCGACCTTGCGCTGCTCTTCGAGCATGCGGTTGATCTTCTCGCCCAGGCCCTTGGCCGCGAGGCCCAGGTGGGTTTCGAGGATCTGACCGACGTTCATACGCGACGGTACGCCCAGCGGGTTGAGGACGATGTCGACCGGGGTGCCATTGGCATCGTGCGGCATGTCTTCGACCGGCATGATCACGGAGACCACACCCTTGTTACCGTGACGACCGGCCATCTTGTCGCCCGGCTGGATGCGACGCTTGATCGCCAGGTAGACCTTGACGATCTTCAGTACGCCCGGCGCCAGGTCGTCGCCTTGCTGCAGCTTGCGCTTCTTGTCTTCGAACTTGTCGTCGAGCAGCTGACGGCGGTCGGAAATGTAGGCCTGGGCCTTTTCCAGTTGCTCGTTCAGGGCGTCGTCGGCCATGCGCAGCTTGAACCACTGGCCACGCTCCAGACCGTCGAGGTACTCGTCGGTGATCGCGGTGCCTTTCTTCAGGCCAGTGCCGCCTTCGGCCTTGGCGCCGACCAGAGCCGAACGCAGACGCTCGAAGGTCGCGCCTTCGACGATGCGGAACTCTTCGTTGAGGTCCTTGCGGATCTCGTCGAGTTGGCTCTTCTCGATCGACAGGGCGCGCGAATCGCGCTCCACGCCGTCACGGGTGAAGACCTGGACGTCGATGACGGTACCCTTGGTGCCGGTCGGCACGCGCAGGGAGGTGTCTTTCACGTCGCTGGCCTTCTCACCGAAGATCGCGCGCAGCAGCTTCTCTTCCGGGGTCAGCTGGGTCTCGCCTTTCGGGGTGACCTTGCCGACCAGGATGTCGCCAGCGCCGACTTCGGCGCCTACGTAGACGATACCGGCTTCGTCCAGCTTGTTCAGCGCAGCTTCACCCACGTTCGGGATGTCCGCGGTGATTTCCTCTGGGCCAAGCTTGGTGTCACGGGCAACGCAGGTCAGTTCCTGGATGTGGATCGTGGTGAAACGATCTTCCTGGACCACGCGCTCGGACAGGCAGATGGAGTCTTCGAAGTTGAAGCCGTTCCACGGCATGAACGCCACGCGCATGTTCTGACCCAGTGCCAGCTCACCCATGTCGGTGGACGGGCCGTCGGCCAGGATGTCGCTGCGCGAAACCTTGTCACCCTTGCTCACCAGCGGACGCTGGTTGATGCAGGTGTTCTGGTTCGAGCGGGTGTATTTGGTCAGGTTGTAGATGTCGACACCGGCTTCACCGGTTTCGACTTCGTCATCATTGACGCGAACCACGATACGGCTGGCATCGACGGAGTCGATCACGCCGCCGCGACGGGCCACGACGCAGACGCCGGAGTCACGGGCAACGTTGCGCTCCATGCCGGTACCTACCAGCGGCTTGTCGGCGCGCAGGGTTGGCACAGCCTGACGCTGCATGTTGGAACCCATGAGTGCACGGTTGGCGTCGTCGTGCTCGAGGAACGGGATCAGCGAGGCAGCGACGGAAACGACCTGCTTCGGCGACACGTCCATCAGGGTGACGTCTTCCGGCGCCTTGACGGTGAACTCGTTGAGGTGACGCACGGCAACCAGTTCATCGACCAGCATGCCTTTGTCGCTCATGGTCGCCGATGCCTGGGCAATAACGTGATCGGCCTCTTCGATGGCGGAGAGGAACACGATCTCGTCGGTCACCAGACCAGCCTTCACCACACGGTACGGGCTTTCCAGGAAGCCGTACTGATTGGTGCGGGCATAGGCCGCCAGGGAGTTGATCAGGCCGATGTTCGGACCTTCAGGGGTCTCGATCGGGCACACGCGGCCGTAGTGGGTCGGGTGTACGTCGCGGACTTCGAAGCCGGCGCGCTCACGGGTCAGACCACCTGGGCCGAGTGCGGAGACGCGGCGCTTGTGGGTGATCTCGGAGAGCGGGTTGTTCTGGTCCATGAACTGCGAGAGCTGGCTGGAACCGAAGAACTCCTTCACCGCGGCCGCAACCGGCTTGGCGTTGATCAGGTCTTGCGGCATCAGGCCTTCGCTTTCAGCCATCGACAGACGCTCTTTGACCGCGCGCTCTACACGCACCAGGCCAACGCGGAACTGGTTCTCGGCCATCTCGCCGACGCAACGCACGCGACGGTTACCCAGGTGGTCGATGTCGTCGACGATGCCTTTGCCGTTACGGATATCGACCAGGGTCTTGAGGACCGCGACGATGTCTTCCTTGCTCAGCACGCCCGAACCTTCGATCTCGGTACGACCGATACGACGGTTGAACTTCATGCGGCCGACGGCGGACAGGTCGTAACGCTCGGCGCTGAAGAACAGGTTGTTGAACAGGGTCTCGGCAGCATCCTTGGTTGGCGGCTCGCCAGGACGCATCATGCGATAGATCTCGACCAGCGCTTCCAGTTGGTTGCTGGTGGAGTCGATCTTCAGGGTGTCGGAGATGAACGGACCGCAGTCGATGTCGTTGGTGTACAGGGTCTCGATGCGGACGACCTGTGCCTTGACGATCTTCGCCAGAATGTCGGTGTTCAGCTCGGTATTGCACTCGGCAACGATCTCGCCGGTGGCCGGGTGCACGATCGCCTTGGCGGTGGTACGGCCCAGGACGTAGTCGAGCGGAACTTCCAGCTCCTTGATGCCGGCCTTGTCGATCTGGTTGATGTGGCGCGCGGTGATGCGGCGACCTTGCTCAACGATGACCTTGCCTTTCTCGTCCTTGATGTCGAACGCGGCGATTTCACCACGCAGACGCTGCGGTACCAGCTCCAGACTCAGGGTCTCGCCCTTCACGTGGAAAACGTTGGTCGCATAGAAGGCGTCCAGCACTTCTTCGGTGCTGTAGCCCAGCGCGCGCAGCAGGACAGAGGCCGGCAGTTTGCGGCGACGGTCGATACGTACGAATACGGCGTCCTTCGGATCGAACTCGAAGTCCAGCCAGGAGCCGCGGTAAGGAATGATGCGCGCCGAGTACAGCAGTTTGCCCGAGCTGTGAGTCTTGCCGCGGTCATGATCGAAGAACACGCCAGGCGAGCGGTGCAGCTGGGAAACGATGACGCGCTCGGTACCGTTGATGATGAAGGTACCGTTCTCGGTCATGAGCGGAATTTCGCCCATGTAGACTTCTTGTTCCTTGATGTCCTTGATCGCTTTGTTCGACGACTCTTTGTCGAAGATGATCAGACGGACTTTGACCCGCAGCGGAACGGCGAAGGTCACGCCACGCAGCACGCACTCTTTGACGTCGAATGCCGGCTCGCCCAGGCGATAGCCGACATACTCCAGAGCGGCGTTGCCGGAGTAGCTGATGATCGGGAATACGGACTTGAAGGCCGCATGCAGGCCAACGTCGCGGAACTGCTCCTTGCTCACTCCTTGCTGCAGGAATTCGCGGTACGAATCCAGCTGGATGGCCAGGAGATAAGGCACATCCATCACATCCGGCAACTTGCTAAAGTCCTTGCGGATACGTTTTTTCTCAGTGTATGAGTAAGCCATCAGCGTTCCCCAGCTTGGTCACCTGCTTGTTTGGCTACACCCGGCGGGAGCAGCCAGAAAATCGTGCAAACCCCGTGGTTTGCGCCGCCCCAAGGGCGGGATTTTCGCGCCATGGACAGCAGCCTTGCGGCATCTGCCCATAACGGAAAAAGGCCGGTGGCAATTGCCACCAGCCATCAGCCTGTTGCTTAACGCGCGGGCTGTAGACGCAAGGTCGTCGCTTACTTGAGCTCGACTTTGGCGCCAGCTTCTTCCAGCTTCTTCTTGGCGTCTTCGGCAGCGTCCTTGGTCAGGCCTTCGGAGATGACCTGAGGAGCGGTGTCGACTTTCTCTTTGGCTTCTTTCAGACCCAGACCGGTCAGCTCGCGAACAGCCTTGATCACGTTGACTTTCTTCTCGCCGGCTTCGACCAGAACAACGTTGAACTCGGTTTGCTCTTCGACAACAGCGGCGGCAGCAGCCGGGCCAGCAGCGGCAACAGCAGCGGTAACGCCGAAGGTTTCTTCCATCGCTTTGATCAGCTCAACAACTTCCAGAACGGTTTTCTGGCCGATGGCTTCGATGATTTGCTCGTTAGTCAGAGACATGACTATAAATTCCTGTATTGGGGTGACAGCTTACGCAGCCATCAAATTAAACATGTGATTTTGAAAGTGCTTACGCGGCCTTAGGCAGCGGCAGCTTCTTTCTGGTCGCGAACGGCCGCCAGAGTACGAGCCAGCTTGCTGGTAGCGCCTTGAATAACGCTCATCAGTCGTGCAATAGCTTCGTCGCGAGTTGGCAGCGAAGCCAACACGTCGATCTGGTTTGCTGCGAGGAACTTGCCCTCGAACGCAGCTGCCTTGATCTCGAACTTGTCGTTACCTTTCGCGAACTCTTTGAACAGACGAGCAGCAGCGCCCGGGTGTTCATTGGAGAAAGCGATCAAGGTCGGGCCGGTGAACGAGTCGTTGAGGACACTGTATTCAGTGTCGGCAACGGCGCGCTTGAGCAGGGTGTTACGCACGACACGTACGTACACACCAGCTTCACGAGCCTCTTTACGGAGTCCGGTCATAGCGCCTACCGTCACGCCGCGGGCATCAGCCACAACAGCGGACAGGGCAGCTTTGGCAGCCTCGTTGACTTCAGCGACGATGGCCTTCTTGTCTTCGAGTTTAATTGCCACGGGTAAAACTCCTGCTTGTTACCGTTTCATCCAGCCGAGGCCGGATGTCGTTTTGGTGTCTGATTCGGTAAGGAACCGGGAGCACCATCTGCGTAGGCTTGTAGAGATCGCTCTCCGGGTTTAAGGCTTGCGCCGCCTACGGTCTTGGATAGCCCCCGCCAGGCAGGGACCCCAATCTTTTCCAGGTCGACGGATCGCTCCGCCGACCCAATCACTTACGCGTCGAGCGATGCTTGGTCGATGACCAGGCCTGGACCCATGGTGGTACTCAGGGTCACGCGCTTGACGTAGATGCCTTTCGAGGTCGACGGCTTCAGACGCTTGAGGTCCGACAGCAGGGCTTCCACGTTCTGCTTCAGCTGGACAGCTTCGAAGCCGACCTTGCCAACGGAGGTGTGGATGATGCCGTTCTTGTCAGTACGGAAGCGCACTTGACCCGCCTTGGCGTTCTTCACGGCAGTGGCCACGTCCGGAGTCACGGTGCCGACCTTCGGGTTAGGCATCAGGCCGCGCGGACCGAGGATCTGGCCCAGCTGGCCGACGACGCGCATGGCGTCCGGGGAGGCGATGACGACATCGTAGTTCAGGTCGCCGGCCTTCATTTCGGCAGCCAGTTCGTCCATACCGACCTTGTCGGCACCAGCAGCCAGAGCAGCTTCAGCGCCCGGGCCCTGGGTGAACACGGCAACGCGAACGGTCTTGCCAGTGCCGTTCGGCAGAACGGTAGCGCCACGAACAACCTGGTCGGATTTACGCGGATCAACACCCAGGTTGATGGCGATATCGAACGATTCGGTGAACTTGACGGCAGACAGCTCAGCCAGCAGCTTGGCGGCATCTTCGAAGCCGTACTGCTTGCCCGCTTCGATTTTCTCGGCGATAGCCTTTTGGCGCTTGGTCAGCTTAGCCATTACACACCCTCCACGTTGAGGCCCATGCTACGCGCGGAGCCGGCGATGGTACGCACGGCCGCATCCAGGTCAGCTGCAGTCAGATCGGCCGCCTTGGTCTTGGCGATCTCTTCCAGCTGAGCACGGGTAACGGTGCCCACTTTGACGGTGTTCGGACGAGCGGAACCGCTGGTCAGGCCGGCAGCCTTCTTCAGCAGAACCGAAGCCGGGGTGCTTTTGGTTTCGAACGTGAAGCTGCGGTCGCTGTATACAGTGATGATCACTGGAGTCGGCAGACCGGCTTCCATACCCTGAGTACGGGCGTTGAAAGCTTTGCAGAACTCCATGATGTTCACGCCATGCTGACCCAGTGCAGGACCAACGGGCGGCGACGGGTTGGCCTGACCGGCCTTCACTTGCAGCTTGATATAAGCGGTAATCTTCTTAGCCATGAGCTACTCCAGTTACGGGTTCTAGCGCCAATTTGGCTCCCCGGTTGATAACGCCTTTATCCCAGTGACGAAAAAACCCCACAGCCAACGGCTGTGGGGTATGGGATGCATTGTCCAGTTACGCCTTCTCGACCTGACTGAACTCCAGCTCCACCGGCGTGGAGCGACCAAAAATAAGCACGGCCACGTGGATCCGGCTCTTTTCGTAGTTGACCTCTTCGACCACACCGTTGAAGTCGGCAAACGGGCCGTCGATTACTCGAACAGTCTCGCCCGGCTCGAACAGTGTCTTCGGCTTCGGCTTATCACCGCTATCGGCGACGCGACGCAGAATGGCATCCGCTTCTTTTTCAGTGATGGGCGCAGGCTTGTCAGCGGTACCGCCGATGAAGCCCATGACGCGCGGCGTGTTCTTGATCAGGTGCCAAGTCGCCTCGCTCATTTCCATCTGAACCAGGACATAGCCCGGGAAAAACTTGCGCTCACTCTTGCGCTTCTGGCCGTTACGCATCTCCACCACTTCTTCGGTGGGGACCAGAATCTCGCCAAACTCTTCTTCCATGCCAGCCAGCTTCACGCGCTCGATCAGCGAGCGCATGACATGCTTCTCGTAACCCGAGTAAGCATGCACAACGTACCAACGCTTAGCCACGGGACACCCTTAACCGACAATCAACGAAACAAGCCAGCCCAGCAGGGAATCCAGCCCCCACAGAACCAGCGCCATCACCAGAACCACGGCAACCACGATCAGCGTGGTCTGCATTGTTTCCTGGCGAGTTGGCCATACAACCTTGCGAATTTCGGTGCGAGCCTCTTTGGCCAGACCGAAGAAGGCTTGACCCTTTGAGGTCTGCAGCGCTACAAAACCGGCTACAGCCGCAAGCGCCAACAGGACCAGCACGCGATACAGGAGAGGTTCAGCCGAAAAATACTGATTGCCGACCACACCTGCGACCACTAGAGCGACAACAACCAGCCACTTCAGCAGGTCAAAGCGTGAGTCTTTAGCTTCAGCTTTGGCATTCATGAGAAAACCCTGTAATCAAAGAAATGCCAGATCCGCATTATCAGGAATCTGGCAGGCCAGGAGGGAATCGAACCCCCAACCTGCGGTTTTGGAGACCGCCGCTCTGCCAATTGAGCTACTGGCCTAAAACGAAGTCAGGCCGACCATTATGCCGGCCTGACTGAGTCAGATCAACCGATTACTCGACGATCTTGGCAACCACGCCGGCACCAACGGTACGGCCGCCTTCGCGAATCGCGAAACGCAGGCCGTCTTCCATGGCGATCGGCTTGATCAGGGTGACAACCATTTTCACGTTGTCGCCCGGCATTACCATCTCAACGCCTTCCGGCAGTTCGCACGAACCGGTCACGTCAGTGGTACGGAAGTAGAACTGCGGACGGTAGCCTTTGAAGAACGGAGTGTGACGACCACCTTCTTCTTTGGACAGAACGTACACTTCAGCTTCGAACTTGGTGTGCGGCTTGATGGTGCCCGGCTTGGCCAGAACCTGACCACGCTCTACGTCGTCACGCTTGGTGCCGCGCAGCAGTACACCGCAGTTCTCGCCAGCACGACCTTCGTCGAGCAGCTTGCGGAACATTTCAACGCCGGTGCAGGTGGTCTTGGTGGTGTCACGCAGACCAACGATTTCGATTTCTTCCTGGATCTTGACGATACCGCGCTCTACACGACCGGTAACTACAGTACCGCGTCCGGAGATCGAGAAAACGTCTTCGATCGGCATCAGGAACGGCTTATCGATGGCACGAACCGGCTCTGGAATGTAGCTATCCAGAGTTTCAACCAGCTTCTTCACAGCGCTGGTGCCCATTTCGTTGTCGTCTTGGCCGTTCAGAGCCATCAGAGCGGAACCGATAATGATCGGAGTGTCGTCGCCCGGGAAGTCGTAGGTGGACAGCAGGTCACGAACTTCCATCTCGACCAGCTCCAGCAGCTCGGCGTCGTCAACCATGTCAGCCTTGTTCAGGAAGACAACGATGTACGGAACACCTACCTGACGGGACAGCAGGATGTGCTCGCGAGTCTGCGGCATCGGGCCGTCAGCAGCGGAGCAAACCAGGATCGCGCCGTCCATCTGGGCAGCACCAGTGATCATGTTCTTCACATAGTCAGCGTGACCCGGGCAGTCAACGTGCGCGTAGTGACGAACAGAGGAGTCGTACTCTACGTGCGCGGTGTTGATGGTGATACCGCGAGCTTTTTCTTCCGGGGCGCTATCGATCTTGTCGAAGTCGACACGGGCGCTACCGAACACTTCGGAGCAAACGCGGGTCAGAGCAGCGGTCAGAGTGGTTTTACCGTGGTCAACGTGACCGATGGTGCCTACGTTGACGTGCGGTTTGTTACGTTCGAACTTTTCTTTAGCCATCTTGACCGTCTCCCATCAAATATTTGAGCGAGTCACGCCGCCATTAAAACAAAGGCAGATATCTGCATATCTGCCTTTGTTAAAGTGGAGCTCATGAGCGGATTTGAACCGCTGACCTCACCCTTACCAAGGGTGTGCTCTACCAGCTGAGCTACATGAGCGAAACACGTTTGCACAAACAACAAACTGGAGCGGGCAGCGGGAATCGAACCCGCATCATCAGCTTGGAAGGCTGAGGTTCTACCACTGAACTATGCCCGCGGAGCTTGCAGCTCACGCTTAATCTGGTGGAGGGGGAAGGATTCGAACCTTCGAAGTCGATGACGTCAGATTTACAGTCTGATCCCTTTGGCCGCTCGGGAACCCCTCCAAAACGAGGCGGCATTGTCATTGCATGCCACCCTACTGTCAAGCAATTCCTCATTAAAAACTTGAGGTTAGCGCTATTTGACAGCAACCCTGCGGAGCCTCCCCCGCAAAGCGGCCGCCATTCTATGCAAACTAACGGTCAGTTGCAACGCCTTCGCACGGCATTAATTGATGCTGCAGATTCTTGAAGTCCGAAGCCAATTGTTGAAGCAGAACATCATCGGCCAATCGCCGACTCTGCGGCGCAATACGCACCCAGAAACTGCGCTGCGCCCGCGTCAACTCACGCAGCAGCGGCTCGTATCCGGCATCCCGCAAACGCTGCATGACACTTTGCGCAGAATCACTACGCGGGAAGATGCCAAGCGAAATGCCGTTGGCCAGATCCCCCTGAGTAATGATGTAGCTATCGATCTTGCGCGCCTGCAGCTCCTTGAGCTGGCGAAGCGATGCCTGGCGAGAGGCCAGCGGCGCAAGATAGACCCAGTAATCCAGGCCCGCCGCCGCATCAACAGCCTTAACCTCGGCGCCGATATCCAGAGACATCAGCCGCTGCTCGACCTCCCGCGCCGCGGAGTCCTGCTGAAAGCTGCCGAGAAACAAGCATGTCTCCGTCGCTGCCGAGACAGCGGCATCCGGCACCTCACGCCGCACACCCTCCCTGCCCGACTCACTAAGGAGACGAATGTCCTGCTGCGCGCCACGATACTGCGCCATGGGCTCCACCTCTTTGGCGCGTAATGGAGCCTGCTGCTGATGCCAGACGTAATAGAAGAGGTTCAGAACCAGCAGAAGCAGAAACAACCAGCGCATGAGCGAGCCTCAGGACAAAGGGCAGGCAAGCGCCAACCCGACAAAAACCAGATCGGAAACCAGATGTGCCTGGGGCAACATTTCACTGACAAGCGACGCATCACCACCCGTCAGATAGACCGCAAAATCCTCGCCCCAATGTACTCGCGCAACGTCCAATTGGGTCAGCACGAAACCACGCAACATCAGCGAACAACCCCGCTCGACCGCCTCGACTGTAGACCGGCCTGGAGCCAGGGTAGTCTGGGCCTGCTCTGCCGCAGCATCGTCGTAACGAATCCGGCGAGTATGGGTGCGCAGCTGATTACGCATCAGAGGCACTCCTGGACAGATATACCCTCCGAGGTGATCGCCAGTAGCGGTAACAAAATCAGACGTTACTGCCGTGCCGAGATCAAGAACCAGGCAATTACCGGGAGACAACTGATAGGCACCGACAAGCGCCAACCAGCGATCTAGCCCGAGGCGCTGCGGCTCTTCATAGCCATTGCGCACACCTCCGAGCTCGCCCGCCGGAGAGGCCGCAGACACCGGAATGGCAAAAGCATGCCCGATGCTTGCAATAAGCTCATTCGTTTCAGCCTCGCTGCGCACGCTCACCAGTCGGCATGCATGCAGCTGACAATCCCCCACGGAGATAACAACCTCCAGCAATTCCGCCGCGGAGTCGACAACACCTCCCGCCAGAACATTGCCGCCAGCGCGGAGCACTCGCCATTTGATCAGACTATTGCCGCAGTCCAACTCAAGAATCATTGCGCAACCTCAGGCTCAACTCGCCACCACTGAACTGCCGCTCCTCTCCCATCACATCGAGACGCAACGCACCCTGCTTATCGATCCCGAGAACACGCCCCTCTATCCGCTGCAAACCGGAAACAAGAGTAACTGCAGCCCCCTGCCATAAATGCACCGACTCCCACTCACCCTGGAGCGCCGCAAAACCTTCGCAACAATGCAAATCGAGATAACGCGCAAGCTGACGGCTCAAGCTCAACACCAGCGCACTGCGATCGATCAATACACCCCGGTCATTACGCAGCGACGTCCAAGGTTGATCTATCTCTGCCTCGCCAGACCGCATATTGACGTTAATACCAATGCCGATGACAACCTGGCAGGATCCCGCCGGATCCCCCGCGATCTCGATGAGAATGCCCGCGATTTTTCGACCGCCCGCGAGAACGTCGTTGGGCCACTTGAGCCCGACATCGGCACACCCCAGATCACGCAGAACTGCGTGAACAGCAA
Organism: Pseudomonas sp. PDM14; assembly: GCF_014851905.1. Taxonomy (NCBI): domain Bacteria; kingdom Pseudomonadati; phylum Pseudomonadota; class Gammaproteobacteria; order Pseudomonadales; family Pseudomonadaceae; genus Pseudomonas; species Pseudomonas sp. PDM14. Next base: position 661 of record NZ_JACVAQ010000003.1, on the reverse strand, counting down.
GACCCACGCTAAGACTCAGGCCAACAAGCGGAAAATCGCCGCCATCAATGCTCAATCCCAGGCTGTAATAGAGATTCTCACCATACGGGCTTACCCACGTGCGCCCACGACGTCCGCGTCCAGCAGACTGCACCTCCGCCAACACGACAAGAGGCAGCACTTCCGGCTGCGAGGCAATTTGCCGCATGGCCTCGGCATTGGTCGAGTCAACCGAGTCCAGAACGGAAGAAGTCCAGCCCTGAGACTCCAGACCGGCCTTGATCGCATCTGAATTCAATAGGGAGAGTGGTGATTCCAGCCTGTACCCTCGCCCGGGAACCCGGAATATGGGGACGCCGAACTCACGCTCTATATGTTGCAAACGTTTCCAGACGGCTGCCCGACTGACACCCAGGACACTCCCCAGGGCTTCGCCGGAGTGGAACTCACCATCTTGGAGCATCTGCAAAACTTTCTGCATCAGAACTGACCCCGAAAAGAGGCAGGCATCATAGCGGCGCGTCGCCCAGTTTCCTAGGCAGAAGCTGCTGAGATTTTTCCATCGCCCAAAGCCAAACCCCCAACCCGATTTCTCGGATTGGGGGTTTGGGGATAGGAGCTTGACGATGACCTACTCTCACATGGGGAAGCCCCACACTACCATCGGCGATGCGTCGTTTCA